>JBCDGY010000083.1:0-11516 GCA_039414375.1 Bacteroidota bacterium | reverse complement strand
ACGGTATTACAATCGTCTTTCGGAATGGGAAGGGTATGTAATTGTTTTTATGAACAATTTTTTTGAAAAACATCCCATCTTGAAGGAATTGGTCACCCAGTTCGAAGGTTTTAAAATCATATCCGAAGTAGTTGTTCCCTTAGTAAAAAATAGTTTGATAGAGACCGAAAAAATGTTTCTGCAGCTTTACGACATCAGCCATTCCAATAGCAGTGTACGCTTTGAGAAGGCCAAGTCCTTATTAGAACTCATTCTACTACAAAGTAAGGAACATTACCATTTAAGGTATCAAAATCAGAAAAGCACCCAACAAAACCGTATCCTAAAAGCATTTGAACGTATTGTAGAACAGCATCTATACGATATCACACAGAACAAGGTAGATAAAATCTTGAGCATCTATGAGATTGCAGCAAAGATCAAAGTAAATGCCACCTATCTGGGAGAGGTATTGAAAAAAGCAACGGGAAAAACCCCTAAAGAGATCCTCTCCGACCGAATTATTCTTGAGGCGCGCTCCCTATTGAACAATACCGATATGGCTATAAATCAAATTGCCTACTTACTAAAGTTTCAAGACGCTTCGAACTTTACCAAATTTTTTAAGCAAAAAACTGGAATTTCACCATCTGAATCTAGGAGATAGGCCTCAAATAATTCAAAAACTGGAATTTTTACCAGTAGTCCTGAATTCTTCACCATACAACAAGGATATACGCTTCAGACATTTGTACTGTAATCAAAAACACAGTATACAATGGAAACAAATAACACATTCAAATTAGGAGATTTTGAAATTAATAGAATCGGCTTTAGAACCATGCGGGCTACCACAGGACCCGGAATTTGGGGGGATACACCAAGAAAGGAAAATGCCATTAAAGTCATCAGAACCGCTATTGAGCATGGGGTCAATTTTATATATACCGCAGATTCTTATGGACCTTATACCTCAGAATTATTGGTTCAGGAGGCGATTAAGCCTTTTGGTGATAAGATTATGCTTGCGACAAAGGGTGGCGCCGTAAAATATCGACCAGGTGCTGTCCTATCTAATGGACATCCCTATTACTTGCGCACTGCTCTGGAAGGAAGTCTAAGACGATTAGAAAGGGAAACCATTGACCTCTATTTCTTGCATCGCGTTGACCCAAACATTCCCATAGAAGAATCAGTGGGTGCTTTGGCGCAACTTCAAAAAGAGGGGAAGATTAAGCACATTGGCGTGTCCAATGTAACTCTTGAACAACTGGAAAGCGCTCAATCGGTTGCCAAGATCGATGCGGTACAAAATGCTTTTAGCTATAAGGACAGGCGATATGAAAGCGTGGTGCATAAAACCACAGACGATAGCACCTTTGGAAAAGCAAACAAAGAAGGGATTTCTACCAACCAGCTTTCCCTGTCTTGGCTGTTGAAATATGCCAATAATGTTATTTCTATACCAGGGACCTCATCAGAAGCCCACTTGTTGGAAAATCTGCAAGCCTAGCATTTGAAATCTATCAATTATGAAAAAGCTTAAATCTACCTTTATTGTTTGGGTCGCCATTTACCCTACAATCTCTGCAATCTTATGGCTATTTGGGGATTTTCTGGCTTTATTACCCATTCTGTTGCGTACATTTATACTCACAGTACTCTTAGTCCCAACAATGGTATATTGGCTCATACCATTTTGGACCTGGATGCTTACCAAAAAGCGCAAGATCTAGTGATTAAAAAATGGCTTGTTAAAACAGCATCCACCCTTTTTCCGAAGAGGGTGGTTGCTTTTGCTTATCACCAGTTAACCAGTCCGCAAATTCGTAAGCTAAGACCCAACGAATTGGTGGTTTTGGACCAATCCCAACGAGAAACCTTCAAATTTCAAGATTTCGATATTCAACTATATACTTGGAAGGGGGGACCTAAAAGTGTGTTGCTCATTCATGGTTGGGAAGGTCAAGCTGGGAACTTCGCTGATTTAATTCAAGAACTTCAACAACAAGGCTATACCATTTACGCTTTTGATGCCCCTTCACACGGGTTTAGCAGTACAGGAAAAACCAGTCTTTTTGAATTTACCGAATTGGTAGGCGTGTTGATAAAAAAGTTTCAGGTCAACAAATTGGTCAGTCACTCTTTTGGAGGCGTAGCCACCACCTACGCATTGTTCAAAAATCTAGATCTTGAAATTGAGCGTTACGTTTTATTGACCGTACCCAATCGCTTTTTGGAACGAATCAACGATGTGGCGGAACAAGTTGGGATTACCGAAAAAGTGAAGCATCAACTCATTGCAAAATTGGAGGAAGAAACCCAGTTGAACGTAGAAGATTTAAACGTTAGTGATTTTGTGCCGCATATAAAGGTCGACAAAGCGCTCATCATCCACGATAAGAACGACAGGGTTATCCCAATTGAACGTTCTAAAAAGGTGAAAGACGATTGGAAAAATGCCGACTTCCTTGAGATAACAGGCACAGGGCACTTTCGAATACTTCGCACACCTAAAGTAATTGAGCAAACCATTGCTTTTCTAAATTCTTAGCGGTCCCTAAGGTCTTTATAAGCCCTCCTTCTGTATTTCTTTGCCAGAGACCTATTTTAGCGTCCCCTGCCACTTTAACAGCATCACTTTGGTCTAAAACACCTGAACAAAAGCATCTCTTTATTAGATTTTGGTCATTTCTGCTATAGTTTCGGTTAGCCCAATGAGGGACTCCGATTTTAAATTTACAATGAATTTAAAATCAAAAAAGTCATGAAAATAACCTATAAAAATATCCATAAACCCGCGCTCTTGTATGTGATTATAGAAGAATTGGTATTCTTAGAAGCTACCAAAAAGCGATTGCGCCAAATATCAAAGAACTTAAGTCAGATAAGGGATACCGCCAAGAACCATTTTCAAACCTTCCTTACTAATGAATGGACCAAAGCCACATTAGTCTTAACCGGTTATATGGGCTTTTCTAGTTTACTCTTGTTCATCGCTTATAAACTGGTAATGGTTTTATAATTGGTTATACAGTTACCCATGGGGCCAACCATACTTACCGATTGCACAAAGCACTTTTATTAGGTTTTGGTCAGTTAAAAAATAGCGCTATCTTTCGGTATGGCGCAAAAAGAAATTCCTGGTTTTGAAACTAGTAATGACATACACGCCGCAACAGGTTTTGACCATCGTAGTCATATTCCTGGGTTTGACATTTTTACTATAGAATCTTTAGAACCCACAGCCAGGCGTTGTATGCCGCCTTACCGACAGGGATATTATCAAATTGGGATTTTAAGTGAAACGGCAGGGTCTAGTATTAATTTAAATACCAATAGTGTTGATTTGGAGCGGTTTCCGCTATGGTTCGTCGTACCAGGTCAGGTCTTTTCGTGGGTGCGTGACCCAAAAACAAAGGGAATACACATCCAATTTCGGAAAGCGTTTATTGCCCAAACTATTCCTGAGCTCACAGAGACCTTTCCCTTTTTAAAGATTACAGAGAACAGCGTTTTTCTAATGACACCAGAAGAACAACAATTTCTTGAAACAGATATGCGACGCATGATTTCTATTTTTAAGAATCCACATCCCTATCAAGAAAAGATACTGGAAGGGATGTTAGTGGCGCTGTTGTACTACTGTAAATCCGTTTACGAGCGGTTTAAGACTAAAGAAAGTCATTTAACCCGTAAACAGGCACTTTCTCAGCAATTCCAGGAATTGGTGAATAAGCTTTATATCGACTCCAAAAGCGTAAATGATTACGCAGATAGACTCAATGTGACGCCTAATTATTTGACCACTATTGTCAAAGAACTCACTGGAAAAACAGCTAAGGACATTATCCAAGAAAGACTGTTCTTAGAGAGTAAAACGATGCTCTCCTTTACCAGTTTGGATGTGGCTGAAGTGGCTTATCAACTCAATTTTCAAGAACCCACCCATTTTACCCGTTTCTTCAAAAAATATAGCGGAACTACGCCCAACAACTTTCGCAAATCCCTGTAAAATAGTAAACACCTCTAACGCATAACTTAGGTTGAAGTAGTGCTCAGTGGTATTCCTAAAGATTGTAAATAGATAAGTGCTATCTTTTGTAATGATTTATATAAGGCGACTATAGAATTTTATACAGACCCTTGGCTTTATTCTTAACCACTATTGTTCCAGTACGTTTGCTATTGCCACTTAAAGAGAGCTGTGTCTCTGAGATACTGTCCGTAACAATGCTACCATTTTGATAATGGTTGAATCGGTTGTTGCTGATTTCCGTTGTGCCGCATTGCAGAATTTCAAAGGTAGGCTTATCGTCAAACAAGGGCGGGTATGTCTTGGATTGGACAATGGTGTTATCCGAGAAAACAAGGTTTTCCAAAGACATGGCATATACTATGGATCGATCAAAGGCCTCAAAGTGGTTGTTGGTAATAGAAAAATGTCCTCCGTAGTATCCATTGGTTTTTTCTGGTTTAAGAATCATAGGGGCGATCATGATTACCGCATTGCCCTTGCCTCCGGACGTACAATTCACAAAGGTATTATCCGTAATGGTTACCTCACGACTTGGCCCAGATTCAAACCAGTAGTTGTTGTCCCCAGAAATACTAATCCCTGCCATCATATTGGAAAAAGTATTGCCGGCAATATGCACTTTCCCGCGTGTAGAAAACAAAATGCCGCGGGCCCGATTTTTTTCCACTACGTTATTGACGAAGGTAAGTCCGGCACTCCAGGATAGGTTTTCTACTCCAAAACCAGGTAAAACCTTGGGATCGATAGGAGTTTGCGTCTTTATTTCCTGATAACCTTCGTTAAACCATTTTACTTCAGCTACAATTAGGGTGTCTACCGGCATTAGAGTTTCATTATCGGCAACAACAAGGCTATCTCCGGGTTCCGCAAAATCAAAACCGAGTTGCTCCTCGTGTATCTGGCGGATAGCGAGTACGTTTTTATCCACTCGTTCTATTTTCGTATAAATACCGTGCACATTGGTGGCATCGTCCAGCATATGGGCGAAGTAGCTGTTTTTTATGGTGATCATACCACGGCAATTCACAAAGTGTGTAGCATCTGCGGTGGTAGAAACAGCACGATGTTGCTGTTGATTCGCTGCGACCCGCATACTATCAATGGTAATGTCGCCTGATTTTTCCGCAATTAGTCCCATAGCGCCGGAATGATACAGGTTTACACGCTTAAGGTTCACCCCAAAGCTGCGATACACTCTAAACGCAGGGCTTAGGCGATCGCTGCGATCATCCGTGCCTTTAGAGACCCACATCCATCCCTTTTCAGGCAGTGGATTTGTCAATGAACTATGGATTCGCACTTTTCTATCGCCCAAGTCCGTAGCCTGGTAACTATCAGAATGCCACTTCCCCCAAGGATCCAGTTTGTATTGATCTACATGGTATACTGTGCCCTCCCCATTGGGATAAAAAAAGAGGTTTTTTCCGGTGTCGTTCCATCCCCGGTCTGTTTTAAAATACAAGGTGCCTTTATGCACCTCATAGTTCCATTCTGATGAGATAGCAAGGTCAAAAGAACGTTGCTCCTGATCAACAGCGATAACTTCTCCCTGGCCATAGAGAGGGTCTTCCCAGTCTACACTAAAATGACGCAAGGTGAGATTTGTGGCGCCCTCAATCACAAAAGGTACCAATTGCCCATGAAAGATGAGTGTAGCACCCTGTCCATCTAAGGTGAAATTCTCGAGATCAGAAAGATCAAATACCACCCTTTTAAGGCTATTGTCGTTGTTGGATATGGCGATATATTTTTCCAAAGCCTTATCGGTATAAAAGTGCAAAGTATCGGCTGGTAACACCAATTTACTAGCACCTTGCGCCCGTACTGCCTCTAAGGCTGCAGTAATTGCCCTGGTACCATCTTCCTTCCCCGAAAGTCCATAGTCTGCTGCCAAGATCACAATATCCGCAGGCGCAACCTCCTTTTTACAATTGACGAACAGTAAGGCAAGTCCAATAGACAAGCTTATAAAAACTGATTTCATACGGGATGTTGTTAAAGCGCTCATACTGTAAATATGACATTTTATTTTCAGAATTTGGTTTTCACTATAACCGTCCTTTTTAGTGTATTGAGAATAGCGTCAAAATTTGTGCTACAAAAAAGTTGTTATTTTCGTCTAACGTTGATGTATGAGTAAAACCGAGTTTGCCGTTGTGTTGCGCAAAGTATTGGGATAGGTAAATATTGTCTTTGTGATATACAGATCATCACTCCAAAATCAATACTCTAAATAATGAGAATAATATGTAGCTTAATATTAGCTTTTGTCTTCCAGGGTTTCTCACAATCTGATGACGAAAACCCCAAGAAACATTCGCTACTGCGCAACCAACGACTGTTAAGAGAAATAAGTTGGCAAGGAGATTCTATATGTACTGCCGCGTTGCGGTTGTCTGGAGATTCCCTCGATTTTGTCCTTAAAAGCAGGGATTTTTCCTTTCGTCTCAACGACCGTCAATACGATGGTTTTAGCGGGTGGAATATATTACAAAAAGATACCATAGCAGATAATTTTGGGGGTGAGGGAATTAAATTAACTGTTGTTCCCACTTCAAATAAGGCTCCAAACTTTGTCTTATGCCTTTACTATATGGTCTATCCTGAATTGCCTCTGATCCGAAAGTGGATCAGTATAAAGAATACGGATGGGAGCGCAGTGCTCAAGTTGGAAGCACTTAATATTGAAGACCTGTGCACCACCTTAGACAATGTACATAGTGTAGTACATCATAATTATGCGCGGATGAAACATCTTGGGCGGTACGTGGGGGATTGGGACGACCCTGTTATGGTCGTACACCAAACTACTAAAAGCCGAGGAATAGCTTTAGGAAATGAGACGATGGGGATTCTCAAACGAACGGCCTACCACACCCAGGATAACAATATAGAAGTTGGGCTTACGCATCAAACACAACCTTTTCCATTCAGGAAATACATTGCATCGCAAGAAGAATGGCATAGTCCTAAAACTTTTATAGCGCTATATGGAAACAGGGACGATGGTTTTCAAGTAGTAGACGACGAAGTAAACCGTTTTGTCACCCTACATATGGGTAATCGAATTACCCAAATGCGCACCAAGCCCACCTTTGTCTACAATACATGGTACCCTTTTAGAACAAATATTAATGACAGCTTGATTCGATCGGTGGCCAAAGCTGCCGCGGAATGCGGTATAATGGAATTTGTAGTGGATGACGGCTGGCAGGTAAACCATCATGGAAGATCGACTACCCGAGGTTGGGGAGAAAACTACGGGGATTGGTTAGTAGATCGTAATAAGTTCCCCGATGGTCTTGCTCCTACCTTTGATTACATCAAATCCTTGGGTATGAAACCAGGTTTATGGGTCTCCATTGCCTCAGCCACCAAAGATGCCAAGGTTTTTGAAACACATCCGGAGTGGTTTGTAAAAAACGTAGCTGGGAAACCCGGAAATCTACACTATGAAAGTACTATCGATACTGGTTTCTATACAGCCTCTTTTGGTACAGAATAGCGTTCTTATATCCAAGAAAAAATCTTGTCTTTAGTAGAAGAACACGGATTGGAATATGCAAAACTGGATTTAGCAGTAGTTACCAGTCCTTATGTAAACAATGATAGTATTTCAGGCTCCTATGCCAAAGACCATCCGTTGCACCGAGACCATCCTGAATCCTTTTATGTGTTATATCAGAACATGTTGCATATGTTTGATGCCCTACATGAGCAGGCGCCCGAACTTTTTATCGATTGCACCTTTGAAACAGCAGGTAAACTACAACTTATGGACTACGCTATTGCCCAACATGCAGAGGGCAACTGGTTATCCAATTTTGAAGAACCCTCCCCCTTGGGTGCTTTAAGAGTGCGACAAATGGCATGGTGGCGCGCTCCAGCATTACCTGCTAGTGCTCTGGTTATTGGCAACCTATCCTTAGACGATACTGATTTTATTTTTGCCCTTAAGTCCCTCATCGGAACCCTACCTATTGTTTTAGGAGACCCCCGGGACATTCCTAAAGCTAAAAGACGAGAAATTAGGGCTTGGTCTGAATGGATGCTGCGGATGCAGGAAACCTACGACTATATGTCCTATAGAAAAGACTTACAAGGTTTTGGCGAGCCAAGAGAAGGACATTGGGATGGCTGGCAGCGCATTAATTTTAAAACAATGAATGGAGGAATTTTCGGTGTATTCCGTCAAGGTGCCCTAGCGTCCTCAAGAAAGGTATTTTTAAAAGATTTAGATCCTAATAGTATTTATGAAATAAAAGAAGCCCCAACTGGGACAACTGTATACCGTGGTAAGGGTTCGGAAATCATGTCCAAAGGGATTACCGTCAAATTAGACAGGGCATACGATGCGGCCATTTTTGAAGTACGTATGAAAAATACAAATAACACCAACTAAGAGACTAGAAAACGATATCGTTCTAGATTTGAGAAAAGACAAGGATTGTTAAAAACAATGATAACGCTAAGACCTGCAACCATAGCGGACCTTGATTTGGTGCAATATTGGGACACCAAACAACACGTGATTGACTGCGACCCGGACGACGATGGGTGGGTTTGGGCGCAAGAATTGGTTCGAAATCCTGAATGGAGAGAACAGTTAATTGCGGAATTGAATGGCGAACCTTTAGGCTTTATCCAAATAATCGATCCCTATTTAGAAGAAACCCACTATTGGGGACCCATAGCCCCCCATAAGCGAGCAATTGATATCTGGATTGGGGAAGAACACCATCTCAATAAGGGATATGGAACCCGAATGATGGAACTTGCTATTGCAAAATGTTTTAGCGATAAGTCTGTAGATAGCATCCTGATTGACCCATTAAAAACCAATACCAAAGCGCAAACATTCTACAAAAGGCTCGGCTTTCAATTTGTTGAAGAAAGAGACTTTGGTGGAACCACTTGTATGGTGTACGAATTAAAAAGAGATAAACCAGCGTAACCAAACAAGGTCCCTCTTAGATGATCAATACAGGTTAAGAACAATCCATACTAAAGGAAACTAGGGCACTGGAACTGAAACCACAATGTCATGATTTCGCCCCGGTCTGTAATCACTACAATTTCCAGGCACACAACTCAAACCACTTTCCACATCATTAAAAGTCTTTATTAGCGTACCATTACTATATAAAACTGACAACCCTATTCTAAAAAAATCAACATCTTCTTCTAATTCGAATCTAAACTCAAACGTACCGTCTTTTGTCTCTAATTGCTGACTATCAATAATATCACTTGACGGGAAATCTATTTTAATCGCTGCGATAGATATTCGAACATTACCGATTGGTTCATTGGTTTCCTGATTAACGACTACACCGGTAAATGTGGTTACCGTTGGGCCTTCATTATCATCGGCTACTTCACATCCAAAACTTAGAATAAGGGATATACAAGTGTATGGAATAGCAATCTATATAGTCGCTCCTTATGAATCTATTTTTCTTGGTTTATAGGGATTGTTATGTTCATCAGGTTTAATCTGAAAAGGGCAGATAAAGTTTGTTCTAGAAGTTTTTCCATTAACTTTTTCAGGTTCCATCCAGTTGCGGCCAGCATAGCGTTGATTTTTGGCGCTTTTTCCCCCATGAGGTAGTTCTCTTGCATTCGGAAGCTCTTTTTTAGGTGACTTATCACGGGTTCTATGGCTGCCCTTGCTCGGAATTTCTTTCTTTTCTTTCTCTTTTTGTACACATTGTCACTTTTCAAGGGTGGCGCAGGCACGCATACAGTGGTTTCCCCGACCTTTCCGCCTTTGACCCTTCCACCCCTGTCATAGACTACTTCCTTTGGACAATGCCCGTGTAGGCTCTGGCACTGTTGTAGTAAGGGGGCGATGGTAGTGCCGTCGTTGGGATTGCCCCTAAAGGCGTCGACGGCAGTGATCACGATGCGCTTTCCCATAGTAGTGGCGATGCCCACCTTGTTTCCGAACTCGTATTGCCGGTGTGCCTTGCCCTTTGCAATACAAGCGGTGTGGGGCTTATGCAGGGAATAGATCTTGTTCTTGTCGTTCCGCTCTTGTGTTAGTACCTTTTTGTAAAGTTCCAGTTCCTGGCGATGTTCGCCAAGTACTTGCTCGGGTAATTTGCGTTCCAGTTCACGAAGCAGCCTCCCGGCGATGGTACGCAGCTTCTTTTGTGCCTTCTTGGCCTTTTTCGCTCGTTTGGGATGCTTGCCGTTATAGGTGTCTCTGATTAGTTGCTTGGCCGTTCTCTTGTAGCTCTGGCGTTGGGATACACCCTGTTCGTGGGCAATCTTGTTACACTTGTCGATCACCTTTTTAATCAGCTTGGCATCGGTGGGAAAGGTAATGTTATTGCCCTGCACTGTGGTGTCCGACATCACAAGGTCGGTACGGGCATCCTTCCCATGCAGGGCTACAGAATGGGCAAATATCATCGCTACCCCCTCCTCCCCAATGCGTTTCCTAAAGTGAACAAAATCGCTCGGGTCGCAGGGAAACTTATGGCTAAAGTGTGAGCCTCCCGTAAAGTATTGCATGTAGGGGTTCATCACCCAGGCCTTGGCAAGGGTCTCGTCGCCAAGATTATAGAGCCGCTTTAGCAACAAACAGCCCACCGAAAACCGGATCGGCATGCTCGGTTGACCCATTTTGGAATAGAACTTGGCAAACTCGGCCTCGAAATGATTCCAGTCAATGGTTTCAGACAACATGACAAGTTCGTGGGAGGTATCGATGAAATCTGTGAGCAAAGGACGAAACATGTCCCGCTGATTCTGTGGTTTGCTTTTTCCTAACATCTTTTGCAAGGGTTTAAACTTAAGTTAAACATATCCTTGCAATTACAGAGATTCCAAATCAATGTTTTTAATCAGATAAATAGCTAATAAACAATCTGTTGTCTTATTGTTAAGGAGCGACTATATAGTTAACCTTTATATTATAATTGTAACAAGAAATTTGTGCTACCTTACACGCTTTCATAGCAATCAATCAACTTTAACCAATAACTACGGATGAACTTAAAAAAGTACTTCTATTGTATCATTCTGGTACTTTCTGTGGGCTGTTCAAAAGAAGAGGATAACTCAGGCATAGAGATAAAATATATACAACTGGGCAATCCGAGTCAGAATGGCTATATCGAAAGGTTCAACAGAACCTACCGTGAAGATGTACTGGATGCGCATTTGTTCAGGGATATCGAAGAAGTGAACTTGGAGACTGAACGTTTCAGGGAGGAATACAACCGATTCCACCCGCACAAATCATTGGGAAGAAGCAGCCCATTAGAATATTTTGAAGAATTTTCATAGGGGCATGCCCCTTTGAAACATCATTTTATTTAATTTAAAGGCTATACGAAAAGAGGTAAGTCTTCATACGTAAATTCTGTAAGCTCCATTTCAAATTCTTCCTTCAATCTTATTATTAATCTTCAGCGGAACCGATGCTTTATGAAGCCTTATACAATTCGTTATAATGAAAGATTCCAATTTGTTTGCGGTCGAATCCGTT
>JBCDGY010000082.1:0-11535 GCA_039414375.1 Bacteroidota bacterium | reverse complement strand
GGCTTTTAAAGATGAGGCCTTGCAAATTTTAGAGGATTATCCGAACTCTCCCTATAAAGCTGCCCTAACTTTAATGGTCAATTACGTTGTTGATCGTAAAAAGTAAGCCTATTTATTTTTTTGTAAAAAATTCAAAATGAACAATATAGGGTTGTTTGAAATAAAATTTTTCAAATAATCTGTACTTTTTACGCTCCTAGGCAACCTCTTGTATTAAGCTTGCGTCTACTATAATAGTGCATAAAACGAGCAACATTGAAAGTGATTACTTTTTATAGCAACGAACAGCAACTGATTCGAAGTGCTGTTTCCGGCAACAGAAAGGCGCAAAAAACCATTTACGAAAAGTTTGCGCCAAAAATGTTGAGTGTTTGTCGGCAATATATTAAAGATGTGCACTTTGCCGAGGATGTTATGGTCAATGGCTTTGTAAAGGTATTTAGGGGTCTAGAGGGCTTTGAGCACCGCGGTAGCTTTGAAGGATGGATTCGTAAGATTATGGTAAGAGAGAGTATTTCTTATTTGCGCAAACGGCAATTTGTTGTTTTTGATGACGACGCTATGTCTTCAGGCGATAAGGTGCCTAGGGTAGACGGTTCTCTTGAAGATGTAGCACATATTCAAGCCCTAATCGACGCGCTACCGGAAGGCTATAAAATGGTATTTATGTTACACGCCGTAGAAGGGTATAAACATCAAGAGATTGCTAAAATGTTACACATTACCGAGGGCACTTCTAAATCGCAACTGTTTAAGGCAAGAAAGTTACTCCAAGAGAATCTTACCCTTAGTGGACAGTTACGCCAAAATACGCCCAATCAATAAAAAAGTTATAGCTGTGGAAAAACTAGAAAGACATATTAAGGAAAAGCTAGAGGCACGACGGCTAGCACCGTCTAATCAGGCATGGGATCAGATTGCGGACCAATTAAAGGAAACGACACCGCAACAACCTTTTAGAACTACTTTTCGTTGGGCATTGGTTGCTGCAGTCGCTGTGCTCATCATAGGTGTAGGAGGATATTTTGTTACGCAAACTAAGGATGCTAAAAATACCCAGGGCTTCCCTGTTTTAGTAGATAAAGAGCAGAAAATACCTGCTCCAATGGTAAATACACCTTCAAATAATACAGTTGCGGAAGTGGAAAAAAGCATAATAGTTCAGGACAAAGTAATTGAGGAACATAGCTTACAAAAACCTCCATTGGTATCAAATACTGCTGTGGTTGCAGCAACAGAGGATAGCCTAGAAACTGCGAATGAAACCGTAGTTCTCAACGATTTATCGGATGCTAGAGTGGCCGAAAAGCTCGATCAGGTATTACAAGTGGTCACTGCTATGGAGCGTAGCCAAGATCCAGTAACCGATGCTGAGATCGATTCGTTACTATGGGCCGCACAAAAAGAACTTTTGGCCGAGCGACTTGTGCAACAAGATGGTAAAGTGGATGCTATGGCTTTGCTAAATGAAGTGGAGCTCGAACTATATGACCAACAACGCAATCCGCTCTTTATCAAACTAAAGGAAGGCTTTTTTAAATTACGTACTGCAGTGGCCTACCGCAATAATTAAATATTCATCAATCAGGACTAGCGCTCCATCCCTTTTTAGAAAGGGATGGGTAGCGTATGGTCTACAATCAAAAGATCATCATGAGAAAAAGTACACTAGTATTATTGTTTTTAGGGCTCGTCTTGGGCCATCCCATTTTAGCACAAGAAGACACTCCAGAGGCTAATATCAAAGTATTGGAGCAACAGAAAAAGGAAACTACGCAACAAGAAAAGGAGGCCTTAAAGGAAGAAGTACAGCGCATTAACAAACAATTGTCCAAAGGAGAGATAACCGTAGAAGAAGCGCAACAACGCAAAGAAGAAGCTGCCAAACGACATGCCTTAAATATTGAAAATCGATTGGCTATTTTGGATAATCAAATTGCTTTAATAGAAAGAAATGAAGTATTGCCCATGCCTATCACGGAACCCGACTCAACAGCAGGTTTCCAAATTGGCATCAATGCCTATGATGGTAGGGAACGGTTGTTTGGTTTTCGTTTTCGTGAAAAAGAGCACGACAAAAAGGTGAAATACGACCGAAGAACCTATTCGGATCTCTTCTTGGCCATTGGCTTTAATAATGCGATTATTGAAGGGCAATCTTTAAACGATTCGCCTTATAAAATGGGAGGAAGTCGTTTCTTTGAAATAGGCTGGCAATGGCGTACCCGCGTATTCCAAAACACCAATTGGTTGCGCTTAAACTACGGATTTGCTTTTCAATTTAATGGTCTTAAACCAGATAACAACCAATATTTCGTACAAGATGGGAATCAAGTGGAGTTAGCCACTTTTGACGTTGAATTGGAGAAATCCAAACTGCGAACAGATAATTTGGTTTTTCCCCTTCACTTCGAGATTGGGCCTTCAAAGCGTTATGAGTCAAAGCAAAAAATGCGCTATTCTATTCGCAAACAATTTCGATGGGGCCTAGGAGGGTATGGAGGATTTAATATTGGAACCCGTCAAAAATTGGAATACACCCGTAACGGAGATACCGTAAAAGACAAGTTAAAACGCGATTACAATACAAGCAATTTAATCTACGGACTAAGCACCTATATCGGTTTTAATAATGGATTACTTTATCTAAAGTATGATTTAAACCCAATTTTTCAAGATGCCCTAGTGGAGCAGCGTAATATCTCTTTAGGGTTGCGATACGAGATTCGGTAAACGGGTTTCAGAAATAGCATTCCATGGTCCTTCTCGGTCTAATGTAGGCGTGTTATGTTATTCACAATCGTTGCATGCAATACTGTTGATAAGGCAGGACTTTGGTCTTTCAGATATCGTCCAGAATTTTACAAAATTTCCAATCAAGAATAAGTAAAGCTGTATTTACAATAATAATCGAACTCAGGTTATTAAGTTTTAAGCTTATATCCTATAAAATCAAAAGGATTTTTTCCGTTGGTTTCTGAGGTTTTAGTGCGCTACTTTATCCCTATTTTTACGGGCGATGATTACTAAAACCACAATAGATCGTGTATTTGAAACCGCCAGGGTAGAGGAGGTAATCGGGGATTATGTACAGCTGAAAAAGTCTGGCAGTAACTTCAAGGGATTGAGCCCTTTTACTGACGAACGCACCCCAAGTTTTATGGTATCTCCAGTAAAACAGATTTGGAAAGACTTTAGTAGTGGTAAAGGAGGTAATGTGATTGCTTTTTTGATGGAGCATGAGCATTTTAGCTATCCTGAAGCCATTCGACATTTGGCCAAGCGTTACAATATTGAAATTGAGGAAACGGAGCGTACCGATGAAGAAAAAGCCCAAGCTAACGAGAGAGAGAGCATGTATTTGGTCTCTGATTACGCCCAAAAATATTTTGCCAATATTTTAGTAGCCACCGAACCTGGTCGTGCCATAGGCCGCTCTTACTTTAAAGAAAGGGGCTTTACCGATGACACTATTGCCAAGTTTGGTTTGGGATATGCCTTAGATGAGTGGGAGGTTTTTACAAAAAGTGCACTGGAGGCAGGGTATCAACTCGAGTTTTTGGAAAAAACAGGCTTGACTATTGTCAAGAAACAGGCAGAACAGGAAGACAAAACCTTTGATCGTTTTAAAGGACGTGTCATATTTCCGATCCATTCTATGAGCGGCAGAGTGTTGGGCTTTGGGGGTCGCATTTTGGGGAATGATAAGAAAGCGGCAAAGTACTTGAATTCCCCGGAGAGTGAAATATACCATAAAAGTAAAGTACTTTATGGTATTTATTTTGCCAAGCAAGCCATAGCTAAAGAAGACAATTGTTATTTAGTAGAGGGTTATACGGATGTAATCCAAATGCATCAAAAGGGAATTACCAATGTGGTGGCCTCTAGTGGAACAGCACTAACTCCTGAACAAATACGTCTCATCAACCGACTTACTAAAAACATCACGGTGTTGTTTGATGGTGATGCCGCGGGTTTGAGAGCAGCACTACGTGGTGTAGACCTTATCTTGGAACAAGGGATGAATGTTAAGGTCTGCACTTTTCCCGAGGGGCAAGATCCCGATAGCTTTGCCAAGCAAAACGATAAGGAAACGGTAGATCGCTACCTAAAAGACCATGCCAAAGACTTTATTCAATTTAAAACAGCATTACTTACCGAGGAAGCGGCCAATGATCCCATTAAAAAGGCAGAGACCATAAGGGATATCGTTACTAGTATTGCGAAGATTCCTGATGCTTTAAAACAGGAAATCTATGTGCAGGAGTGCGCTAAGACGATGCAAGTTTCTGAAGCGGTGCTTTATGATACTTTGGCGCAATTAACCAAAAAAAGTGCACTAGAGGCCGCCAAACGGGTTCAAAAAAGTCAAAAACCATTTGAAGTGGTTCGGCCAGAACCTGCAGAAAAGGTAGATGTGCAATATACCTTGGAGCGTAAGATTATTCAAATCTTGCTATTGTATGGTAAGCGTAAGCAGGCCTTTGAGGATTTGGTGCTCAAAGAAAATCAAGAGGGTGCTTTGGTTTTGGAACCAGAACGCTTAGAGGCCATGGTTTATGAGAAGATCTACCTGGACTTACAAGAAGATGAGATAGAACTCACTAACGAACAGTTTCGAAGCATTTATAACACATTGGTGCAAACGCTCAATGCGGAAACGGAATTTTCCATACCTGCTTTTATGGCTAGTCTTGATCAAAGTGCGGTACAAGAGGTATCTTCTATTTTAATGGAAGAAGAAAAGCACGTTTTACACGATTGGGAACGAAAGGATATCTACCCTAAGGCCAAAACGGATAGCCTATCACAATTGGTGAGTGAGACTATTTTGACACTGCGTTGCAATTTGATCAAAAAATCGTATAACGAAATTACAAGAAGGCACGAGGGATTCGGTGGAACAGCATTCTGAAATTCTGGAAGAAATCATGAATTACTTACAATTGAACAAGCTTTTGCATGCAAAATTGGACCGAGTGCTTTCTTAGTTCTGTAAAAACCACAGAGTAGCTAGGGTTTTTACTTTTCTCAGTGTGGAGACTTAGTACAATTCTAGCGCTTTGGCTTGTTGTAGCAAGTCTACCAAATTGTCAACATTTAGTTTACGCATGAGGCGTGCTTTGTAGGTACTCACCGTCTTTTCATTCAAGTTAAGTCCTTCTGCAACCTCTTTATTACGTTTGCCGCTGGCCAATAACTTCAATACTTCAACCTCTCTGGTAGATAGCTTTCTGAAGAATCTTCTCGGTTTTTGGGTACCTTCATCAAAGGCTAAACGTTGTGCCAATTCATTGGTGATGAACATATTGCCTTCGGATACCTTTTTTATAGCAGAAATGATGTAATCTACATCTGCAGTTTTAGACAAGTATCCAAAAGCTCCAGCTCGGATGGTACTTAAAGCGTACACATCTTCGGACTGACCACTGTACATGAGTACTTTGGTGTTTGGAAAGTGTTGTTTAATTTTTCTCAAGGTGGCAATGCCATTAATTTCTGGAATGTCCATCTCCAACATCACCACATCGGGTGTTATTTTCTCTAAAGTCTCAAAGAGTTCAGAAGTTGAAGATACGTCGGCAATGACTTCAAAGCCGGTTGCTGAGTCGAGAACCTGTTTGATTCCCAGTCTCACAATTGGATGGCTGTCTGCAATTAAAACATTAATCATGGTGTAGCGTTATTTTAATTTTATTGGTCATTAATTTCTTTAGTACTTAAATGCTTACAATAAGCGAAAGGCAATTTAACCATTAAACATCACAAAACTCTCATTTTTTTATTAAAACCACAGTATTTTTAAGGTTTTATTCGATTTAATAGCAATAATATGGGTTAAGATGCACTTTTTAACGAATCCGGAATGGTACAAATTGGTATAGGAACCATTTTATGCTTATTGGCAGAATTGTATTTTTTGTAGATTTTTAAGACTTCTTTTTGCCGATCTGTAAAATTATCTGCTGTTTTTCCGAGATTATCTATCGTCATAGCCCATTCCAATTCCGGGTAACTTGCCCCGATCTGATCTTCATCTGTTCTATGATCTCCCCAAAGACCATCGGTAGGTGCCGCCTCCATAATTTCTTGAATTATTCCTAAAGCACCGCCTACTTGATACACTTCGGTCTTTAAAAGGTCAGCAATTGGGCTAAGGTCTACACCGCCATCTCCATATTTTGTATAAAAGCCTATGCCAAAATCTTCTACCTTATTACCAGTACCAGCGACGAGGTAACCCTTAAGTGCGGCAAAGTAGTAGAGTGTAGTCATTCGTAGCCGTGCTCTGGTATTGGCTAAAGACATCGCCCTTTGTTCCTCATCAGCAACCGGGGGTAAGACCGCTTTAAGGCTTTCAAATACAGGAGTCAGGTTTACGGGTTGTCTAGACACATTTGCATAGTGCTTCATTAACCAATCAATGTGTTTGTCTGCACGGGTCACTTGGTTTGTACCTTGATGAATAGGCATCTCAACACATAAAAGCTGTAGTCCAGTCCTGGCACAAAGTGTAGAAGTAACTGCGGAATCAATACCCCCTGACACCCCAATAACAAAGCCTTTTATGTTTGCATTTTCAGCATAATCCCGCAACCAATTCACAATATAGTCTATGACCTTTTCTGTATGCATATTCTACTTTTTAGATTCTTAAAGCTACCTTTGCATCTTGTAAATTTAATAGCTGGAGCCTTAAAAATGAAGCAAGTACGACAATTCTTTCTCTTTGGAATGCTTTTTTTTGCATTTTCTTGCACGGAAAAAGATCGAAAAGCAGCAGAAATTGACAAGATTTCAGTGGCCTTAAAAGTGTATCGTTTCGACAAGGAATTCCTCAAGACTGGTCCCAAGGGGCTACCAGAATTGAAGTTAAAATACCCGGAACTATTTCCTACAACAGTACCAGATAGTATTTGGATTGCTAAGATGGAAGATACACTTCAACAAGAATTACAAACCGAGATTAATAAAGTATTTGGTGACTTTAATAAGGAAACAGAAGCCTTGCGTTCTCTTTTTCAGCATATTCGCTTCTACTTTCCTACCTACAAGGTCCCAAAGGTGGTTACTTTAACTTCCGATGTGCAATACGCACAGCGGGTGGTACTTACCGATACTTTATTGCTTATAGGCTTGGATAACTATCTCGGTAAAGAGCATCGCTTTTATCGTAGTTTTCCGAAGTACATCTCTAAGGGGTTGCGCAAGTCTTTTCTAATTTCGGATGTCGGTAGTGTTTTCACCAAAACAGTAAATCCGTATCCTAAAAATCGTACCCTTTTAGCTAGAATGATACATTACGGCAAGGCACTATACCTTAAAGACTTGTTGACGCCTAACCTTTCGGATAGTCAGAAAATCGGTTATGAGAACGAAGAACTAACTTGGGCTCAAGCCAATGAACAACAGATGTGGCGGTATTTTGTGGAACGCGATCTCCTTTATAGTACAGATGCTACTTTGGATCGTAGATTTTTAGACCCAGCTCCTTTCTCCAAGTTTGGATTGGAATTGGATCGGGAATCTCCCGGCCGCCTCGGCCGCTATATTGGCTGGCAGATTGTAAGGGCTTTTATGGCTAAAAATCCTAAGGTCTCGGTTATGGAATTGCTTGATCTACCCGCGGAAGATCTCTTTAAAAAATCAAACTATAAACCCAAAAAATAATGGCAGTAGCACACACCTCTGAAATACGTTTAAAAGTAGGGCTGGATGAAAACAGAGTGCCAGAAGAACTAACTTGGTCTGCTGAAGATGGAGGGATTGATGATGAAGCCGCTAAGGCCATGTTACTCTCCGTGTGGGATAGTAAAAACAAGGAGTCGCTCAAAATCGATCTTTGGACCAAAGACATGCCAGTGGAAGAAATGAAAATATTCTTTCATCAAACGCTGGTTACCCTGGCAGATACCTTTATGCGGGCTACTCAGGATGAAAAAATGACAGCGACCATGAAGGATTTCTGTGCTTACTTTGCCGAGAAGCTGGAATTGGAGGGTTAAACAACTGCTTATTGCGAGTAACGGTAGTGGCCAATAATATTAAAATCGAAAAGGCAGTCTTGTAGCACCTGACCGTTACCTATATTGTGTACGATTAAAAGGCGTTTTCCGCTCCAATGCATTTTATCACTTACTATACCTATATGTGTTGCACCCCCGTCGAGGCGCCAACATACGAGGTCTCCAGCTATGTAGTCTTTCGCTTGTGATGTTATAGGAACTGCAGCACCCTGCCGCTTAAAAAATGTCATTAAATTGGGTACTCTTCTGTGATCAATATTCGTATCAGTGCTTTGTAGTCCCCATAGATTAGGGTAGGCCTTAAAATGGGCTTTCATATCTAAGTGTACCTGTAGTTGTAAGTCAACGCCCATTTTTCGATAAGCTCTTATCACAACATCGGTACAAACCCCTTTGTTGGCTGGCACATCTCCGTTGGGATAGGCAATAGCAAAATAACTAGGGTCGTAAGTTACCACCTCTTGGGTTAGGGAAACAGCAGCTATTGCCAACCGATTTCCAAAGTCTTCTTGCGCCTTAAGAACAGTTAAAGCTGTAAACTGCAATAGTAATAGCAATAAGGTAGGCCGCATGTTCAAGGGTTTAGAGCGGTTCGTTTGTTTTTTCAAATTGTTGAAGGTGTTCCCCTCGCAAGGCGAGGTCGCGTTTGATTTTTTCCGTATGGGGTCGCATGGTCCATAAATAAAGCAACAAAGCCCCGCCCACCGTTAAAAAAAGGAAGTTGCCCGTTTGGCCGAACGCGACCAGGTTAATTAGTGCGGGGCCTTCAAGTAGGGCATATTGAATTAATGCCGCTGACCGAAAGGCTGTTAACTTTTGAGATAAAACTGGCATCGTACGGATCTTTTGTAACGACTTTTGGTAGAAGAATTTGCCAGCAAAAAATCCTGCCAATCCGAGTACAGGAAAGATAAAGGTTAAATAATCGGTCGGTTTTGAAGGGTTGGCGACCGCCATTTCCGTAGTGGTATACAAAAACACCCCCAATAGTAATGGTCCAAAAAGCAGGGCGGCATGGATAAGTGTAAGTGAGCGAAGAAAGGTTTTTGGGGTCATGAGCGCTATCGTAAAGGGATTAAATTGCTAAAATATCAGTATACAAATAGGTCCAATATAGGGCGATACCGTGCAATAGTTGGTCGAGCCCAAGTATAGGAAAAAATAACCTTGGGTTATTTTGATATCTCGCGGCCCATTTACTTGTTATAAAATCGGTAATAAAGTGAAAGATGAAATTCAATAAGGTATACCCTAGTGCTACTTGCCAGGAAAATAACAGTACAGCGCAAAACAATAGCACTGTACCATAGGTTGCCACGTGTAAGCCTAACCATTTTAGACTTTGGCTTTTGCGATTGGCCATTTCTGAAGTTTGAAAGAGGTAGTCTCCCACCCAGTGTGCGATAAGCACAGCAATAAAATCCATAGGGGGAAGATAGGCATATTCTCCAGCATCTGTAATCTGATCGAGGTCCCTGCAAAATTTAAATGATGTAGAGCGTTCGACCTGCGATGAAATCTTGACCTGCGGAACTTAAACCCAAATTATACATTAGAGAAACGCTGCCGACAAGGCAGGTATTGCAGCTTGAAATCCCTTCAAAATGAGTCACTTTGTTCACCGTAGCGGTGACTACGTTAAAACCCCCGAACCATTTTATTTTATTGCGATTTCAACCTTCATTATCCTCATCTAATGCATCATTTGGGTTAATTGTAGAGGAGGTGAAGACTTAAAAACTTTTGGTAGTTAACAATTTTATATAGTTTGACAGGTATGCTACTTTCTCATCTCATTTGAAAAGTTTCAATGCGTTCATTGTTATTGCTAGAATAACCTCATAAAATAAAATACTATCTGCTGTATAAAATTCAGTTTGGTATTTCCTTTAGTACAACAGCGGATGGCAGCGTCCATGCTTTACGAATAATAGCAAAAAAGGCTAGCGAACTAATCGCAGTAAAGAAAAAATCGTCCATATCAGCACCCGGAAGCATACTCCATTGCGCGAATATCGTCAATAATGCAACAAGGGTATTGGCCCATTTATTAAGGTGCGCTGGTAACATTAGCGCAAGCAACACCATAGCTATGGGAATTTCGAGTATCATACCATATAATAACATGCGTTCCTCCGAGATATGTAGGGTCATCAATTCTTCGAGATATTGCTCATTTAAAAATTCGTGTAAGTCTCTGAAGATCATATTAAACAAGACAAAAGCCCATAAGGCGGATAGCAGTATACGAGGGTCAATAGTATTTTTCATCTTAAGGATATTAATTGGTAAGTAGTCTTGAGTTTTGTGCCAGCTGTGTTACCATTTTTAATCGGTTTAGTTGGCGCCTAATTTTTTTCCGGAGTTGTGCAATCTCAAAGGTATACTCGACCATTTGTAGGCTGTCTTCCGGAGTTACGTCTGGGGCTGGTCCTCCTGCAATGGCGTTAATTTGCCCATTTAAAATGGCAATGCGCTCTAAACAGTGTTCGATGTCTTGCGAGGCAACAGTATGTGCTTCGGGTTGTTTGTCAGAGACAATACCTTCTTGATGACCTAGGGGTGCTAGGGTTTCTTGAAATTGTGCCTTTTCTGGAGGGCTTGTAAAAATAAGTAAGGCCAACAAGCCCAAAATAAGACCAGCAGCAATTCCCAATGCAATATTAGCTTTATCCATCACGGTTTTCTTTTTTAAGGATGGGGCAAAGTTGGGCTATTGGCCAGGCCTGTGCATTGACTTCGGTTAAGAAAGCAGGGGTATTTTAAAAAATAGACCTATTTAGGGATGTTAGGAAAGCAAAGTACCGCTACCTAACTTTTCCATAGCCTTTTGCGGATACGGCTTAGGGATTCCGGTTGAATACCCAAATAGCTGGCAATCATATATTGTGGGACGCGATTCACCAGATTGGGACGTTCTTCCAACAGCTTTTGATACCGTTCTTCCGGGGCTAGATTTTTAAAGTCGTCCAATTGTAACTGCTGTTTCGCGGCTAGTCGATCTCCAATTTGAACAAAAATGGGTACGAATTTCGGAAACCGCTCTAAGAAACGCTGCGTACTTTCTTCGGTGCCCTTAGAAATAATACAAGGCTCTACACAAGATAGAAAGTATTGCGAAGGTTTTTTGTCTACGTAACTTACTGGAGTAATGGGATCATTTTCTGTGTAAAAGTCTACAATTCTTTCTACCCCATTGTCCAGATAATAGCGTTTTACGCATCCCTTTAATACCAGAAAACAGTGTTGCGCTATCGCTCCTTGCTGCGGTAAGATGTAATTTTTTGAATAGTTCTGTATAATATCTTCCTTCCGTATCAAATCGGCCTCCTCATCGGTAAACGTCATATACTGTGATAAATAGTTAACGAGAAGGTCTCTCTATTTTTAAACCTAAAGCGAAAGTTTATGGCATCCGAAGACCTTCTCGTTAACTATTTATCACAGTATATGACGTTTACCGATGAGGAGGCCGATTTGATACGGAAGGAAGATATTATACAGAACT
>JBCDGY010000081.1:0-11561 GCA_039414375.1 Bacteroidota bacterium | reverse complement strand
GCGCATGGCAGAATAGCTACCCTCTGACATCCAGAAAATTTTACGGGAAATGTTAAGCAGTACAAGCGATTGAACAGGCGCCTCAATTGCGCTCCTCTAAATACATCTGTCGTACTTTTTTAAAGAGCTCTGAAGAGTATACAAAGTTGGTAACCGCCTCGTTATCGGTTTTAAAAATTTCTTTATTGGTACCCTCCCATTCCTTAAATCCATTTTTAAGAAAGATGATCTTTTCCCCAATTTCCAATACTGAGTTCATATCATGAGTATTGATTACTGTTGTGATATTGAATTCTTTAGTAATTTCTTGGATCAAGTTATCGATGAGAATAGCGGTTTTGGGATCGAGTCCAGAATTGGGCTCGTCGCAGAAGAGATAGGTAGGGTTCATTACAATAGCCCGGGCTATGGCCACTCTCTTTTTCATTCCCCCCGAAATTTCAGAAGGGTATTTGGCATGAGCATCTACTAAATTCACCCTTTCGAGTACAGTATCCACACGTTTTTGCATCTCACCCTTGGTTTTTTTAGTAAACATATCGAGCGGGAAGCGTACATTTTCCTCAACGGTCATGGAATCAAATAGTGCACTGCCTTGAAATACCATTCCCATATCTTGCCGTAGATCGCGTTTCTCAGAAGTGCTTAGTTCTGCATAGTCTTTTCCGCTGTACCGGATATTGCCTTTTTCGGGAGAAAAAAGCCCTAGAAGGCATTTCAGAAAGACTGTTTTCCCAGACCCGCTCTGTCCAATAACCAGGTTGGTTTTGCCCTGTTCAAATTGGGTGGAGATGCCTTTTAGTACGGCAGTTTCTCCAAAGGACTTTTGAATGGATTCCACTTCAATCATTAGCCTAAGAGCAATTGCGTTAATACATAGTTCAAAATAATGATGACGACACTAGTCCATACAAAGGCGGTAGTAGCTGCTTTTCCAACTTCTAGTGCACCACCGCGCATATAATACCCAAAATACGAGGGCATGGTTGCAATGACAAAAGCAAAGACCAAAGTCTTAATAAAAGCATAGGTTACATGAAAAGGAATAAATTCCATTTGAAGGCCTTGTATAAATTCCCCACTAGGGGCATAGCCCCCAAAAACAGCAGCGATCCATCCTCCCAATACTCCAATATACATGCTAATAGCGACTGCAAAAGGGAAAAACAACATTGCTATAATTTTGGGAAATACGAGATAGTTGAGGGAATTTACCCCCATCACTTCCAAGGCGTCGATTTGTTCGGTAACCCGCATAGTACCTATACTTGAAGTAATGTAAGAACCCACCTTGCCGACCATGATAATCGATGTGAAAGTCGGTGCAAACTCTAAGATTACGGATTGTCTTGTAGCAAAACCAATGAGACTTTTGGGAATAAAAGGGTTGGTGAGGTTTAGTGCTGTTTGTATCGTAACAACACCGCCTATAAAAAAGGAAATAAAAATAATAATGCCCATTGAGCCGTAAATGAGCTCGTCGATCTCTTTCAAGATAAGGGAACGCATAATGGGCCATTTGGTTGGTTTTTTAAAGACCTCCCAAACCATTAAAAAATACTTGCCAATGGCGGCGATGTACTTCATGGTTGTGTATTTCTTCGGCGTAAAAATAAGAATATTGCCCGCATTTAACTCTAAAGTAAGTTTTACACTAATTTTATCTTTACCGCAAATACATGAATACGATGCGAAAGATTGCATGGCCTATGGCTGTCTTGACGTTTTTACTATATAGTACCTCAGCAGAAGCCCAACGTAAGCAACGCCAAAAAACTGTCCCCACAGTAGAAAAAGCAATTTCTAATCCCAAGTTGGTGATTGGTATTGTTGTCGATCAGATGCGCTATGATTATTTGACACGTTTTTGGGAGCACTATGGGGATCAAGGTTTTAAACGTATGGTCAATGGTGGATTTCTTTGTAAGAACCATCATTTTAGCTATGCTCCTACAAGTACTGGACCGGGTCATGCCTCTATTTATACGGGTACTACGCCTGCAGTTCACGGTCTTATTGGTAATGAATGGTACGACAAAGCACAAGACACCACGGTATATGTAGTGTCCGACAGTGCCTACCAGGCTGTAGGTACTTCAGGTACTGTGGGGCAAATGTCACCACATCGCATGCTAACCAGTACCATTACGGATCAGAATCGGCTTCATACCCAAATGAAAGGAAAGACCATAGCTGTAGCCCTAAAAGATCGTGGGGCAGTACTCCCTGGAGGGCATACCGCTAATGCAGCCTATTGGTTCGAAGGAAGTGCCAATGGACATTGGATTACCAGTTCTTATTATATGGACAGCTTACCACAATGGGTGATTGATTATAATACCTCTAATGCTGTAGAAGCCTACAAAAAGCCATGGAGTGCTTTAAAACCGATAACCGAGTATGTAGAAAGTGGGCCTGATCAAAGCTTATATGAGGGGCGGTTTCGTGGAGAGGTAAGTACTACCTTTCCTCATGACCTACCTTCGTATTGGGGAAAGAATGGTAACACCAGCATACTGCGTCCCACGGCTTATGGGAATAGTATAACCACTGATTTTGCGCTGGCGATTTTAGAAAATGAAGATCTGGGCGTGGATGGTATTACTGATTTTTTTGCAGTAAGCTATTCCAGTACCGATTACGTGGGGCATATGTACGGTGTTAATTCCAAAGAGATTCAGGATACGTATTTGCGATTAGACTTGGATATCGCGCGGCTATTGAATGCCTTAGATCTAAAAGTGGGGGAAGGACAATACACGGTTTTTTTAACAGCGGATCATGGGGCTATCCATGTGCCTAACTATTTAAAGAAGGAGAAGATTCCTGCGGGATATATTAATCTAAAAGACTTGCGAGCGCAGTTAAATCAGTATGTGCAATATCAATATGGCACGACAGACATTATAAAGTCGGTTAGTAACAATCAGGTATTTCTAGATCATAAGATTGTGGACAATCTAGATATGGAACTCAAGGCTGTGCAAGAAGAGATTGCCCTAGAAATCTTGAGTTATGATCATATGGATAAAGTATTTACGGGATATCAATTATGGCAATCTCATTTTACGCCTGATGCCGGTATTCCTTATCTCATTCAAAAAGGTTGGCACCAAAAGCGTTCAGGTGATGTGGTTTTTGTACAACAGCCAGGTTACGTTTCTTATCCACCAACAGGTTCCACACACGGATCCCCCATGATTTACGATACCCATGTACCGCTCTTATTTTATGGTAAGGGTATTCGACAAGGCGTTACTTTCGAGCGAACCGAAATTCCGGATATTGCCGTTACCCTGGCTGCATTTTTAGGGATTGCTTTTCCAAATGGAGCTACTGGAGTGCCCATACAAGCTGTTTTGGAAAAATAAGAGGCTACACCTTAAAAACCATAGGCCTTTTTAGCACTTTCAATCTGCCCTTGTGAGGTGGTCCCTGGATAAAGCAAATATCTAGGGGCGATAATGGGTTTTACGCTGGTAACAGTAATCTCAGTTATGGAGGGGAAGGGAAACTGCCCCTTGGTCATTTCGGTAAGCAAAGCTTCTTTTTCCGTGTAGCCAGTAGCTTTTCTGGTAAGGATTTCTGCTTGGCCTTTAAATTGAAATCCTTGTTGCACTAAAATGTCAATAGCGCTAAGGCATACAAAAGGGTTTGCTTTGATATTCCTAAGGGTTTGAGGAGAGGCGATATTGGCAACCAGTATTTTGTTGCTTTCATAATAACTAAAGATTTCTTTTGGTGACACATTAGGGACTCCTTCGATTGATGCTGTCGCCAACCAACAAAGCACACTCTTTGCTAAGCAATCTTTATGAGTATGGGTAAATTGCATGATATAGATCTTACTTTTTTTTGATTCCAACCATTCGAGGGTTTTCTAGAGGTAAGAAGATAAGACTATGCAATTGATTAATTGAACAGTCTTCGTAACACGCCCTTCCAGCGTAAAGCTCTAATAAAATGCCCTTCTTCAGGGGTTACAAAGGGGGTAATGTTCTTAAATGAAGCCTTTAGGTAACCGTTAAGCCCTTGTAAACAAATCATTGGGTTTTGCGCTTGCACCCCCATCTTAAAAAGTGCTATTAGCGCCAGTGGCAACCCATAACGCATCCGATATAGGGCCACCCCTTTTTCTTGATAGTTTTTGGTGCTGTAGCCATGCCCTGTGGGACGTAAGTGCTTTACTTTTAAACTAGGATCTATTTGTATTTGAAAGTCATGATATTGGCAAAGTAGGGTATCTACGGTATCCCAACCAACGCCTAATCTAAGGCCATTCATAAGCTCGAATACTTGTCGATAATACAGCTTTACAGGGCCGCGAACATGGTTTTTTTTGGCAATACGTTCATAGACCCATCGATCCTTTTTCTCAACGTACAGTAGTCCTGAGCACATTCCTAAAAGCCAATTAGCGCTGAAGTGCTGTCGCATTTGTTCGAAATAGTTGTAAGGAAGCATAATATCGGCGTCGAACTTCCCAATTAAATCGTAATCTTCGGTACTATGTTCTAGTCCGAAGTTAAAGGCCTGTATTACCTTTTGCCCTGGGAGGTGTTGGGTATTACTTTCTTTTTGAATCACTTTAATCCAATCATGGTCTCGGGCAAAACCAGCGGCAAGTTCAAAAGTGGTGTCGGTAGAGTTGTCGTCTACTACAATAACTTCTTCTGGGGGCTTGGTTTGGTGTACAAAGGCATAAAGGCAGTCGCAAATATATGCTGCTTCATTGTGGGCTGGGATGATAATAGTGATGCGCATGGGCTAGCGTCCCAACGACTGGGTTTATGTTTTTATGAGTGGGCCTGTGGATTTTTTCGTTCTGCATACACCAAATAATAGCGGTTGGTAAACCATCGCAATATGGGCCTAATGCCAATTTTTTTGGTGGGATTGGTCCATTGCAGGGAGTCTTTGATTTCCCAACCCGACTTTTCCAGCAACCAATCAAATTGCCAGGGTTCGAATTCATGATAATGGCGGTCCCAAGGATCGGTTTTACTACGGTAAGCACTTGCAAACCAAAGGCGTAAGGGAATACTAGCAACTAGTTTATTGGCCTTAATCTGCTGTAGCACATTAAAAGGGGCTACTAAATGTTCAAATATTTCAAAGGCCGTAACTACCGAGGCATCTGATTGCTGTACCGAAGTAAATTCAAGGTCTAAATCTTCCCCTTGGGTATTGGTAACCGTGTAGCCTGCTTCTCGCATGATTTCAGCGAAAGGATTTTCAACGCCCAAGTCTAGAATGGAAGTATGGGCCGATATGTGTTTTTGCAGAAAGCCGAGCGTAAGCCGATAGCGTTTGTGCGGGTATTTGCCTTCGTACATAGCGCGAAATTCTAAAAAAGCAACTACAAATCCCAATTTATAGGCTGTTTTGCTATTGCTTTTAAAAAACTTGGAACTACAGACGATACACCAAGCAATTCACATTCATTCCCGCACCAACACTAGCAAATAGTACGATATCTCCTGGCGACACCTCATGAGCGCCTATTTTACCACGGCGCACACGATCAAAAAGGGTGGGTACAGTAGCTACTGAGCTATTGCCTGTTTCTTGTATCATCATAGGCATTACATCTTTTGGCACTGGTTTTTTATACAAGCGGTAAAAGCGTTTGACGATAGCCTCATCCATTTTTTCATTGGCTTGATGGATAAAAATCTTTTTAACCTTGTCAATGTCAATCCCGCTTTTATCCAAAGTTTTCTTCATGGCCATAGGCACATAAGTACATGCAAATTCGTAGATCTTACGGCCGTACATTTTAATAAATCTTTTGTCTTGAGGGCTTTCGGGTGCATAGCTTCCTCCAAAAAATAGATGATAAGCCTCTCCATTAGCATGGGTTTCACTGCCGTGTGCCAAGATATTACCGGTTCCTGAGGGGGTTTGTTGTACCACTGCTGCCCCAGCACCATCAGCATAGATCATGCTATCCCTATCATGAGGGTCTATAATCCTGGAGAGTGTTTCTCCCCCGATGACCAAGCATGTCTTGGCCATACCACTGGCAATAAAAGCCTTGGCTTGTATGATCCCTTCGATCCAACCAGGACAACCAAAAATAAGATCATAGGCCACACAAGAAGGATTTTTAAGCTGTAGTTGATGCTTTACTCGAGTAGCAAGACTTGGTAAGGTATCCCCTTGATCGGTGCCGTGGGTAAGGTCACCAAAATTGTGGGCAAAAATAATATAGTCTACTTGTTCCTTGTCTATTCCAGCATCGTCTAAGGCCATTTGTGCTGCGAAGTAACCCAAATCTGAGGTGTTGAACTCAAGAGGAGCGTAGCGACGCTCTTGAATACCTGTAATCGACTGAAACTTGTCGATGATAGTGGTGTTGTCTCCCTCAAAGGGAGAACCATCGTTGTTACGGAAATCGTGGTCTAAAAAGGCCTCATTTTTGGTGATTATTGAAGGAAGGTAACTTCCGGTGCCCGTAATGGCGATTTGCATTGCGTTTTGGTTTTTGTGAAAGTAAAGAATCTCGCCTTAGTTATTATGCATGCATAGTAGATGGACCTATGTCCAATCTTCAAAAAAAGAGGCCTCTGTATTCCAATCAAGCCTTTGATATATCCTAGAATTTATTGTTAGCCTAGTGATAACGGGACATCACTAAGCAGTTGCATAAGTTTCTATGGATGGGCAAGTACAGATTAAATTACGGTCTCCAAAGGCTTCATCCGTTCTTCGTACACTAGGCCAAAATTTATTTTCCGTTACAAAGGATAGGGGAAAAGCAGCTTTCTTTCGGGAGTAGGGAAAATGCCAATTATCTGATGTAACCATAGCGAGCGTATGCGGTGCATTGGTCAATACATTGTTTGGTTCCTCAATACTTGCCTCCTCAATTTCTTGACGTATCGCCAGCATGGCTTCACAAAAACGATCCAACTCCGGTAAGCTTTCACTTTCGGTAGGCTCAATCATCATAGTTCCTGCAACTGGAAAAGAAACGGTAGGTGCGTGAAAACCATAATCCATTAAACGCTTGGCGATATCTGTTACCGAAATGCCTTTCTCTTTAAAGGCCCTGCAGTCGATAATCATTTCATGAGCGGCACGTCCTTTTTCACCGGTATATAGTACTTCGTAGGCGCCGCTAAGGCGTTCTTTGATGTAGTTGGCGTTAAGGATAGCAATTTTGGTAGCATCGGTAAGGCCATTACATCCCAACATTTTGATGTAACTATAGGATATTAGGCAAGCCATAGCACTACCCCAAGGAGCAGCGGAAATAGGACTTATACCCTGCTCACCTCCGGTTTTAATTAATGGATGAGAAGGTAAGAATGGCTTTAGCTGCTCGGCCACACAAATGGGACCTACTCCAGGACCTCCACCACCATGGGGAATAGCAAAAGTCTTATGGAGGTTCAGGTGGCATACATCTGCGCCGATACGAGCTGGGTTAGTAAGGCCTACTTGCGCGTTCATATTAGCACCATCCATATATACCTGACCGCCATGGTCATGCACTAATTGTGTAATGTAACGGATGGAAGACTCAAAAACACCATGGGTAGAGGGATAGGTTACCATTAATGCCGCCAAATTATCCGCATGTGCTTTAACCTTTTCTTCTAGGTCGAGGACATCGATATTGCCTTTATCGTCTGTTTTGGTAACCACCACTTGCATACCTGCCATAACCGCAGAAGCGGGATTGGTGCCATGTGCCGAGGCCGGAATAATACATACATTGCGATGTAGGTCTCCTCTGGAGTGGTGGTAAGCCCTTATGGTCATCAATCCTGCGTACTCGCCTTGGGCCCCGGAATTAGGTTGTAGCGAGGTCCCCGCAAATCCGGTAATGGTCGTTAATTGCTCCGCTAAGGTCTGCAACATTTCCATATAGCCAGATACTTGTTCCAATGGTACAAAAGGGTGGATGTTACTCCACGCTCCCCAACTTAGGGGTATCATCTCAGTAGCGGCGTTGAGTTTCATGGTACAACTACCTAGTGATATCATACTATGATCAAGCGCCAAGTCTTTTTGCTCCAGCCTTTTAAGATAGCGCATCAATGCTGTTTCGGAATGATAAGAGTTGAAGGTTTTATGAGTTAGAAACGGAGTGGTACGCTGTAAGGCCTTAGGAATCCCATCAACATGTCCATCACTTTGTGCTACGTTAGCTCCCGGAGCTTCATTCTGGGCATCTATAAATACCGATACAAGATCGCGAAGGTCTGCTGCGGTAGTAGCTTCATTAATAGCAAGCGAAACAATTTGGGCATCGATATAGTTGAGATTTATCCCTTTAGCCAGTGCTTTCTTGCGCAGCGCTTCCGCATTGCGCACTTTAAATTTCAGGGTATCAAAAAACGCAGTATTCAGTTGTGGGAAACCAAGACTGGTCAAAGATACCGCACACTCCTTGGTTTTTTCGTGAATATTTTGAGCAATGTGACGCAAGCCATTGGGCCCATGATAAACGGCGTACATGCCAGCCATCACTGCTAAGAGTACCTGGGCAGTACAAATATTAGAAGTAGCCTTATCCCTTTTGATGTGCTGTTCTCTTGTTTGTAATGCCATGCGCAGGGCATCATTGCCATCGGTGTCTTTAGTAAGTCCAATAATTCTTCCGGGAATGGTGCGTCGGTAGTCGTGTTTAGTAGCAAAGTAAGCTGCGTGCGGCCCGCCATAGCCTAAAGGGATACCGAAACGCTGGGTGGTACCCACAACCACATCAACACCCCATGCCCCTGGAGGGGTTAGCAATACCAAACTCAATAAGTCGGCTGCTACTGCTACTTTAATATCCAATGCCTTTAATTGCGCGGTCAGCGCACTGTAATCTATAATTTGTCCATGTTTGCCAGGGTATTGTAACAAAGCACCAAAAAAGGAATGGTCCCATTCCATATCGTCGTGATCCCCTATGATCAGTTGTATACCCAAAGGCGCTGATCGTGTTTCAAGCAATGCCAAAGTTTGGGGAAGCACCCTATCAGAAACAAAAAACTTTAAAACGTCGGCCTTTTTCTGTGTCCTAGACCTTAAATCAAAGAGCATGGTCATAGCCTCTGCAGCAGCAGTACTTTCATCTAAAAGCGAAGCATTAGCAATCTCCATACCAGTAAGATCGCATACCATAGTTTGAAAGTTGAGTAAGGCTTCCAATCGACCTTGGGCAATTTCGGCTTGGTAAGGGGTGTAGGCGGTGTACCATCCGGGATTTTCTAAAACATTACGTTTAATAACGGAAGGGGTCAGACACTCGTGGTATCCTAGTCCAATATAAGATTTGAAGACCTCGTTTTTTTCGGACAGTTGTTGAATATGCTTCAGGAATTCATGCTCGCTAATACCTTCTGGTAAATCCAATTTTTGTGGTAATCGAATGTCATCAGGAATAGTCTGTTCTATCAACGTTGCTAAAGAAGACACTCCAATGGTGCTCAACATCGTTTGAATATCGTTTTCACGGATACCAATGTGCCGAAGGGCGAAAGATTCGGTGTTCATAACTTATCTGTAAAAGGGGTAAAATTAGGTATTAATTCCCTGTGGAACGGTGTTTTAAGTTAGTGCTATTAAGGAAGTTGTTCACTGGAAGTCAACGTTCCGCATCAATATTTTAGTTTTGTTCAATGCTATTTATAAAGCGCTTATTCCGGTTTTATGTGAATGCCAGTGTTCACGTGGCTTTTTCCGTAGCTGCCTTGTATGGGCTTAGTGTACAAAGGCTGAACATTATAGGGAATAAAAGCTTTTTGGGCTTCTTGATATTAGCGACTATAGTATGCTATAATTTTGTTAAATATGGCGTAGAGGCCAAAAAATATTGGATTGTGGCCAAGCCCGCTCATCGACCTATCCAATGGTTTAGTGGCGTAGCATTTGTAGGGAGTGCGGTACTGTTGTGGGATTTAGAAGCCAGACTTTGGGGATACATCATACTGTTAACCATTTTATCCGGATTGTACGCGGTGCCCTTATTACCCAATTCTAGAAACTTGAGAAGCTTGGGAGGGCTCAAAATATTTTTGATCGCGCTTATTTGGACCGGATTTACTGTTTGGTTGCCTGTAGTGGATGGACAACTAGCGGTTAACGATACTATTGTCTTGTTATGTTGCCAGCAGTTTATATTGGTATTGACTTTATTGCTTCCTTTTGAGATAAGGGATTTGAAGTACGATGCGCCCGAACTACGTACGCTTCCGCAACGCTTTGGCATAGCCAAAACGAAGCGTGTTGGTTACCTGTTGGTACTTGGTTATTTGGTGCTTGGATCGCTAGGGCCATACACCTATTGGCTCCATTTATTTGCGGACGGATTAATGGCTGTGCTAATGTTCGTGGGATTGTATTACACTAAAGAAGTGCAAACGCGGTATTACGCTTCTTTCTGGATCGAGGGTATACCGATATTGGTATTTGCTGTGCAGCAACTGCTTATTATGGTGAGTTGACCTTAAGAATGCTTTTCTAAGGCTGCCTTCATCTTGGCTTTGGTCTCTTCATCCAATACCTGCAATTGGGCCATGCGACATAACTCGGTCAATTTTGTATTTTTAGCAGAGTGCTTTCTACATGTTTCGCTAAATAAGTTGTGCACTTTAAGTTTGACGATCTCCCAAAGACTGGCTTCGTTGTACTGCGCCTTGTTGCAGATGGTATAGGCTTCTTCGCTACTTATTTTCATGTCAAACCTGAATTACACATTAGCATCTTGTGATGAAGGGTTAAACCCAAATTATGCATTAGAAAAGTTCCTCCTTGAAGAGCGAGATAGGCCTGTCTGCCAACAAGGTAAATATTACAGCTTGAAATCCCTTCAAAATAAGTCACTTTGTTATGTTTTCGATTTAATCTTAGCGGTGGCTACGCTAAAATCTCCAAACTATCTTATTGTGCTTTCAACCTTCAGTACGCCTCCCTAATCCTTAATTTAGGTTAAAACCAATTTTGATTTAGACATCCCATGAGTGATGTTCTTGCACGATGGATAATAACCCATAAGTTAGACGGATTAATCCCCAATTCATTACAAATATCTTCCGTGGCCATACCTTGAATTGTTTTCATATTGAAAATGGTGGCTTGTTTTTTGGGCAATTTAGAAATACAGCCTTGTATGGCTAAACGCAATTCTTCGTTTTCAAGGGTATCGTCTCCGCTTGGATTAAAGGGGTCTGCAACCCGTTCTTGGAGCCAATCGCCTTCGCTTTCTGTTGACATGTTACTTATGCGTACTTCTGCTTTGCCTTTTTTGGAGTTGCGCTTGCGGTAGTGATCGATGATTTTGTGTTTAAGAATAGCAATAAGCCAAGTACGCTCGGCAGCATCTCCTTTAAAATTTTCAGCAGCGTTAAGGCCGGCCACAAAGGTTTCTTGAACCAAATCTTTGGCCTGTTCCGTATCGCTAACTCGAGCGATAGCATAATTGTATAGGTAATCCGCATAGCGGTCTATCCAGTTTTCAGGTTGTAAGGATACAGTAGACATGATCACTTTTATAGGGTTAAACCCAAATTATGTAATAACCTGCGTTCGATAATTATTGCTTTTACAGAATGCTATAAATC
>JBCDGY010000080.1:0-11787 GCA_039414375.1 Bacteroidota bacterium | reverse complement strand
TCTGGGAAAACTCATAGGCAGTTTACCGCTAGGGTTATAATCTCCGAAAAGTACTTGTGCTATGGCATGCCCGGTTTGACTTCCCAAATGCCATGTTTCTAAAATAGCAGGGATGTGTTTGTCTTCCCAAGGTAAGGTTAAGGGCCTACCATTCATCAATACCAATACAATATTCTTATTAACAGCGTAAACCGCCTGTAAAAGTTCAAGCTGCACCCCAGGAAGTCCTAAGGTAGTTCTACTGCGTCCTTCCCCACTCATAAAACCGTGTTCTCCCAATACCATAAGAACAACTTCGGCATTTTTGGCTGCTGCTACTGCATCTTCAATACCTTTACGCTCTTCCTTTACAATAACTGATTGTTGGAAGTTTGCACTATCATCAAAAATCTTGGGGCCTTGTACAAAAGTGTAGTTTTTGGTGTAGGTTTCTAACCCTTCAATAAACGAAACGGCGGTGTTATCATCCGAAGCTAACCGCCAGCTCCCTAAAGGACTATTTTTATCATCTGCGAGATCTCCAATAACTACAATGTTCTTTTGCGCTTTCTCTAGGGGTAAAATGGCCTTTTCATTTTTAAGAAGTACAATACTTTTTTTAGCGATTTCCAGTGCATCGGCTAAATGATCTTTGTGATATAATAATGCCGATTCTCGTTCTTCATCACAGTAACGGAACGGGTCGTCAAAAAGGCCCAATTCAAACTTTACGCGCAATACACGTTTAACCGCTTCATCCACAAAACTTTCCTTAACACTACCCGACTGTACTGATTCCACCAAGTGTGTAACATAGGCATAGGATTCCATGTCCATATCTGATCCAGCTGCAATGGCAATCTCTCCTGCCTCTGCTAGATTCGCTGCCCTTCCATGAGCTACCATCTCCCCAATAGATCCCCAGTCGGAAATCACAAATCCATCAAATTCCCATTTTCCCTTTAAGATATCGCGCTGTAAAAAGGAATCACCAGTTACGGGTACGCCGTTTAACAGATTAAATCCATTCATAAAGGTGCGCACATTGGCTTCTTTGGCGGCCTTAAAAGGGGGGAGTACGGTATTGAAAAGGGTATGACTCCCAATATCTACAGTATTGTAGTCGCGTCCTCCGCTAGCAAAACCATAGCCCGCATAGTGTTTAGCACAAGCAGCTAAAGTATTGTTAGCGGCCAAATCATCTCCTTGAAAGCCTTTTACGCGTGCTACCGCTACTTGTACCCCCAAAAAGGGATCTTCTCCCGCCCCTTCCATCACACGGCCCCAGCGAGCATCTCTTGAAATATCAACCATAGGGGCAAAGGTCCAATTTAAGCCTACAGAAGAAGCTTCAATGGCACCATTTCTTGCCGACTGTTCGATAGCCTCTAAATCCCAGCTGGCCGCTTCTGCCAAAGGAATAGGGCATTGGGTTTTATAACCATGTATGACATCGAACCCAAAAATAAGGGGGATGCCTAAGCGTGATTCCTTAACGACAATTTCTTGCAATTTCCGGACCTCTGCAACCCCGTGCACATTGAGCATAGATCCTACCCAACCCTTTTTGAGATGTTCGTATTTGGTGGCAGCATTACCCTCTTCAGGAACAGGGCCGGTAGCATCGTAAAATCCGTTGTATTGATTGAGTTGCCCTACTTTCTCTTCTAGGGTCATTTTGGCAATAAGGGCATCAATCTGTTTTTCAAATTTTTGTTGTGACATTAGTCCGGTATTAACAAGAAGTGAGAAAATGAGTGGAGCGGAGATGAATTTATAGGTCATGGTTCTTTGGAAATTAGGTCCAGAAAGATACGATTCCTGAAAAAAACAATTACAAGAGGGTTGCCCCTTCATGGTGCTACTCAGCTCTTGTTATGATTTAGATACGCCCCCCCCCTTTTTAATACTTTCAATTAAGCTGGGTAATTGTAGCACATACTTCTTAGTTTTGTGCTCATTTTAGGGGATATGAACAGTAGAGCAGCACAATTAAAGGCTTTCGACCGCCTTCTTACCATTATGGATGATCTTCGGGAGAAATGCCCTTGGGATAAAAAGCAGACCCTACAATCTTTAAGGCATCTTACAATTGAAGAAACTTATGAGTTGGGGGATGCAATCCTGGATAATGATCTTCTAGACGTGAAGAAGGAATTGGGTGATTTATTGTTACACATCGTTTTCTACGCTAAGATTGGTTCCGAAACAGGGGATTTTGATATAGCTGACGTGGCCCATGGTATCTGTGACAAACTCATTAATAGACACCCCCATATCTATGGAAATGTTGAAGTAAGTGATGCCGAAGAGGTAAAGCAAAATTGGGAAGCCATCAAATTAAAAGAAGGGAAGACCAGTGTCCTACAAGGGGTGCCTCAAAGCCTACCCGCCTTGGTAAAAGCCAATCGTATTCAAGAAAAAGTGGCTGGTGTTGGGTTTGATTGGGAACACCCCGAGCAAGTGTTTGAAAAACTTGAGGAAGAGTTAGGGGAGCTTAAGGAAGAGACAAGCCAAGGTAACAAAGACGGCATCGAAAATGAATTTGGCGATGTACTCTTTTCTATGGTCAACTACGCACGTTTTTTGGGGATAGATCCCGAAAGTGCTTTGGAGCGAACGAATAAAAAGTTCATGCGCCGCTTTCAATATTTAGAAGGGAAGGCCAAAACACTAGGTAAAAGCCTTAGTGATATGTCGCTTTCCGAAATGGACGTTTTTTGGGAAGAAGCCAAAAACTTGTAGGCGTGACTTAAGACGCTTTTCCCGAACAATCACATAATTAGTCACAAACGTTTTAATATGTCTGCTTTAACCTTAAAGCCTTATCTCAAAGAGTTTCCTTACAATTTAAAACTAGCTTACCCCGTAGTACTTGGCATGTTAGGGCACACTTTGGTTGCTTTTGCAGATAATATTATGGTGGGGCAACTAGGTACTGCTGAACTTGCTGCGGTTTCTTTAGGCAATAGCGTGGTGCTCATGTTTATGTATGTGGGTATCGGTTTTTCAACAGCTATTACTCCCTTGGTGGCTGAGGCCGATGGGGCTCAAGATGCTAAATCTGCTAAACAATGGTTGAAGCATGGTATACTGCTGTGTTTGGTATTGGGAATGCTCCTTTTTGGTGCCATTATGGCCTGTAAACCCTTGTTATATCTAGCCAAACAACCTGAGGAAGTGGTGGAACTGGCAGTTCCATACCTTAATATCGTTGCTTTTTCTATTATCCCCATGATTGTTTTCCAGGCGTTCCGACAATTCTCCGAAGGCCTATCACAGACTAAGTTTCCAATGTATGCCACCATTCTGGCCAATGTATTGAACATTCTATTGAACTACTTACTCATCTTCGGGAATTTTGGATTTCCCAAAATGGGTATTGTTGGAGCAGCAGTGGGTACTTTGGTTTCGCGAGTGGTAATGTTGGGAATGCTCTACTATTTGTTGTGGTCTAGAAAAAGATATCACTCGTTGGTAACGCGCTTTAATTTTAAGGTATTGCAGCGTACGTTGTTTAGGAAATTGGTCGATTTAGGCTTTCCATCGGCCATGCAAGTGTTTTTTGAAGTAGCCCTATTCACCTCCGCAATTTGGTTAAGTGGGGTGCTAGGAAAAAACCCTCAAGCAGCCAACCAGATTGCCCTTAATCTAAGCAGTATGACATATATGGTCGGTGTAGGTTTAAGCGTAGCGGCCATGGTTAGAGTCGGTAACCAAAAGGGGAAACAAGATTATTTTGCTTTGCGAACTATTGCGTTGTCTATCTTTCTGTTAACATTTTTGGTAGAGGTCGTGTTTGCTGCGATTTTCTTGTTAGGGAAAGATTGGTTACCTACTATTTATTTGGATTTGGAGGATATAGCCAATCGGCAGGACAATATGGAAGTAGTGCTCTTAGCGGCCAAATTACTTTTGGTGGCAGCTTTTTTCCAAATTAGTGATGGTATTCAGGTAGTGGTTTTAGGGGCCTTACGCGGATTACAGGATGTAAAAGTTCCGACCCTGCTCACTTTTGTGGCCTACTGGTTGGTGGGTTTTCCTATTTCGTATTATTTGGGATTGTATACGCCTTGGAAGAGTATGGGTATTTGGATAGGGTTACTTTCTGGACTTACGGTGTCTGCACTATTGTTGTATCTTCGATTTCATAAATTAACCAAAAAACAAATTGTAGGGATGCTAGGGGCTTAAGTTTTAAGCCTAAAAAACCAATACCAAACAACACAGCCAATGGAATTACCAAAGTTTTTATTGGGCGATAACACAGACCATCCTGATGGCATTTATATTGTGCATACCGAATTCCCAAGGTTTATTATAAACTTGGAAGATGATATGGTTACTTGGATGGAAGAGTTTTCCAAAGAAGATGAGGCTGATTTAGCAGCCGAAGCGGAACAACTCCTAGAAGCTGCCATCGCTTTTTATGACCGTGAAGTATCGCGTTATGATGGCTAATCATGTGGCAAGAAGTTCTTCAACTCGATCGTGATTTATTAATATTCCTAAATGGTTTGGGTTCTGCAGACTGGGATGGTTTTTGGTTATTTATAACCAACAAATGGTCTTCTATTCCGCTTTATGTTCTGCTACTACTACTTTCCATACGTTTTTTAGGATGGAAGAAAACAGGCTTTTTGCTTTTAGCCATTGCACTTCTAATAACTACAACCGATCAGTTAGCAAATTTTTTTAAGTATGGTGTTCAACGTCCTCGCCCTTGCCATCATGCTACCATTGCGGATGCTATTCGCTTAGTTAAAGCCCGTTGTGGGGGTAAGTATGGCTATTTTTCGGCTCATGCGGCGAGTTCCATGGCTTTAGCTTCGTTTTTTTTAATGGTTTTTCGTCGTAAACTCCCTTGGTTAGCCATTCCTTTGTTGTTATGGGCCTTGTCCGTGGGATACAGTCGTATTTATATTGGAGTGCACTATCCAGGAGATGTACTTACAGGTATCGCCTTTGGTCTATTTTTCGGTTGGTTATATGCCAAGTTATATATATTTGCGCTGCACAAGTTTAAGGTATGATCTCAAATAAGAGATATTGGTTTCTGTTAACTTTAGTAGTGATCGTATACCTTATCGGTTTATTTGCCCCCCTTTTTGAGAATGATTCGGCTCAGTTTGCGGTGATGGCCATGCGCATGGTTCAAGAAAATGACTTTCTAAACCTTTTTAAGGGGCCGGAAGAATATTTAGATAAGCCTCATTTCCATTATTGGTTGGCCGCTATGTCCTTTAAAATTTTTGGATTACAAGATTGGGCTTATCGTATACCGGGAGTAATGGCCACCTTTCTTGGAGCCTACAGTTGCTTTGGTTTAGGGAAGTTACTGTACAACCATAAAGTCGGCCAGTTTGCTGCGCTCATTTTTTTAACCTGTCAAACCATTGTTCTAGGGGGTATTGATGTGCGCACTGATGCGGTTTTAACGGGGTGTACCATTTTTTCATTATGGCAATTGATAACTTATGTAGAGCGCAACTCTTTACAAGCACTTTTGTTGGGTGCCTTTGGTGCTGGTTTGGCCTTTTCCACTAAAGGACAAATTGCGCTTTTAGTCAGTGGTATATGTGTTTTATGTCATTTGGGTTACACCAGAAAATGGTATGCACTTTTCAATGTAAAGGTACTTTTAGCACTAGTGGTATTCCTACTTACAATTACGCCAATGCTTTATGCCTATTACCATCAATTTGATTTACATCCTGAGAAAGTAATTCGAGGACGTGCGGAGCGTAGTGGTATCTTTTTTATTTTTTGGGAACAGAGTTTCGAGCGCCTTAGTGGAGAAGGAGTTGGTAAAAACAGTAGTGACTATTTTTTCTTCTTTCACACTTTTCTATGGGTGTTTTTACCTTGGACCGTTCTCGGTATCGTTGCCTACTGGTGGCGGGCAAAGGCATTTCTAAAAATGAAGTTTCAATACCATCCCCAATTTGAGTTTTTAACCCTTGGCGGCATTACACTTATTTTCCTGATCATCAGCTTCGCACAGTTCAAGTTGCCCCATTACATGAATGTAATGATGCCACTATATGCAATTCTTACAGCGTCCTATGTGTATAGCCTACACCGCTTTACCAAAAGTAAAGCGCTATTGGGTTTATTAGGATTTCAGTATTTCATATTAAGTGTGGTGTTTGTTTTTTCGTTGCTCATTTGTTTTCACATATTTAAGTTTGAACACTGGTCCAGTAACCTCCTACTAATAGGAATCTTATTAACCATCGTTTATTTCTGCTTAAAAAGGGAAGCGCCCTATGTAAGGCTGGTGACCTTGTCTATTTATGCCTCCTTGCTCTTAAATGGGGTAATGAACCTTCATTTTTATCCTTCTTTATTACGCTACCAAGGGGGATCGACGATGGCGGACTTAATTGAAGCGCGTAATATTGATGTGAACACTATTTATAAACTATCAGAACGTCATACCTGGGCTTTAGATTTTTATAATCGCCGACCGGTTCAAATAGTAGGTCTTAAAAAACTTCAAGATTTAGAAGGTGCCATCTGGGTTTATGCTACTACCGAAGAGTTGCAACAATTGAAAAATGCAGGATGGGATTGGGACAAACAACTAACGGTAGACCAATTTCGAATTACGAGATTACAAGCACGATTTTTAGCTCCGAGTACACGTGGTAAGGTACTGAATAAGATGCATCTGGTACACCTATATTAGTGATCGATAGTTTGTAGTCTTGGTTTTCTAAAGTGGAAAATAATTCCAACTAGAGAAACTAAGGCGGTAAGGATAAAAAATGAAAAACTGGCACTAATGGCATTCCCAGCATCAAGTCCTAGCCACTTTGCCCCGTAAAGAAAGGTGATTTCCCGACTTCCAATACCTCCAATGGTCAAGGGTAGTACGGAAACTATAGAAGAGATCATAAAAACAAATAGATAAGCTAAAGTGTCGGTAGTTACGCCTAAGGCTTTCAAGATACATAAAGTAGCTCCCAATTGTGTCAATTGTAAGAGTGCGGAATAACCAAAAGTAATCCAAAAAACAGGTAGTGTATACGAAAACCATTGCTGTACCATCCATCGAAAAACAAGGAGTCCAAGCGGTATTGCGATTAGTGGGAGCCATCGCCAGTTGATAAGCCAAGGGATATCTAGAAATGCTCCTAAAAGTAAGGCGTACATTAAAATGAGAAGTAATCCACTCAAACGATCCAAGAGCAGAACGGCGACAACGCGCTTTGTACTTGTTTGATATGCTTTCTGTATTACATAACCCTTGTAAGCATCCCCTCCAATACCTCCGGGCAAGAAAAGGTTATAGAACATCCCTAAAAGGTATAATTCCAAATTACTACGTGTGGTTAAACGAACCTCAATGGAATGGAAGTAGCAGTTAAGTCTGTAGGCATTGAGTATTTTGGAACCTACGAATAATACCAAGGCGAAAAGACCCCACCATGGATTTGCGGACTGCAATACGTTTAGGACCTCTGTAAGGTCTATTTTAGTGAAAATAAAATACAGCAAGAGCAGGCTTACTGTGATTTTTGCGATAGTCTTAAGTAGTTTACCCTTGTTCTCGCCCACCGATGGTTACTTTTTTGATACGGTATGGGCGCTTTGACTGCGATTCGTAATAAGTGCGTATCAACAGTTCCATTACGATGCCAATAGTGAACAATTGAATACCTCCTAGAATAAACATCATTCCAAAGATCAAAAGGGGCCTGGTGCCAATGTCTTGTCCAAAGCCTACTTTGATTACCAACAAATACAGTTCGATAAGTACGCCTAGTAAAATGAGCAACACTCCAAAGATGCCGAATAAGTGAATAGGGCGTTGAAAGTACTTGCGAATAAAAAGCAGCAGCATCATATCTGCCACCACTTTAAAAACACGCTCTAGCCCGTATTTTGATTTTCCGGCATGGCGTGCGTGGTGCTTTACGGGTACCTGTTTTATTTGGGCGCCTTCTAAGTGTGCCAAAAGGGTAATAAAGCGATGCATCTCACCATAGAGGTTTAGCTCTTTAGCGATGTCTCTACTAAAAACTTTTAATGCACAGCCATTGTCTTTGATGTCCAATTTGGTGACTCTGCGTACTAGAAAGTTAGCAATTTTGGAAGGTATTTTTTTTACGAGGGAGTCTTGACGTTTTTGTCGGATTCCAGTAATGAGGTCAAAACTACCATCGAGTGCAAATCCCAGCATTTGAGGGATGTCCGAAGGATCGTTTTGCAAGTCGCCATCCATGGTAATAATGTAGTCGCCAGATGCTTGATCAATTCCCGCGGCTAGCGCCAAGCTCTGGCCGTAGTTTTTTTTGAGCTCAACAAGAATCACTCGATCATCCTCCATGGCTTTCACCGTGTCTCGAGTACCGTCGGTTGAGAAGTCATCTACATAGACAATCTCATAATCATAGCCTTGGAGATTCTCGTGTATTCTTTGGGTGAGTAGTTCCACATTATCCACTTCATTATAAAGTGGAACAACGATGGAAAGCGGTGCATTGGTCAATGGTTGCATGGGATACGCTTGCTTGCCGCAAATGTAGGTTTAAATCTGCAGAAATTTCCTGTTGTCCTAGGCATTCCCTTTTTAATTTGTGGTTTGGTCAAGACGAAGTAATTCTAGGGCAGCAGCTACAGGAGCTATCCTGTTTGCCGCTACTTGCTCCAAATAATGCTCCAGTTGTTGTTGTACTAGAGGTTGGTTAAAAAAACGCAATCCCAATTCCCGCTCAACAGTCTGCAAAAACCAGTTTTTTTGCTGTTCTTGTCTATTCCGTTCAAAATGTCCGTTGGCCTTGGTATGTTCCATAAAGGTCTCGATAAGTTCCCATAACGCATCAATACCTGTATTGTATAATGCAGAACACTGCATAACTTTAGGAGACCACTGGTTCGCTTTAGGAGGGTAGAGGTGCAGCGCATTCCTAAATTCTGTTATTGCGTTTTGTACTGCGGCCATATTATTACCATCAGCTTTATTAATAACTACGGCATCGGCCATTTCCATGATACCGCGTTTTAAACCTTGTAGTTCATCACCGGCGCCAGCAAGTTGTAGTAAAAGGAAGAAATCTACCATACTGTGAACCAGCGTTTCACTTTGTCCTACACCAACGGTTTCTACAAGAATAATCTCGAAACCAGCGGTTTCACAGAGCAATATGCTCTCTCGGGTACTTTGGGTTACACCCCCTTGGGTGTCTTTGGATGGAGAGGGTCGTATAAAGGCCGCCGGATTTTTAGCCAATGCTTCCATACGGGTTTTATCCCCTAAAATACTACCCTTGCCCATTTTACTAGAAGGATCTACAGCTAGTACTGCTACCCGTTTCCCCATGGTTGTTAAATGAGAACCGAAGGTTTCAATAAAGGTGCTTTTACCTACTCCAGGAACTCCCGTAATGCCAATACGTATGCTAGTGCGATTGACTTTTAGACATAGGGCTATTAGCCTTTGGGCCGTTTCAATGTCTTCAGGCTTTGTGCTTTCAACAATAGTGATCGCTCTAGCAAGGGCACTGGGCTCCCCTTTACCAAGTGCCTCAAAAAGGTCATTGAGTGGTATAGGTTTGTTTTTTCGTTTTTTATGGCGCAACGAACGTAAAGGAGGGGTATGCGAACCTTTAGACAAGAGTACTTCGTTATAAGATGATAAAAGTACTACAAATGCATTTTTTACATCAATTTAACACCCCATATGTTTCCAATGCTGTGCTGAATGTTAATTTTTGTGGTCTTAACCACAGGAGATGGTGAGAATTACTGAAAATGTGAGTGTTTTTGGTTTTCCCTTTTTTCCTAAACGCTAAAAATTTTAAACGGATGAAAACACTTTTTGAAACTAGTGCTACAAATACGGGAGGACGTGCTGGTCATGTACGTTCAGCTACTGGAGTTATCGATTTTAATATTGCTATGCCCGATGCTCATGGGCAACAAGCAGAAGGTACCACAAACCCAGAAGAATTATTTGCCGCTGCTTATGCTACTTGTTTCGCAGGAGCTTTACAGCATGTAGCCAGTGAACAAGGCCTAGAGGATTTGGGAGATTTTAATGTGGCTGCAACGGTAAGCTTCAATAAAGACGAAGATGGATTTTTTTTAGAGGCAACGCTAGACTCCTATTTGCCTACTTTAACCAAATCACAAGGGGAAGACCTTATCAACACAGCTCATGAAATTTGTCCTTACAGTAAGGCAACGCGCGACAATATTACGGTGCACTTGAATTTGATGCTAGATGAATAATAATCAAAGTATTATCTAAAAAAATCCCACCCTTCGCGGTGGGATTTTTTGTTAAAATGAGTGTGCATTACCCCTTTTTTGCCACATTGTGTTTTTTCTTCCGTCTTTACAGCGAATAACAATAACCCACCAATGTTGTTGCAACACGAGTTGATAGAACGCTGTAAGGCGAATGACCGACAGGCCCAATTGCAGCTTTATAAAAAGTATTGTCAAGGGATGTATGCGGTGGCCATGCGGTTCTTGCAAAACGAAGACGATGCCGAAGACGTCCTCCAAGAGGCTTTTATTAAGGCTTTTCAGCGCTTAGATCAATTTCGGGGAGATGTCACTTTTGGCGCTTGGCTAAAACGTATTGTTGTGAATGGGTGTATTGATTTTTTAAAATCCAAGAAAACACCATTTGTTGCTTTGGAAGATAAATACATAGTGCAGACCAATGAAACGAGACCCATGGGAGCTGGTATTAAATTGGAGGTGGTTAAAGAAGCGATTGCAAGACTATCAGAAGCATATCGTTTTGTGGTTCAATTATTTCTCGTAGAGGGATATGACCATCAAGAAATCGCTCAGATATTACAAATTTCTGAGAGTGCCTCTCGAACACGATTGATGCGGGGTAAATCCGCATTACAAGAAACTTTAAGACAGATGCAGTATGGAAGACGATCTTAAAACACGATTTGAAAAAGAACGAGAACAAGAAGTTCCTCCAATGCGGGTAGGCCACGAAGATCGTTTTTTGCAACGATTAGAAGAAAAACTACCTCTATCAAAGGCCAGACCTATAGGGCGCTGGCTACAAATAGCAGCGTTGTTTGCTTTGGCATTGACCGTGGGTGGTGTATTGATTTGGAATAAAGGAACTGAAGCCGCACAGCAGAACTCGATTACAGTTACCGAAAGTCCACAAAACAAATTGGATCCAGACACCACAATTTCTCTAGGGGACCTCTCTCCCGATCTACAGAAGATCGAGGACTATTACGTTGTACAGATTAATATGGAATTGGCAGGATTAGAGGTTTCTCCAGAGAATAAGGCTATGGTAGATGCTTTTATGGAACGACTAGCTGACTTGGATGAGACCTATAGCATTTTAGTAACTGAGTTGAATGAATTTGGCCCGAATGAAGCTACCATAGGAGCCCTTATTCAAAATCTACAGCTGCGATTGCAACTATTACAAAGACTAAAACAAAAATTGAATCAATTAAAAACGATAGCAAATGAACAGCAAATACGTCATTTATAGCATCGCCCTTTTCATAGCGGGGCTGGTTAATGCACAGCGTGAAAAGACGATTACCGAACGCTTTTTTGTGAACGAGGAAACTGTTTTACATCTGAATACCGTTCAAACGGATATTACTTTTAAAACCTGGGATAAGGATGAGGTTGAGATTGTCGCCACAGCCGAAATTGAAGGGGCTTCTGAGGAAGAGGCGGAGGCCTATTTTGAGTCATCCCCCTTTAGAATTACTGGAAATCGTGAGAAAATCACAGTATCCTCCTTAAGATCTGGTCATACTTCATCATGGCACTGGTCTAGTGAAAATGGCGACCATA
>JBCDGY010000079.1:0-11911 GCA_039414375.1 Bacteroidota bacterium | reverse complement strand
GTCGATTTCGGTTACCACAGCCTGCACAACGGTAAGACCATAAGCTTTTAGCGAATTTCCCTTTTCTCGAACAGGTAGTCCGTCTTTGTGTTTAATACGAAAACGCTTTTGTTTCGTTTCTTGGTTTACAACGGTACGAACAGTTGAAGAATCGCCAATGACCTCCTTAGGTTGATCCGGATTGTACTCTTCTAGTACATACATGCCATTCTCTAATTGGTCCTTAAAATACCGATCAAAGTCCGAGGCCTGACCAGAAATATAGTCTTGCGCATCCATAAGTTTACAGGTATTCTTAATACTTTGATCAATATTGGGAATGATACGCGAACGAATTAGATTTTCTTCTGTTTTGTTGCGATCCGCTACCGATAAAAACTGAGTTTGGTCTTCTGTGTTAATACTAATTACCACAGAGGTGGCTATGCGTGCTTTAACGGCATCACTAAAAGCCCAATATTTTGCTTTATCTACATTGGCGTATTCACTCTGCTCTCCCAACTCGCCCTCAATATTTGGAATAACATACTTTATGGGTAATTCAAACTGAATTGGAATCAATCGACCCCACATTTTGGTATGAATACCTTGGCGGAAAACCGCTTTTTGACCTCCCCAAGGATACTGAACAGCATAAGCAGTACCCGGTTCTGCATAAAACAATGTACCAGAAATCACACTGAATACGAGTCCGACCGTGATGGTTTGCAAACTACGACGGGTAGTAAACTTTTTTAAAGGGCCCCAATCTTTAAAAATGGGTTTTAGCAATAAGGTGGTTAGCCCTAGGGCAATAATAAGTACTCCTAAAATGGTTAACATAGGCTTTCAATTTAAAGCCTGTCTCATAAGCAGACAGGGGGTTGGACAATGGTTTTTTGATTTCGGAAAGAAATCGGTAGGAATCTTTTAGCTCAAAATAGTACGGCTAAAAGAGAGAAGATAAGGTTAAGCAAAAATTTGACTAAAGCTATCATGATTGTTTTTTGATTTGTACTGAAAATTCAGTTGATGTTAAACTCCTTTGTTGATGATTGAGTTTTCAATATACAATGACAAACATCATAAAATCAAAAAATTTGATGCTAAATATTGAAATTGAATACAAAAATGTAATCATAAAAATGAATTTAATTTCGAAATTTAAGTGGCCTCCTTGAGTTCGCTTTATAGCTGTGAAGTACAACAAGCTATTTGGTGCTAAATCGCAGTAATTGAAGGGGTGTTTAGGGCGTTTTTTTGAAAAGCAAGGGGGCTTTTGTTCCAAAAATCCCTGTTTTAGCACTTTTCGTTTCGGAAACTAAAAAAGTCAACCTGAAAAAGTTGACTTTAAGTTGGGTTTAAAAAGCATTTTTTTGAGACTAATTTTTGGCTTTTGTTGTAATTTCTACCACACCATTTTTCGCACTATCTCCATATTCGGCAATCGCCCCTGTTCCTTTCCGCACTTCTACCGCTTTGATATTTTTAGACGAAAGTTGTTGGAGCTCCTTTTTTGTAACTTCTTTACCGTCTAACAATAGCAGCGGGGTGGCTTCTTGTGGATCTAAGAGCAATAAGTTTTGATCGGTATAGATGATATCTGCAGCACTTTTTTCTTGAGTCGTACTGGTACGCGCTTTCTTTTTGCTCTTAAAAGTAACCTTATACCCCTCGTTAGAGGTATCGCTGGTATGTATTTGAATATTACTATCGTTGCTGGAGTGTAGTACTAGCAAGTTACTGGCAACGGATACACTATCTTTATCTAAGGAGTTTCGCTTATATTGTACTTCTTGGGTTTCCCCGGATTCTGTAATCACCAGGTTGCTTTGTGCGTCTTGCCCATTGGACCATTCCCATGTAAAGTTATCTTCTTGGGTCACGCTAACCCCAGTATTGCCATTGGCAGGATTACTAAAGGCTACGGTATTATTCTTGTCGTCAAATTGAACACGAACAGGGGGTATGGGGCCTTCAGCACTGAACTGATAACTACCGTTAAATGTCTCTCCTTCCCCATTAGTGCCGCTCAATTTTAAGGAAATGGCAATAATTTCCTGGGCGTCATTTCTAGTTGTCTTATAGCTAAAATCGATGTGATCTTTAGCAAGATCCTTCTTCATACGTGCCAAGCGCTTGTCTGTTGTATTTTTTGAAATTAAAAGCTCCAGGCGTTGTGCTGCTGTAGTGGGCGTGCTAGAAGTTTTTAAAGTTTTGGGGGGTGTTGACTTGGTGTTGGTATTGGGTAGCGGTATCCAGGCCGCAGGGTCTAAGTTCTGTCCGGACTTTGCAATTTCAAAGTGAAGGTGTGGTTTGGAGGCTCGCCCTGTACTTCCTACTTGGCCAAGGGGTTGTCCTACCTTGATCTGGTCTCCTATTGCTACTGCTCTATTTTTAAGATGTGCATATTTGGTAGTGTACCCATCTTGGTGTTGTAAAACTACCTGTTCGCCATAGCCAGGAGTATAAGTAGATTTCAAAACTGTTCCAGAAGCACTGGCCTGCACTGCAGTTCCAGAAGCGGCAACGAGATCTACTCCTTGGTGAAATTTGGTTTTTCCATCTGCGGTGTCTTTGGCATTCCCGAAGGTCAAGGAAACCTTTTTAATAGCACTATGCGCTAAGGGACTGATAAACTTGGGTGGAGCTTGCACAGGTGCCGAGATTGCTTGCTCAGGTAAAGAGACATAGCTAACTACTTCCGCGCTGTTAAAGCTGGCCATAAAAAGACCAATTAAGGGGAGTATCAATAATAGTTTTAGATAATGGCTACGTTTTGAGGGTTTTTGCTGTAACATGACTATTCGTTTTTTGATGAATGAACTAAAAAATGGATTGATAAATGCTAACTCTGGCAGGCCCGAAGCCTGTTTGAGCATAAGGTATTGATAGTGTTTTCTGTCTTTGGTAAGTCTGCAGGTTTTGGCATCTGCCAAGAACTCAAGATTTTGTTTTACAATTTTTCGATATGCCCAAATCACAGGGTTAAACCACAGCAAAAGCAATACTAGTTCGGTGAGCAATACGTCTATGGAGTGCCGCCCTCTTACATGCACTTGTTCGTGGGTGAGAATGGTTTGCAATTCAGGTTTAGAAAATTGTTGTGGACAATAGAAAACAAAATGGAAAAAGGAAAAAGGCGCTATGTGACCAGCAGTGCGTATGTGAACAAAATTTTCATCTACAATCTGGTCACTCTTGTTTTTTAATCGCTTTAGCGCCAGTATCTGTAACAAGAATTTAGTGGTGCCATAGCATACTCCAATGAGGTATAGTCCAAGGAGAATAGCGTAAAAGTCTAGTGAGAAGGTATCCGATTGCAATGGAACGGATATTGCCGCGGGCGCTTCAAACATTTCTGAACGAATCGGCTCCGGACTTGGCAGGGTTCGGGTGAGATAGGTGGTTTTTGTAAACGTAACAAAAGGTAAGGTGACGGAAGCAATAAGCCCTGTCAACAAAAAGAGCCTATTGACTGTAAAAAACGTTTCCTTTCGTAGAAAGACGCTATAAACACCAAAGAACAAAAGCAGAATACCGCTGGATTTGAGGAGGATGTTGAAGAAGAATTCCATTATTGGCCCTTTTCGATGAGTGCAATGATTTCTTTGAGTTCTGCTACAGATATCTTTTCTTCTTTGGCAAAATGAGAAACCAATCCCTTATAAGAATTATCGTAAAAGTCAGCTATAGATCGGTTGACGTATTGTTTGCGATACTGCTCCTTGGATACCACAGGGAAATAGCGGTGGGTATTACCAAACGCTTCATGCGCGACATAACCTTTTTCTTGAAGGTTTCGCACAATGGTGGAAAGTGTGTTGTAGTGAGGACGATCCCCATCAATTTCAACAAGAATCTCTTTGACAAAAGCTTTTTGAAGGCGCCATAAAATCTTCATGATTGCTTCTTCTTTGTTAGTCAGTTTTTGCATGTACCGTAGATTTGATAACGAAACTAAAAAGAGTTTTGTAGTTAAACAACTATTTTTATAGTTATTTAACGAATATGATAGTTGAATATGTCATAATGGAAGGTATTATTCATGATTTATGGGTTTGGATCCGGGCGCTTCTTCCAACAATTCAGCATATTGGATACACGGTTTTTCACAACAGCTACAATGTCGCGTCGACGGTGTAAGGGGATAAGGGGAGGTGGGCAGTAGCGTTTACTGCCAAAGTAATTTCGAATAGGATTTAGTCAAACATAACGAAGTGGACAAAGCTCGTGCTTTGCAAGCCGGCTTTGCATATTGCCATTACGGTAATTTGGCTTGAAGGGTTATAGGAAACCTTGAGTTTAGAAGCTTTTTACCACCTACGCCAAGAGTTTCGTTGCGTTTCTCGATATTCTTGTAACTCTTTCGAAAGCTTTTTTTCGATAGGTCCCCAAGTGGTTTGAGAGATGGCATATCCAATTAGAACCGCCAAAAGTGCAAATACCACATAGTCGATAACCTTATCCGCCATTTGTGGTCGCTTTTTAAATATGGCATTAATGAAGAGGGTAATGGTACAAATAATCATACCTCCCCACAGGAAGAAAATGAAGGTTTTCATAGCGCTGAATATTTATTTAGTTGGAGGTATTCCTTACAATTCAAAAAGAACATTAAGAAATACTTAACAGAAGTTACTGCCTATTTTGTAGACCTACAACCTTGCCCTGTTCTTTTAACATTATAGCGCTTACTTTGCTTAACCTATTGGTTATGAACGATAAACAAAAAACTTAAATTCCTTAAAAATGGAATGATTCGTCCGTCAATTTACCACAGGTGTTGTTGCGCTATCTTTGCGTGCAAAGAACAATTTCATGCTTGATGTTGGATTCATTTTAGCGGGTCTCGCGTTACTAATAGCTGGTGGTAATTGGTTATTGAAATCTGCTGTGGCGCTCTCTTTAAAGTTGCAAATTCCAAAGATGGTCATTGGAATGACTGTGGTGTCATTTGCCACTTCGGCCCCAGAGCTTATTGTCAGTATTAAAGCAGCCCTAGAAGGATCACCAGATTTAGCCTTAGGCAATGTTGTTGGTTCTAACATCGCTAATTTGGGATTGGTATTAGGGGTAACGGTGCTTTTGGGGACGATTAGCGTGAATAAGAGTTTTTATAAAACCGATTGGCCCGTGATGATGCTGGCAACTTTTCTGTTTGTGGGGTTTATTTATTTTGATGGTCGGTTACAACAGTACGAAGGACTAATTATGGTATGCTGCCTTATAGTGTTTCTCTTTTTTTTACTGCGTACGCAAAAACCGGAGACCGCTGAGGCTATCCCCGAAAATGAGTCTTCAATTACCATATCAAAGACACTACTGTTTTTAGCTCTAGGGGGTATCGCCCTTTGGGGTGGTTCTGAACTCCTTATTACAGGAGCAAAAAGCTTGGCTCAGGCATTGGGAGTTACAGAACGGGTTATCGGCATAACGGTCGTCTCCATAGGTACAAGCATTCCAGAACTAGCGGCTTCTATCATAGCAGTGCTCAAAAAGGAAAAGGCCATTTCGGTAGGGAATCTTATCGGATCTAACATTTTTAACCTTTGGGCGGTTCTGGGAATCACGGCGACCATTACGCCTATTCAAGTTGTAGATCAAGGCCTATTAACCAATGATATTTTCTGGATGATAGGCATCTCCTTTGTCGTATTACCATTGGTGTTACTTCCAAAAGGTTTGCGATTGGGTTGGCGTGAAGGTTTGGTGCTTTTAGGCTTGTATATTGGGTTCGTGTATCTTACCTTAACTTAAAAGTCGTCAAGTATTTATAGTGTTTCTCAGGTTATTATAAAAAGATGCGTAGTTTATTATTGGCCATACTCTGTTTAGGATGCTTGGGTAATTGCCTTTTGGCCCAATACGATGATGATTTTATTTATGGTACCGTCATCGATGCTAAAAGCGGTAAACCTGTTATCTTCGCAACCATTCAGTTAAAAGCCCAAGCGAAAGGGGTCATTACCAATCAAGATGGTAGTTTTCGCGTACCCTTACAATTTAAAGATACAGGGGCAGTGCTCGTAGTTTCTTGCCTTGGTTATGATAGCAAGGAGATACTGTTCTCAGCATTAGAGCAGAAGGCGAATAATCGTATTTTGATAGATCCACAGCCCTTTCAATTAAAAGAAGCTACTGTGGTTGGTAAACCAAAAAGGCCACCTTCGGCACGGGGTATCGTTAAGAGAGCGATCGAACGTATTTCGGAAAATTACCCGATGGAACCCTTTGCATATATCGGTTATTACCGCGATTATCAGGTTAAAAAGGGTGAATATGTCAACTTGAATGAGGCCTTGTTGCAGATTAACGACTTTGGGTTTCATCAAAACGATTTTGACCAAACCGCTGTTCAGGTATTGCGCTACCATAGAAATGATACCTTCGAAAGGGATTCTATGGCGCAGAAGCCTTATGACTATGCCACCAAGCAGAAAACAATTGAGAATGCCTTTTTATACAATTTTGGAGGAAACGAATTTAATATTCTCCGTATTCACGATCCCATTCGCAATAATAAGGAAAACACCTTCTCTTATGTTTATCGCCTGCAACGCGATTTGTTGAAGAACCATAGCGTAGAGAGAGCACCTGATCAAAGTATGCATGGCGATCGCATGTTTGTTATTGCCTTTGAAAAGGGTAAATATGCCTCAGATTATCGGGTGCTAGAAGGAGAAGGAATCCATACAGCAATTAGGGCAAAAGGAACCTTATACATATCGCAAACTACCTATGCTATCCATAAATTAGAATATGCGGTTTTTGATCACACCGCAAGGCAAATGCAGAAATCAAAGCAAGACGGTTCTGATGTAAAGTTGGTATTTGAGATTGCCGTAGAATACAAACCTAATGGAGATAAAATGTATCCTAATTATCTCTCACTTCACAATGTTTTTACCCTTAAAAAGAAACCTTTTTATGTTAAGGAAGTACGATTCGAGGCAGACAAAGGGTGCTTTGAAGTAACCTTTAACAAATCTCCAATTCTTTGGATTGATAGAATTCAGGATAATTTTGTGATGAAGTACAAAAGAAAACGTGTAAAAATAGCCCGAGTTCAACGGACCTCAAGCGCTATTCAATTATTCCCTGAGAAAACCGTTTTTCAAGACATGGTGGATGATTTGGAACGTTATGGAATAGCGGAGTTTTTGTCTCCTAAAATGTTTGCTCTTGATTTTGTTAACATTCTAGATAATCAAGGCAACTCTTTAGGAGCCGCTACTCCTTTGGCATTTGAGCAGTTTAGGGAGTTTTTTGCGCAGGAGCTATTACCTGCTCCTTCTGAGAATAAGAATGTGCCCTATGCGATGGAAAAAAGCCGTCCCATGTATAAGAGCACTATTCCGACATCTTTTAGAAATACAGATGGCTACTGGCTAAATACCCCTTTGAAATCTAAAACCAATCCATAAAAAAACCGCCCTGTATATAGAGCGGTTTGATTTTGAAAGTTACGGGAACGATATTAAACGTCTGCAGACTTCACAGTTTTAATAATACGTCCTGCAATTTTATAAGGATCTCCATTAGAAGCTGGTCGGCGATCTTCTAACCATCCTTTCCAACCTTTCTCTACGGTCATAATTGGAATTCTAATAGAGGCACCACGGTCAGATACTCCGAAGCTAAATTCATCGATACTTTGCGTTTCGTGCTCTCCTGTCAAACGCATATGGTTATCGGCACCATATACTTCGATGTGTTCTTTAACCACTGGTCTAAAGGCTTCACATATTTTTTCGTATACATCTTTAGAACCTGCAGTTCTTAAAGTAGTATTGGAGAAGTTAGCATGCATACCGGAACCATTCCAATCGGTAGCTCCAAGAGGTTTTGGATGATAGTCGATGGCTAGTCCATACTTTTCACCAAGTCGCTCTAATAAATAGCGCGCTACCCAAATCTCATCACCAGCCTGCTTCGCTCCTTTGGCGAAGCACTGAAACTCCCATTGACCGGCAGCCACCTCGGCGTTAATACCTTCTATATTGATACCCGCTTCGATACATAAATCAATATGCTCTTCGATCATTTCACGACCAAAAGCATTTTTAGCACCTACAGAACAGTAAAATTGCCCTTGTGGGGTTTGGTCTCTTGGAAAGCCATAAGGCAAGTTGGTCTCAGGATCCCAAAGAAAATACTCTTGTTCAAAACCGAACCAGAAATCGTTATCGTCATCATCAATGGTTGCCCGTCCGTTGGATTCATGTGGAGTGCCATCTGCATTCAATACTTCAGTCATTACCAAAAATCCGTTGGATCTAGCTGGATCAGGATAAAGGGCAACAGGCTTTAATAAACAGTCAGAAGAGTTTCCTTCTGCTTGTCGTGTAGAACTTCCATCAAAGGCCCACATGGGACAATCGGCTAAAGTCCCTCCAAAATCTTCTACGATTTTGGTTTTGCTTCTTAAGTTGGCCGTTGGTTTATAACCATCCAACCAAATGTACTCTAATTTTGATTTGCTCATAATCTAGTGGTTATACTAAGTGTGATTTCGTTGAGCTTCAAAAATAGAATTAAATATGAGATTGCGGTAATTTTTTTAGGGTGTGTGGTTTAAAATGTCTTGAAAATTAAGGATAACCCCATTTTTTTAGGGGTTGCTAACACAAAACCCAATTTTTTTGTTTCATTTTGTCAAATTAACATTGTATTCACTGGTTTTAGAAAAATACTATGGCAAATATGCGATTCGAGGCTTTGGAAATAGGTCAAAACAAGTCAAAAACTACAGTTTCTCCAGAAGAGAGATGGTCAGACTTGTTTGGGCGTCATGTTTTTAATGCGGAGAAAATGCAACGGTTTTTGACGGACGAAGCTTTTGAAAAAGTTAAGTCAGCTATTTTTTCTGGAAATAAGATCGACCGTAGAATTGCCGATCAAGTTGCAGAGGGTATGAAGGCTTGGGCACTATCTATGGGCGCTACACACTATACGCACTGGTTTCAGCCGCTAACCGGGGCAACGGCCGAAAAACACGATGCCTTCTTCGATCTTAGGGGAGATGGTCGTGCAATGGAACGTTTTGGAGGAGGACAATTGGTACAGCAAGAACCAGATGCCTCTAGCTTTCCCAGTGGAGGTATTCGCAATACTTTCGAAGCACGAGGTTATACTGCTTGGGACCCCACTTCCCCTGCTTTCATTTATAAAACAACACTTTGTATCCCGACTATTTTTGTGGCTTACACTGGGGAGGCATTGGACAACAAAGCACCACTCTTACGCGCCCTACACGCCGTGGACGAAGCAGCTACAGCGGTTGCCCAGTATTTTGACAAAAATGTGCGCAAAGTCAATGCGACCCTAGGTTGGGAGCAAGAGTATTTTTTGGTCGATAAAACCCTAGCACAATCGCGCCCAGATCTATTAATGACTGGCCGTACGTTAGTGGGTAATGCTGCTGCGAAAGGACAACAGTTAGACGACCACTATTTTGGCGTTATCCCCCATAAGGCCCTACTTTTTATGCGTGACTTGGAGAAGCGTTGTATGTTATTGGGTATTCCAGTAAAAACTCGGCATAATGAAGTCGCTCCAAATCAATTTGAGATCGCACCTGTTTTTGAAGAAGCAAACCTTGCTGTGGATCACAACTTGTTGCTAATGGATATTATGGAGGAAACCGCAGACGAGCATGACTTTAAGGTGTTGTTTCACGAGAAGCCCTTTGCCGGCATCAATGGGTCCGGAAAACACAATAACTGGTCTTTATCCACCGATACGGGCGTAAATCTCCTAAGCCCAGGTTCTACGCCCATGAAGAACTTACAATTTCTCACCTTTTTTGTAAGCACGATCAAGGCTGTCGATACCTATGAAGAGCTGTTGCGAGCTTCTTTAGCCTCGGCAAGTAATGACTACCGCCTTGGTGCCAATGAAGCACCACCCCCTATCATGTCTGTCTTTGTTGGGGCGCAGCTCACCGAAGTATTAGACGAACTAGAAGGGGTGTCCAAAGGAAAGCTGTCACCACAAGAGAAAACAGAATTGAAGTTGAATGTCGTTGGTAAAATTCCTGAAATTTTATTGGACAATACCGATAGAAATAGAACCTCTCCTTTTGCCTTTACGGGTAATAAATTTGAGATTCGAGGTGTAGGTGCAAAAATGAATTGTGCCAAACCAATGACCATTTTAAATACCATTGTAGCGAAGCAACTGGCTGATTTTAAAAAGGAGGTCGATGGACTAATCGACAAGAAAAGTCTTAAAAAAGATGAGGCGGTATTTAATGTGCTTCGAGAGTATATCAAAACCTCTAAACGTATTCGTTTTGATGGAGATGGATACAGTTTTGCCTGGCAAGAAGAAGCCCGTAGACGCAGATTGAGCAATCATAGCAATACCCCAGATGCACTACAGGTGTTGACTAACAAAGAGAGCTTGGCCCTTTTTCAGGCAACCAAAGTAATGAATGAAGTAGAGCTAAAAGCCCATCAGGAAGTTGAGATGGACAACTATGTATTTCACGTGCAGATCGAAGGGCGTATTTTAGGAGAATTGGTCTACAATCATGTATGGCCAGCGGCTATTCGCTATCAAAATCTGCTGTTGGAAAACGTCGCAGGCCTCAAAGAGGTGTATGGGGCTGCCCATAAAACAGTAACGGAGGCCCAGCTCAATCTTATTGAACAAATTGGTGAGCACTTGGCTCAGGCTAAAAGGCTTGCAGACGATATGATGGCTGCTAAGCAACGTACCGATAAAATGAATGCCGTTTTCAAGAAGGCCAAGACCTATTGTGAAACGGTAAAACCGTATTTTGAAGAGATAAGAACCCATGTTGATGCTTTGGAGCGCTTGGTTTCTGATGAGTATTGGCCGCTCACCAAATATCGCGAACTGCTTTTTGTGAAATAAAAGCGGTAAAAAAAGTTTGATTAAGACTACTTTAGTCCATCATCATTTTTGAACATTTTGCCATGTCTCTAACGCTGGTTGATATCCAAAAAGCCCACGATCGCATTAAGCCGCATATTCATCGCACTCCCATATATACCTCTGCTTTGCTCAACAACTGGTTAGGGCATGAGATCTTTTTTAAGTGCGAAAACTTTCAAAAAATTGGTGCTTTCAAAGCTAGGGGCGGACTGAATACCATGGCCTGGTTAATGGAAACCAATCAGCGACCCCAACAAATAGTGGCCAACAGCTCTGGGAATCATGCCCAGGCAGTAGCCTTTGCGGCGCAACAGTTTCATATTCCCGTTACCATTTACATGCCGCAATATTCATCTCAGGTAAAGATCGCAGCCACTAAGGGGTATGGTGCTCAAGTGGTGCTTAGCGAAACTAGGGACCAAACCGATGCTTTGGTACGAGAAGCAGCAAGGTCATCAGGTACCTTCTGGATTCCTCCTTTTAATCATGAGCAGGTTATCTGTGGGCAAGGTACAGCTGCTCTTGAGGCGTTTCAAGATTTGTCTCATATTGATGCGGTGTTTACCCCATGTGGGGGAGGAGGGCTTACTTCTGGTACCTTAATCGCTACTAGGGCATTGGCGCCAAAAGCTAAGGTAATAGGCGTAGAGCCCTTAAACGCAAATGATGCGGCAGAATCGCTACGGCAAGGAAGCATTCAAAAGTTAAGTGCTATTCCTGATACCCTTGCTGACGGGGCTATGACCATGGCCGTGGGGGATATTACTTTTTCCTATTTAAAACAATTGGATGGCTTTTACGAAGTAGCAGAAGAAAAGATCATCTATTGGACCCAATGGTTAGCCCACTTGCTAAAATGTCGTTTAGAACCAACTTGTGCAATGCCTATGCAGGCAGTAGTAGAATGGTTGCGCACGCAAAAGACCAAAAGAAAAGTATTGGTCATTATATCTGGAGGCAATATGGACAGTGCTACCACTGCCAAAATTTGGCAACAAGACTACCTGAACCAGATTCCAAGTCTTTC
>JBCDGY010000078.1:0-11995 GCA_039414375.1 Bacteroidota bacterium | reverse complement strand
GCGCTAATCTTTCCAATACAAACTTCGTTTGATGGGTCTTCTCCAAAAAGATACCCACATAAGCAATAAAAGAATACCCCAATTTTACATAGTCGAGTGTCAACGAAGAACCTTTAATAATCCCAGATTCTTCCATTTTCTTAACCCTAACATGTACTGTACCAGCAGAAATCAATAATTTTTTTGCAATATCGGTGAAAGGAGTCCGCGTATTATCGATCAGCATATCTAGTATCTGATGATCAATCTCGTCCAATTTCACTTTACTCATATCTTAAACTTTGCGGATAAATTTAAGGAATTAAGAAACAATCAAGGCTTTTGTTGAATATTTTTTAAAAAAAGTGTAAATAACCAGATTCAATAAATATTCACAAAAGTAAATTATACTCACAACTATACCCCTACAAATTTTTACGGTAACATTACAAAAGTAAATAGCTTACATTTGTAAATAGAGTAGGTAAGCGATTTAATCATAAATTCTTGCTATTCAAATTATTAAGTAATTTTATCTAAACTAAAGATAAGCTGTGCTATAAATATGTTTAATGTGACTTGGGTTATTTAAATAATTATATCATTTCTTTTATTTACAAATGTAAATCATGATCATATCTAGATTAAAAGCACTTTTGGATCATTACTCATTAACATCGTCGGTGCTTGCAGATAGCATCGGGGTGCCACGTTCTAGTATTTCACATTTGTTATCGGGACGAAATAAACCTAGTTTGGATTTTGTGTTAAAACTAATCAAGGTGTATCCTGAAGTAGATCTTTATTGGTTTTTATTAGGTAAAGGAACCTTTCCACCTACCTCTGAACCAATACTACCATTGGAGACACCAATAGATACTGCAGCTCCTTCTAAACCCGCTACCATAGCATCATTCGATAACGAAAAAGCAGAAGAGGGACCAACCGTTAGTCAAGTTGTCATTTTTTATGAGGATGGCACTTTTAGTGCTTATACGCCCAAAAAATAGGTTACTTTTGACCTATGGATACAACTAACCTTTGGTTAAAACTTGCTGTTGTCTTACTACTACTATCCTCTTGTCAGACTCCACCTGAACGTAACTGCACTGCTTTTAAGGTGGGTACCTATAGTTTTACAACTATAGTTGAAGGAGATACGCTTTCCACTACTTTCGTTCGACAGGAAGATCAGGAAATCGAGTATTTTAAAGAGACTACTGATACCGCTTTTATTCGATGGATTAACAAATGTGAATACATATTAAAGAAAAAGAATCCGAAAAACAAGGCTGAGGAAAAATCTATTCACGTAAAGATCTTAAACACTTTTGAAAACGCTTATAATTTCGAATATGGTGTTGTAGGAGAACCCAACAGACTTAAAGGAACTGCACATAAAATAGAAAAGTAATGTTTGAAATTTTTACGAGCCCCGATGCTTGGATGGCTTTGTTCACCTTAACCTTTTTAGAAATTATACTTGGTATAGATAATATCATATTTATTACCATCGCAGCCGGTAAATTGGATCCCAAGGACAGAAAAAAGGCAACTAATCTGGGATTATTGCTAGCCATGGGCATGCGCATTATTTTACTTTTTGGTATTACATGGTTGGTTTCTCTAAAAAAACCATTTTGGGTAATTGATGAATCCTGGATACATGGGGCCATTAGTTGGCAGGCCCTTATCTTGTTTTTAGGCGGCTTATTTTTATTGTATAAGAGCACCAAAGAAATTCATGAAAAAGTTGAGGACCGCGGTCATGATGAAAGAGAAGTTAAAAAGGCGCGCTCTACTTCGTTAACCAATGCCATAATTCAAATAACAGTCATCAATATTGTATTTTCTTTCGATTCTATATTGACGGCTATTGGAATGACCAACGGCATTTCCCCCAACCCAAACGACGCACTTATTTTAATGATTATTGCGGTTATTGCTTCGGTGGTAATTATGCTGGTCTTTGCTAACCCGGTTGGCGAATTCGTGAACCGGCATCCCTCCATACAGGTTCTAGGATTGTCTTTTTTAATATTGATTGGTTTTATGCTTATTGCAGAAGCAGCACATTTATCACACCTTGTAGTATTTGAAAATGAAGTAGGTGCAATACCTAAGGGATACCTTTACTTCGCTATTGCATTTTCGCTATTGGTAGAGTTTTTAGATATGCGTATGTCACGCAACAAAAAAAGAAATGAAGCGGCAGCCAATGGTCCAGAAGAAGAAGCGTAGTCTAGTTGGGCCGTTGAAACGAGATTAGAGGAGCTTCCTCACTCTGTTTTTCAAACAACGCTTGTTGCTGCTTAACGGTCATAGTGCTGCCGTCATGGCTCCAACCTGGAGGGCCAAAGATATACATCAGTTTATGCGACCACTTATCTGCTTTCTTAACATCATTCCAAATATCTTTAAACTCATGGGTTAGAATAACCATGGGGTTATAGGAATTGGGAGCATGAATTACACCGTATTTCACTTTAATGTTATCGTCCAGCGCTTTCCAAGTACCAAATATGCGGTCAAAAATGTTAAGAATTCCTCCATGGTTTTTATCCAAGTATTCTACATTTTGAGAATGATGTACTTGGTGCATGGTATGAGTATTTAAAAATCGCTCCAAGAATCCGAGCTTAGGAACGTATACAGAATGCAGTTGAAACTGCCACAATGCCTCTATTCCAAGACAAACCATTACCATTTCTGGTGTGAAACCAATAGCTGGCATCCACATGTAAAACAATGGTTTGTACAATATGGTAAACCATCCATTACGTACGGCGGTACCCAAATTAAAATTATCCGAGGAGTGATGAACAATGTGAGCAGCCCAAAGAACTCGGATTTCGTGATTGGCCCGATGAAACCAATAATAGGTGAAATCATCTGCAAGCATACAGAGTAACCAAATGTACCAAGCATATCCAAAAGACTGGTGGCCCAAGAAATTGGTGCGTACGCCGTTGACCAAGGGGTTACACAATTCGTAAACACCTTCAAATAATACAATGGCAAAAATAACTTTGAATAGTGGTCCCAAAAGTGCGGAACCTACACCCATAAAGCCACTAGCAGCCAAATCTTTCCAATTATAGAGATGGTCGTCTCCATGTGTTTTGCTGTAAGTTAATTCTACTAAAATAAAGGCAATAAAAACCGGAACACCGTAAACCAGGGGGTTGGTAAAATCCATAAGACTAAAAGAATTTCGTTTTCTAGCAATTGGTTATCGCTGAAAGATAGGGTAATATTCCTTTAAAACAAGGTTGGTTCTGAAGAATTGTCATTCTTTGATCCAATGTCACCATTGTCAGTGGTTATAGATTCTTCGTCAACAACCTCTATTTCACTAGCTAGTGGAGTGGTAGGTTCCTCATAAGGCAGCGGGCTTAGCGCCCTAATCTGTTTTATTTTATGAGGCGTAAGTTGATTACCCATGGCCCGAATTCCTTTGAGTGCAATGAAAGCTTCTAGCGAAATTTTTTCACTGGGTCTTTGTGCTTTGCCCCGAAGTTTTGTAAAACTAATCTCGATTACAGGTAACCAATCTGTAGCAATTAAAGCCATTTGTGATTTAGGATGATCAGAAATAACTACTTCCTCTTTCCCGGGTTGATCAATCACAAAACGTTTTACATAATATCGATCTTTCTCACCGGCATAGTAAACTACAGATATGGGCTTTTTAGGATTCCATTTTTCGATAAGCAATAAATCACTATCAAAATGGGTATTTAATTCAGGAACTATGGTTTTCAGCATCCCTTTTTGATTGGCCACCAAAAGCATATCTTCTGCACCGAAAGCTCCTAGCAAAGTTCCTCTTTCATCCACATTAAGTCGTTGTACTACATCGTCAAACCATATTTTTCGTGGTTTTAGCGTGGAGCGTCCTTTTTCTTTTAAGGCGATCCGTTTAACCGGATATTTGGTCACTATATTGCCTTTGGAAGCTCGTCCTTTAATAAGTACGTCAGCAAAATCAAGATCCCATTTTACTTTTTTAATGCTACCCGATTGGCGCAAGAGTACTGTAATCACTTCTGCTTCTCCATTGGGATTCGCACTAAAATACAATACCTCTGCACTGGCCTTACCGCCCGTCAACGGATATTTTTTATCTCTTGTAATACTAACGACATTGAACCTTTTTATATAGGTTGCTCCTCCACGACCTTCTTTGTAGATCATATTATAGGTGGTACGTTTATCCCGTTTTTTGAATACCGCCACATGTGTAATGTTTTTATCTACAAAGGTTTTGGAATCGACCTTTGTGATCATCATCTCCCCTTTCTTCGTAAAAACAATGATATCGTCAATATCACTACAGTCTGCTACATATTCTTCTTTTTTTAAGGAAGTACCCACAAAACCTTCTTCCCTATTAACATAGAGCTTGGTATTGCGAATAACCACTTTAGTGGCTTCAATATCATCAAAAACCCGAATTTCTGAGCGACGTTGTCGGTCTTTTCCGTATTTCTTTTTTAAGGCTTTAAAGTAATCTATCGCGTAGGCTACCAGCTGATTGAGCTGGGCTTTGGTCTCTTCAATCCTTTCTTCAAGACTTTCAAGGTATTGCTTAGCCTTATCTAAATCAAATTTTGAAATCCGTTTGATACGAATTTCCGTTAGTCTCACAATATCTTCTTCGGTTACTGGTCTTCGTAAATGCGCTGTATGGGGTTGTAAACCCTTGTCGATTGCAGCGAGCACCCCTTCCCAGGTTTCCTCTTCTTCAATATCTCGATAAATCCTATTCTCAATAAAGATCCGCTCTAAAGAAGAAAAATGCCATTGGGCCTCTAATTCTTCCAGTTGAATTTCCAGCTCTTGTCGTAGGAGGTCAACGGTATTGTCTGTTGATCGTTTTAATACTTCACTGATCCCTAGGAAGATAGGCTTGTTGTCCTCAATAATGCAGCACAAAGGAGAAATAGACGACTCACAAGCTGTAAAAGCATACAAAGCATCAATAGTTTTATCTGGGGAGATGCCATTTGGAATATGCACCAGAATTTCTACTTCTGCCGCGGTATTGTCCTCAATCTTTCGAATTTTTATTTTGCCTTTGTCATTGGCTTTAAGGATAGAATCGATGAGGCTGGAGGTGTTTGTGCCAAATGGTATTTCTTTGATTACCAAAGTATTTTTATCCGCCACCTCTATTTTGGCACGAACACGAACCTTACCCCCACGCAGGCCATCGTTATAGTTGGTTACATCAATAATACCAGCGGTTGGAAAATCGGGTACTAGTGTAAACCGTTGCCCCCTCAGGTATTTGATAGAGGCATCGATGAGTTCATTGAAATTATGCGGTAGTATTTTAGTCGATAGTCCAACCGCGATACCTTCCGCTCCTTGGGCCAAAAGTAGTGGAAACTTAACCGGGAGGTTAACGGGTTCCTTTTTGCGACCATCATAAGAGAGCTGCCATTCGGTAATTTTAGGACTAAAAACAACCTCCAGGCCAAACTTAGATAGCCTAGCTTCAATATATCTTGAGGCGGCAGCACTATCACCTGTCAAAATATTCCCCCAATTGCCTTGGGTATCGATCAACAGGTCTTTTTGACCTATTTGTACCATGGCATCTCCTATACTGGCATCACCATGGGGATGATATTGCATAGTATGCCCTACAACATTGGCTACTTTATTATACCGCCCATCATCTAACTCCTTAAGGGAGTGCATAATACGGCGTTGTACTGGCTTAAAGCCGTCTTCAATAGCTGGTACCGCTCGTTCTAAAATTACATAAGAGGCGTAGTCCAGAAACCAATCTTTATACATACCAGTGACACGCGTCAAAGCCTCGTCCATGCCGCCTTCTTCCGATAAATTTGCTCCGTTCAATTCCTCCTGCTCTTCCATATCAAAACAATCCCTTGGTTTACACTTGGTCTTCTTCTACCAAATCCAATTCTACTTTGAGGTTATTGATAATGAACTTTTGGCGATCTGGAGTATTCTTACCCATGTAAAATTGCAATAACTGATCAATAGACATCGCTTTATCCAACATCACAGGTTCTAAACGGATGTCATCTCCTATAAAATGCTTGAACTCATCTGGAGAGATCTCTCCTAATCCCTTAAATCGTGTTATTTCAGGCTTACCAGAAAGTTTATTGATTGCCGCTCTTTTTTCTTCTTCGGAATAACAATAAATGGTTTCTTTTTTATTGCGAACTCTAAAAAGAGGTGTTTGTAAGATATAAAGGTGATTTTCTTTTATTAACTCCGGAAAAAATTGCAAGAAAAAGGTAATCAATAATAAGCGTATGTGCATGCCATCTACGTCGGCATCGGTAGCAATCACAATATTATTATAACGCAAATCCTCTAAAGAGTCTTCAATGTTTAAGGCTGCCTGTAAAAGATTGAACTCCTCATTTTCGTATACGATCTTTTTGGACATCCCAAAGGAGTTCAATGGTTTTCCTCGCAAGCTAAATACGGCCTGGGTATTCACATTTCTGGACTTGGTAATGGAGCCCGAAGCAGAGTCACCCTCGGTAATAAAGAGTGTGGTTTCCAGACGTTGGTCCTTTTTCATGTCTTGTAAATGCACCCGACAGTCTCTCAATTTTTTATTGTGCAAACTGGCCTTTTTAGCCCTTTCCCTAGCCAGTTTTCGGATACCCGACAGCTCTTTGCGTTCCTTTTCTGCTTGTATGATCTTTTGATACAAGGCTTCCTTAACCGCTGTATTTTTGTGAAGGAAATTGTCCAAATATTTCCCGACAAAATCGTTAATGTAGGTACGAACGGTTGGCAGATCGCCTCCCATGTCCGTAGAACCCAACTTTGTTTTTGTTTGGCTCTCGAATACCGGTTCCATCACTTTGATAGAAATGGCCGAAATAATAGATTTTCTAACATCTGAGGGATCAAAATTCTTGTTGTAATGCTCGCGTACTGTGCGAACAATAGCCTCTCGAAACGCGGATTGATGCGTACCGCCCTGGGTGGTATGTTGCCCATTTACAAAAGAATGGTATTCTTCACTATACTGTGTTTTGCTATGGGTTATTGCCAACTCAATATCAGGTCCCTTTAGATGAATGATAGGATATAAGAAGTCTTCGGTATTGTTATTGTCTTCCAACAGGTCTTTCAATCCATTATCGGAATGATACTTTTCTCCATTGAAAGTAATCGTTAGCCCAGGATTTAGATAGACATAATTTTTGAGCATACGCTCTACATACTCATGTCGGTATCGGTATTTTTTAAAGATAGACTCGTCCGGCACAAAACTGATTGAAGTCCCTTTTTGTCCCGAGGAAGCTACCAATTCCTCTTGAATCAGATTACCGGCATTAAACGCTGCTGACTTTGATTTACCATCTCTAGTAGAGGCTACTTTAAAAAAAGTAGAAAGCGCATTAACTGCTTTCGTACCCACACCATTAAGACCTACGGATTTTTTAAAGGCACGCGTATCGTATTTACCACCAGTATTCATTTTGGAAACCACATCCACTACTTTCCCCAAAGGAATACCGCGGCCGTAATCCCGCACATTTACTTTGCCATCCTTTATTGCGATGTCAATGGTTTTACCGGCTCCCATCACAAATTCATCGATGGAATTATCAATGACCTCTTTTAACAATATATAAATGCCATCATCTGCGGAAGAACCATCGCCTAGCTTTCCTATATACATACCAGGACGCATACGGATATGCTCCTTCCAGTCAAGCGAGCGGATATTGTCTTCTGTATATTGCGTTTGTGCCAAGTGGGTTTGGTATCTAAACTATCTCTTCTTCTCGCCAATTCCCGTTTCCAACAATTGGAAAATACAAAAATTTTAAGTCGGATTGATCAAATCCAAAAAGTACTCAAAGCTTATGAATTAGCGTAAAAGACACGATAAATCTAAAGACCAAGATAAAAGTTTGGAGCTACAATCGTTATGAGGAAATGGAAAAGTAATCAACAATACACCCCACTATTGTTGATAGTGAGCCCATCATTAACCTTTCTTTTTTTGAAATGAAAGCGAGGTAACGCCAAAAATCACCACCAGCATCCCTATCAATTGTAATATGGTTAACGCTTCATTTAGAATAAAATACGCCATTATTATAGTTGAAACGGGACCTAAGCTACCTAAGATCGAAAAGTTAGATGCTCCTATCTTTTTAATAGCGGCAGCAACCAAAAAAGAGGGGATAACCGTAGCTACAATGGCCATAATAATAGCATAACCATATACTTCCTTAGAAAAATGCCACAAATCCCAATCTCCTTTGAAACTGTAATGTGCCAACACACCAAAGGTTGAAACGATCATAGCATAGCAGGGAAAACGCAATACTCCATATTTGGGTAATAACCAACCGCTACCTACCAAATAAGCGGCATAAGTAATTGCGCTGCATCCTATCAATAATGCACCAAAAAGGGTTTTATCATTGGCAATACGTACTTCTCCCCAAAAAGTGATACAAATGCCAACATAAGTCATGGCAATAGCGACTGCCTGCATCTTTTGTAAGCGCTCTTTAAAAAACAAATATCCAAAGAGTACTACTAAAGTAGGGTAGCTAAAAAGAATGATCCGTTCTAGTCCAGCCTTGATATAATTGAGCCCTAAAAAGTCAAAATAGCTAGAGAGATAGTAGCCCAAACAACCAAAAATTAGAATCCATATGGCATCATTAAAGGTTACTTTCTTTTGGGGCTTTTTCCGGTGCAGCCATAGCAGAAAAATATAACACGGTAACGAAAACAACATTCGAAATAACAACAAGGTAAGGGTGTCGATATCGTATTGATAGGCTAGTTTCACCCAAATTGCTTTGGTGGAAAACAGCACCACGCCAAGTACGCCAAAAAGTATGCCTTGCTTGTTTAACCGAAAACTAGGATGAGCCATGTGGCAAGCTAGTAAAAGGCTTCGTTATGCTGTAAAGACAACTGCTGCACAGCGGTAGATTCAAGTATCAAACATTAAACCTAAAATGCATGATGTCACCATCTTGGACAATATATTCTTTGCCCTCCACGCGCATCTTTCCAGCTTCTTTAACTTTAGCCTCGCTCTTGTAATTGCTGTAATCTTCAAAAGAAATTACTTCAGCACGAATAAAGCCATGTTCAAAATCGGTATGGATTACCCCCGCTGCTTTTGGAGCTGTAGCGCCTTTATTAATAGTCCACGCCCTAACTTCCTTTTCACCGGCCGTAAAGTAGGTCTCAAGATTTAACAATTTATAGGCACCGCGAATCAGTTTGGCTGAACCTGGTTCTGTTAACCCTAAGTCTTCTAAAAATAATTGCTGTTCTTCATAAGACTCCAGTTCAGCGATATCTGCTTCGGTACCTACTGCTAAAAAAAGTACTTCGGCATCTTCATCGGCTACCGCTTCTCGTACTTGTTTGACGTAAGCATTGCCTGTGGTGGCCGCCGCCTCTTCTACATTGCAGATATACATTACCGGCTTATCAGTAATCAATTGTAAAGGTTGTACATAGGCTTCATAGGCCTCATCGTCAACGGTAATAGCCCTTACGGATTGCCCTACTTCTAATCCCTTTTTTAGGAATCCCAAGGTTTCGGCTTCTTTTAAGGCCTCCTTATTTCCAGTTTTTGCAGCTCTTTTAACCTTTTCTAGTTTTTTATCAACTGTTTCTAGATCTTTTAGCTGTAGTTCAATATCAATGGTTTCTTTGTCACGCAAGGGGTCTACAGAACCCTCTACGTGAACTATATTATCGTTATCAAAGCAGCGCAATACATGAAGAATAGCATCCGTTTCTCGAATATTTCCCAAAAATTGATTTCCAAGACCATCTCCTTGGCTAGCCCCTTTCACCAAACCTGCGATATCTACTATTTCTACGGTAGCTGGAATAACCTGTTGTGGATTCACTAAAGTTTCCAATTCTTCCAAACGACGATCGGGTACGTTGACCACCCCAACGTTGGGTTCTATAGTACAAAAGGGAAAATTGGCACTCTGCGCCTTGGCATTGGATAAACAGTTAAACAAAGTTGATTTGCCTACATTGGGTAGTCCTACAATTCCTGCTTTCATTTTAAATTTCCGCTATGCTATTTTGAGTATTTCTAATATCGAACTCATTTAAACCTTTTCAATCAGCTAAAAAGGCTAAATGAATTCATTGATTTCTTATCCTTCTAACTACCTCGCAGTAAATTAAAAACGAAGAGACCAATAACAGTGAGCACCCCGATGATGGCCAATGCGGATAGCAAACAACCGATAGTCATCCATGGTCCTTTATATTCTTGATCGTTGTCGTTTTCCATAAAAAACCCGAACCACTTGGGGTTCGGGATAGTTCAAATTATATTTTGTGCACTACCCTTCTGGGTGCATAAATTTCTGTTTACCCAAAAGTTCGTCTTCAGTTTCAACACGGTCTTCATCAGGAACACAACAGTCTACCGGACATACAGCAGCGCATTGTGGCTCTTCGTGAAAGCCCATACACTCGGTGCACTTATCCGGTGCAATATAGTAGATTTCGTCACTGATAGGTTCTTGAACTTCCTCAGCATTCACTGATTTTCCATCTGGCAAAACGATATCTCCCTCTAAGGAAGTACCATCGGCATAACGCCATTCGTCGGCACCTTCGTAAATAGCCGTATTAGGACACTCTGGCTCGCAAGCCCCGCAGTTGATGCATTCGTCTGTAATAATGATTGCCATAACTTCTCCTTTTCAATGCGTAATTTTACACAAAATTAAACCCTAAACGCAAAGTCTACAAATAAATACATGGACTATCCCCAACATTTAAAAGCTTTTATTGCATTAGGACGCTTATTTAACCGAGCTGCAGCCTCCCCTATCGACCCCCAAAGCCCCTGGTTAGCAGGTCTATTAGAGGCTTTGAAACGGGCAGAAGTGCAAAATGGATGGTATACCCAGGACAATTTGAGATTTGCACTAAAACAGTGGGGGGAAATGCTTACCGAAACAGCGCTCTTATCTTGGATAAATGCCTACCATAAAGATATGCCGACTAAAGTTAGTTCGGTAGGTATCATAATGGCTGGGAATATTCCTTTAGTTGGTTTTCATGATTTTTTGTGTGTTTTACTTTCGGGTCACAAGGTGATCGCCAAACTATCTACCAATGATCAGGTGCTTTTTTACTATATAAGGGACTTTTTGATACACGAAGACCCCATCCTCGCCGATAAAATTACCTTAACTACCGAACGACTTACAAACTTTGATGCGGTTATCGCCACCGGAAGTAATAATACGAGTAGGTATTTTGAATATTACTTTTCCAAATACCCACATATTATCAGACAACATAGAAATTCGGTTGCCGTGCTCTCTGGACAAGAAAGTCAAGCGCAATTAAAAGCTTTAGGGGACGATATTTTTCAATACTTCGGATTGGGCTGTCGTAGCGTTTCTAAGCTTTTTGTACCCAATGATTATGATTTCGACACTTTCTTTTCTGCTATTTTTCCTTGGCAGTCGGTGTTGCAACACCATAAATACTGCAATAATTACGACTATAATAAGGCGGTATATCTCATGTCCGAAGTCACCTTGTTAGAAAATGGTTTTCTGCTCTTAAAAGAAGATGGTAGTCAAGCTTCCCCTATTGCTACCTTATTTTTTGAAAGATATACTTCTACGGCGACCCTGCAAGCAAGACTATCTGAAGATAAAAATTCGATACAATGTATTGTTGCCGAAGGTTTTTCTGAAATCGAAGTACCTTTTGGAACGGCACAAACCCCTACATTGTCTGATTATGCTGATAATGTTGATACCATGGCTTTTCTTGCAGAACTTAGGGAATAAGGGTGTGATGAAGCCTATATTTTTTTCATCTTTGTGTCTTATCATTTTTGGTTCCCCCAAGACCGTAATTGAGGAATAATGAAAAAACACAATTTTAGTGCCGGGCCTTGTATTCTGCCCAAAGAAGTTATGCAGAAAGCTGCCGAGGCAGTAATAGAATTAGATGGTATAGGACTTTCTTTAAT
>JBCDGY010000077.1:0-12061 GCA_039414375.1 Bacteroidota bacterium | reverse complement strand
CCTGATTCAAAATTAAGTGTTTTAGGGACGCCTTGAGTAGCTAGTTGTATTCGTGCTTGGCTTTCTTGTATACCAAGTATTTCGAGTATAGAGAAAAGGTCCGGTCCGGTTAGATCCCCTACAAGGGATAATCGTAAGGGTATCATGGCTTTACCTATTGGTATTTCTTCATCGTTAAGAAATGATTTAACAGTCTTTTCTATAAGATTGGATTCGAACGGAACTGCCGAGGTTAGAGCGTTTGATACGGATAGCAGTATTTCAGAGGTATTGGATTTCCAATGTTTTTTGAGGTGTTTTGGATTATAACTTTTAGGTCGTTCAAAAAAATAGTGACTGAGATCCCAAAAGTCATTCACGAAGTGTGCTCTATTTTTAATGAGTGCTATAACAGCTGTGATATAGTTTTCATTGAGGAGAGGTGGGGGAATGGATTTGTTTTTGAGGATGTCGAAATATTGCTCAAATAAAGTTTCTGGTCGCTTACGTTGCAGCCACTGTTGATTAAACCACTGGGTTTTCGCGGGGTCAAATTTTGCGGGGGACTTATTAACACGTTCAAGAGAAAAAATGGTTTCTAGCTCTTTAAGGTTAAAAATTTCTTGCTCAGTGCCTGGATTCCAACCAAGAAGCGCTAGAAAGTTGATCACACTTTCGGGGAAATAGCCATTTTCCTTAAATCCTGAAGACGATTTCCAGGAAAGCGGATAAACAGGGAAGCCACCAATTTCGCCATCACGTTTACTCAATTTACCTTTGCCAGTTGGTTTAAGAATTAGGGGGAGGTGTGCGAATTTTGGAATATCCCAATTGAAGGCTTGGTAAAGTAAATAATGTAAAGCCAGGGATGGTAGCCATTCTTCTCCTCGAATAACGTGGGTAATTTGCATAAGGTGGTCATCTACCACATTGGCTAGGTGGTATGTTGGCATGCCATCGCTTTTGAACAATATTTTATCGTCAAGAAGAGAAGTATCTATAGGGATTGAACCACGGATAATGTCGTTTAGGATAAGATTTTGATCCACAGGTGTCTTAAATCGGATAACGTAGGGGGTCTTATCCGCAAGTAGTTGAGCGGTTTGCTGAGCAGTTAGGGATAGAGAATTGGTTAATTTGTCGCGGTTATGCCAGTTGTAAATAAATGTCTTACCTTCTTTTTCATGGTCTAAGCGATGTTGATGTAGTACCTCGGGAGTGTCAAAGGCGTAATAGGCTTGGCCATTATCAATGAGATATTTGGCATGTTGTTGGTATAGGTGCTTGCGCTCACTTTGCTTGTAGGGACCAAAGGGTGTAGCTTTACCTGGACCTTCGTCAAAAGGAATACCGATCCAGTTAAGGGAGTCAACAATATATTGTTCAGCATCTTTTAAAGTTCGATTTTGATCAGTGTCTTCAATACGAAGAATAAATTGCCCGTTATTTTTACGGGCAAAGAGATAGTTGAAAAGAGCAGTACGTAAGCCACCGATGTGTAATGGACCTGTGGGACTAGGTGCAAATCGAACTCTTGTAGTTGACATAAAATTGTTTTTGGCAAAGATAATTGCTGTTAAATCGAAATAGTATCTTTTGTCATAATATGATTTAACAGGGTTTTTTAAAAGTAATAATAGGATATAACTAAATTGGATAGCAATCTTAAGATTTAGGAATGAATGAAATAAGACAGAAATTGGCGGATTTTACAAGAGTCTATTATTTAAAGAGACTTGTGCAAGGGGCATTGTTGGCTCTGATATTATTGTCCATCACATTCTTGTTGTTAAGTGGCATTGAATGGGTATTGTGGTTGGATTCTACATGGAGACTTGTATTATTTTCAATATGGATACTGGCCATTGTAGGTATTATATGGTGGTATGTTGTTGTTCCTATTGCTTATTTGTTTAGAATAAAACGAGGTATTTCAGAAGAAGAAGCATCTGTTCTAATAGGTAAACATTTTTCTGATATTAAAGATAAGTTGGCCAATATCGTTGAGTTGTCAGGATCAGAAGAGAGGTCTGATTTGGTATTGGCAGCAATTGAAAAAAGATCGAAAGCAATGGAGGGTTTCGTATTTGTTCGTGCGGTAAATTGGCGTTCTGTATATAGGATGATGAGGTTATTGGTGATACCGTTGGCGTTGTTTCTCATACTAAATATAACGGGTTACCTAGGCGATGTTTTTAATTCTTATGAAAGGTTACGGGATTACGATCTTGCTTTTGAAAAACCCGCACCATTTGAATTTATTTTACTAAGTCCTTCTTTGAACCCTACTGAGGATAGTGCTTTTAATTTAATTGTTGGAACTAAGGGGGAGTTAAGGCCTGAGGAAGTCTATGTGGTAACTGGTGGTGAACGATTAATGATGAGAAATGTGAGTGGAACGTACCAAATGGAATGGAATCCGCCTTTAGAAAATTTTAATTTTTATTTAGAGGCTAATGAGGTTCGGTCTAATACATTTAGTCTTGAAGTATTGCAAATACCGAGCATAAGTGATTTTGAAATGCAGTTGGCATACCCATCCTATCTTAATAAAAAACTGGAGGTCATTAAGGGCACCGGCAATGCTAGTGTCCCGGAGGGTACAAGGATATCTTGGGGGATACGAGCTGAACATGTAGAGAATATAGCGTTTAAGTTAGGAAAGGAAACAGCAGAATTTGATTTGAATCAGGAGTATTTTGTATACAAGGATATATTTAAATCATCAGGCGACTATGAAATTAGACTCAGTAATAGTAATGTTAAGAACAGTGAGGTACTCGAATATCATGTTGAGGTTATTAAGGATGAGTATCCTTCGATAGAAGTGGATGAAGTGTTGAATGAGGGTACTATAAATTTAAGGGAGTATAGGGGTGAAATGACAGATGATCATGGATTGACGCAGGTAAGATTGGTATATTATTTAACTGAGGCTCCATTGAATAGAGAGGTGTTTGAACTTACTAAGTTGAGTGGTACAACAGGTAGTTTTTCCTATTCCTTTCCTTCAGGTATAGATTTGGTTCCTGGATCAGCATACAGTTTCTATTTTGAAGTTGTTGATAACGATGGCCTAAGAGGGGGCAAGGTGTCAAGAAGTGGCATTTTTCAAAATATGCAATTTACAGAACAGGGAATAGAACGTAAACAACGTGAGGCACAAAATAAGTTATTGGAGGACATAGAAAACGAGCAATTGAATATGGAGAGTGATGAGGAGATTTTTGAGAATTTTAATGATCGTTTTAAGTCGGAGTCAAACCTAGATTATGATCAAAGACAGAAATTACAGGAATTGGTGAATAGACGTAAACTAGGGGAACAGCAGATGCAAAAGTTTATAAAACAACTAGGGGATAATTTACATAAACAAGATGACGAGAGGAGTAGGTTGCTAAGGGAACGTCTGGAACGACAACAAATTGAATCTAAGAAAAATGAGGAACTGCTTAAAGAGTTGGAGCGATTGGCTGAGAAGTTTGACGGTATGGAATTGCAAAAGAAGTTAGAAGAACTAGATAAAAAAAGTGCAACAAGTAATCGAAATTTAGAGCAGTTGGTAGAGCTTACTAAACGTTACTATGTGGAAGAAAAAGTTAAGGAGCTTTCTGATAGATTACTTGAATTGTCTAAGAAGCAATTGGACTTATCCAAACGTAATAATGAGGTGGCTAAGGAACAAGAATCAATAAAGAACGCTTTTGAGAAATGGAAGGAGGAATTGGATCAATTAAAGCAGGATAACAATGGGCTAAATAAACCTATGAAGTTTGAAGTGCCCGAGGACGAAATTAAGGCTATTGAAGAGGATCAGCAGGGTATTGAGGAGGATCTTAAGGAATTAGGTAAAAAGGGTGTAGGAAGTGAAGAGGGGCAAGAGAAGGTTAAAAAAAGGCAAGAATCGACGGGGAAGAAAATGATGGAATTGGCAAAGCAAATGCGTAAGCAGGGAAGTATGGGATCAAGTCAATCGGCGATGGTGGAGGACGCAGATATGCTTAGGCAGATTCTGGATAATCTTGTGGCTTTCTCTATAAATCAGGAACAGCTTATGGAAGAGATAGGATTGGATATGACCGGGATTGTTGGCTTTGGAAATTTGGTGAAACGGCAAAAGGCTTTAAAGGAATTGTTTGAACATGTCGACGACAGTCTGTTCACGTTATCTTTGCGGAGGGTTGAGCTTTCCGAATTTGTCAATGAGCAGATAGAAGAGGTCTTCTATAATATAGAGGGATCCTTGGAGGATATGGCAGAGAATAAAGAATACCAAGCGGTATCGCACCAACAGTATGTGGTAACAGCGGCTAATAGTTTAGCGGATTTCTTAGCAAAGGTGCTCTCAAATATACAAAGCCAAATGACGGGGAGTTCCGGTTCAGGTAATGAGGATTTTCAACTACCGGATATCATATCAGGTCAACAGCAGTTGAAGGAGAAAATGGGTAGCGCTAGTGGAAAGGGACAACAGCAGGGTGGTAAAAGTGAGTCTGGCAAGAGTGGAAAGGAAGGAGATCGAGGTAAGCAGAAGGGATCGGAAAGTGGATCTAAGGGTGAAGGCCAGGCGGAAGGCAAAGGAAAAGAGAAGGGTCAAGGAAAGGGTGCTTCAAGTGATGGACAGAATACGGGATCTGGACTTGGTGGCGATAATGATATTCAGGAGTTGTATGAGATTTACAAGGAACAACAAATGTTACGTAAGCAATTGGAGTTTCAGTTGAATAATATGATTAATGAGAAGGATAGGGAGATGGGTAAACGTATAGCAAGGCAGATGGAACAATTTGAGGAAGAGTTATTGAATACGGGAGTTACCCAACGTACGATGGATAAAATGAACAGAATTCAATACCAGTTAATGAAGCTGGAGAATGCTGTTATGAAACAAGGGAGGAAAAAGGAAAGGCAAAGTGAGACTAGCAATGGGACTTATGATGGTGTTTCTGGGGGAAGTTATGAAAAGAAGAAGGAAAGTCGTGTTCAAATAGAAGTCCTTAATCGTGAAGTGTTGCCTTTGTTATTTTATTATAAGAATAAAGTGCGCGTATATTTCGAAGGTGATGGGGGAAATAGAAATTGAAGGAATTACAGATTTGGTTCCGGATAAATTAATTTACACGGAATGGCTCGAGAATGTCATAAATATTGAAGGATGTTCATTAGGGAATTTGACCTTTGTTTTATGTACTGATGATTATCTCTTGGACTTGAATCAAAGATTTTTGAATCATGATTGGTACACCGACGTGATAACATTTGATTATTCTGAGGGTAATTTAGTTTCAGGTGATGTTATTATTTCTATGGATAGGGTTGGTGATAATGCTAAAAAGTACAATGTGGATGTTGAAGAGGAATTGAAAAGAGTAATGGTACATGGAGTATTACATTTGTTGGGCTACGGCGACAAAACGGACGCCGAGGTAGCCGTTATGAGGATTAAGGAAGATGAAATGATCAAAATGTTCCACGTGGAACAATAGGGATATGTTTGATAAGAAGTATGATGTTATTGTAGTAGGAGGCGGTCATGCCGGTGCAGAAGCAGCAGCAGCTGCGGCTAACATGGGTTCTAAAGTACTCATGGTTACCATGAATTTGCAGAATATAGGACAAATGTCTTGTAACCCTGCTATGGGCGGAATCGCTAAAGGTCAAATCGTTCGAGAGATTGACGCGCTAGGAGGTTATAGCGGGTTTGTTACGGATCGCTCTGCTATCCAGTTTAAAATGTTGAATAGGTCTAAGGGTCCCGCAATGTGGAGTCCAAGGGCGCAGAACGATAGAATGCGGTTTGCCGAAGAGTGGAGGTTGGCCCTGGAGAGAACGGCAAATGTGGATTTTTATCAGGAGATGGTTAGTGGTCTATGGATTGAAGGAGATAGGGTTAAAGGGGTTAAAACCTCCTTGGGAATTCATATTGCGAGTAATGCTGTTGTGTTGACGAATGGAACATTTCTAAATGGAATTATTCATATTGGAGAGAAGCAATTTGGAGGAGGAAGGTCTGGCGAGAAGGCGGCTACGGGTATTACAGAACAGTTGGTACAATTGGGCTTCGATAGTGGTAGGATGAAAACTGGAACACCGCCAAGGGTTGATGGCCGTTCGTTGGATTATTCTAAAATGATTCCACAACCAGGTGATAAGCAACCAAGTCAGTTTTCTTATTTAGGATCTTTAGCGTTGTCCAATCAGTTGGATTGCTATATGGCAAGAACTAGTCATACGGTTCATGACTTGCTGCGCTCAGGGTTTGATAGATCACCAATGTTTAATGGTAGAATACAAAGCATCGGACCACGATATTGCCCATCAATTGAAGATAAAATAGACCGTTTTGCCGATAAAGACTCCCATCAAATTTTTGTGGAACCTGAAGGTTGGCATACAGTGGAGGTTTATGTAAATGGATTCTCCACATCATTGCCAGAAGATGTTCAATTTAAAGCACTACGTGCAGTAGAGGGATTTGAAAATGTTAAGTTTTTTAGACCTGGTTACGCTATAGAATATGACTACTTCCCACCCACCCAATTGAAAACTAGTTTGGAAACCAAGCTTATAAATAATCTTTTCTTTGCAGGGCAAATTAATGGGACAACGGGCTACGAGGAGGCAGCATCTCAAGGATTAATGGCAGGCATTAATGCACATTTAAAGGTTAAAGAGCATGATCCATTCATTTTAAAAAGAGACGAGGCATATATCGGTGTCTTAATTGATGACCTAATAACCAAAGGAACGGAAGAGCCATACCGTATGTTTACCTCAAGGGCAGAATATAGAACACTTTTGAGACAGGACAATGCAGATGCTAGGTTAACACCAAAGGGTTATGCTATAGGTTTAGCCTCTGAAGAGCGGCTGCGAAAGATGGAGTCGAAATCAGAGAAAGCAAAACGATTGGTTTCTTTTTTTCAAAAGACAAGTTATAAACCCGAGGAGTTTAATCCAATATTAGAAGAATTGGGAAGTGCAAGGGTTAAACAATCTGATAAGATGTTTAAGGTATTCTCTCGGCCCAAAGTGACCATGTCGCATATGTTGCAAATTGGTGAAGTGGCCTCTTACGTTGAAGAGAACAAGCTAGACAGTGAGGTTCTGGAACAGGCTGAAATTCAAGTGAAGTATGCTGGGTATATAGAAAAAGAAAAGGCCAATGCAGATAAGCTTCATAGACTGGAACATGTGAAGATCCCGAAATCTTTTGATTATTCTAAACTGAAATCACTCTCGTACGAAGCAAGGGAGAAGTTGCAGCAAATACAACCAGAGACTATTGCACAAGCTTCTAGAATAAGTGGTGTTTCACCTGCTGATATTAGCGTTCTTTTGGTTTTCTTGGGAAGATAACTTTAAGGTTCCACGTGAAACAATCGGTATATGGCGTGATTTTTGTGAGTGTTTTTCAAAAGAATCAAACCAAATGAAAAGCGTAGTACTACTTGTAATTTTAGTAGCCATTCAATCTTGTATACCGCTGCGGGTTGCACCCAATATCGAGGACTATAAACTTAAGAACGGACGTAAGTTCAAAAAGGGCTTGCCTAAGAAAACCGTGTTTGTTTTTGAAGACCCTAAGGATGCTGGAGCGTTCTATGATTATGTAAATACCAAATATCAATTAAAAGATCACTACGTAGATGTAGAAGTGCCTTTCGAGCTCAATGGAGAAACTTACTATTTTTCATTTTACGAAGTTGAACATATTGACAAACATCTTGATTTATTTCCACTCTTTTTTGATGTGGCTGTTAATGGCGTATTGGGTAATGACGATTTTGAACAATATACAAGCAGTAATGCTCAGGCGGTAAAACGAAAGGGCAATTGGTATATAGCGCTAGAAGTATTTACGAGAACAGAGAAAGACTGTCTTAGTAAAACTTCAAATTCCTAAACGCAAGTATTATCTTATCTTCATTTTATGAAACAAGAATATTTGTCCACTGATAATTATAATGAAACCATTTTTAAGTACTAAGGACTTTATGCTCTCGCAGGAGGTTTTTGAATTGTATTACCATCAAGAACTAGATATGTTGGAGACCAAACCTAAGCCAACCGATCTAGGTAAATACTACAGCTCCGAAGCCTACATTTCCCATTCAGACGGGAAGCATTCTTTTTTTGAAAAGGTATATCAATATGCCAAGCAATTTACAATTAGAAAGAAGGTCAGGCTGCTCCGTAAATATCGTGGAATACAATCTAAATTGCTCGATTTGGGGGCAGGTACAGGGGACTTTTTAAGTCATGCAAAGGCAAAGAACTGGCATATCAATGGTGTAGAACCGAATTCTCGAGCAAGAGCGCTGGCATTCAAGAAGGGAGTTGTGCTAAATAAAGAATGGGATTCTTTACAAGGGAATAGTTTTGATGTTATTACGCTGTGGCATGTTTTAGAACATCTCCCCGATTTAAAAGAACGTATCGAAGCAATAGTTGAGTTGCTAGATCCTAATGGAACATTGATTGTAGCAGTTCCAAATTTTAAGTCCTTCGATGCAAAGTACTACAAGGCTTTTTGGGCTGGTTACGATGTACCTAGACATTTGTGGCATTTTTCTAAGGATGCGATATCACAACTTTTTGAAACACATGGTATGGATACCATAAAAATAAAACCAATGTGGTTAGATGCGTTTTATGTTGCGCTGCTTAGTGAGCGCTATAAGAAAAGAAATTTTCCTTGGCTTCGTGCCTTATCGATTGGAGCATGGTCAAATTTGCTGGGATTATTTACTAAGGAATACAGCTCTCATTGCTATGTGCTTCAAAAAGCGCAGCGCTAGTCCAATTAGCGAAGTTTTAGGAATAATCGGCCTTACCCCCTGCCTGCCCGTAGAAACACCCTTAAAACAGCTGTAAAAACCCCAATTTTCATATCAATATCCAATAGAGACGTGCTGTTTTGATAGCTAAAACCTATAAGTCTGAAAATGATTTCATTTAAGCAAAAGCATGCTAGGACTTTGCTTACTTTTGCACTCTTAAAAATTCTTAGTTATGAGATATTTCGGTGCTATTTTAATTGCGATGCTTATTCTGGTTTCTTGCGACCAAAATAAAATTGGCTATGTGGAGTACATTTCACTTATGGATGATTATCAGGAAAAGATAGACATCGAAAACAAGTACAAGGTGAAGAGTGAGGCAATGAACAAAAAGCGCGATAGTTTGGCGCAGGCCATTCAATTAGAATATCAAGCCGTCCAGACTCGTGTACAATCTATGTCGGAAAAAAAGGCCCAAGAGGAAATAGGGTTGCTACAGCAGAAAAGTCAATTTTTGGGACAGCAGCTACAGCAAGAGGAGCAACAACTTAAAAGTGCAGGCCAGACAGAGATGGATAGCTTGGTAAGCAAGGTTAACAAAGAAATTGAGGAGTATGGTGATGCTAACGGGTTCACTTACATTTTAGGAGCTGGAGATGGTGCTAGTGTGCTTTATGGAAATGATTCCAAAGACCTAACCGAACAAATCCTAAAAATACTCAACGACAAGTATAAGAAGTAATACTTTAAGCAACAATAGACAAAGCCCTGTTTTACAGGGCTTTTTTTGTTTATTAGAGGCAATATATATCTTGATCTTATAAACAGCGAATTGGGTTTAACTTAGGTTAGGAGGAAGAGCAAGAAAACGCAGGGTACGAAATAAATAACAATGGTTTTAGCACCTTCATAATCTTTGGCCATTCGCTGACCCAATAAAAGCATCAATAAGGTCAGACTTCCCATTATAGCGGCATACATTGCGATACTGGTGTCTTCCCTTAGGACAATTAACAAACTTCCTATGATCGCCAAAATGGCCGTAGCAAGTTCCATAATAGTGATTGTAGACAACAGTAGTGGAACAGCACTCTTGAAAACGGTTTTCGAAAAGTGTTCTTGTAGCCAAGCCAGGTTTCCTTTAAAATCAAAAAGTTTATCCAATCCACTTTGTAAAAAAGTGATAATTAAAAATAATAGCAATAAGAGTAGAATAGCATCAGTTTGCAGATCGATAGACATCATATTGTTTTTAGGCAGCTTTTGTATGTAATAGCCGTGTCATTTTAATGGCAAGATCGGTAAAAATCAATTTAGCATTTCCGTTGCGTTCAATATGAACAATGGCTTTTTCTAAAGCCGCTACCAATGCTTCAATATTGCTTTCGTGAACAAATACAGCAAATTTATCAAAATTAAACCCTTCAAAATCTACGGAGAGCTGCCCTAAGTTTTTACTGCTGTAATTGATTAGTAAGGCTTGACGTATAATAGATAAACAATAACTTAAAAACTGTTTTTGTACTTCTCTACCAACTTTAGATAATTCTTCGCTCCACGACAACAATTCATGAACTACACTTTTGTCACGCTTGGCTTTAAACGCAGCACGAACCCAATGCACAAACCATTGATCGAACTGTTTTGTATCCTGAGTGTCAGTGACGAGGTGGAACGCCTTATTGAGATTTCCGGAAGCTTCCCAAGCTACTTGTGTAGCTTTAGATTGATTTAAACCCTGAGCCAGTAAAGCGGTACGAATATCCTCTTCGGATAATCTTGGAAAATGCAAATGCTGGCATCTGGATTTTATGGTGTTGATAATTTGGGCTTCGTCTTCGGTAACCAATAAGAAAACGGTTTTTGATGGCGGTTCTTCAATAAGCTTTAGTAACTTATTAGCCGCTGCAAGATTCATTTTTTCCGCCATCCAAACGACCAACACTTTATATCCCCCTTCAAAAGACTTTAAAGACAGTTTTTTTACAATATCCTGAGCTTCATCAACCCCAATTTGTCCTTGTTTCTTTTCAATACCAATATGTCGGTACCAGTCAAAGAGACTTCCATAAGGCTGTGCATTTACAAACTGTCTCCAATCCTTAATATAATGATCACTTACAGCATGCCGTTTTACCTTCTCGGAATTGGTTACGGGGAATGCAAAGTGTAAATCAGGATGTGTTAACGTCCCACATTTTGCCTCACAATTTTGCCTTTCTTTAGTACCGACTGCAAAAGCACTACAAATTATTTGTTGGGCATAAGCCAAAGCCATAGGTAAAGTTCCGCATCCTTCGGGACCTATAAACAATTGCGCATGAGGAATGCGTCCTCGATCTGCGGATTGCGAAAGATGTGCTTTTAAGTGCTGCTGCCCTATAATTTGATCAAAATGCATTGTTTTCAAATATAGCAACCCGTTTTTGGTGTTGGCAAAATTTGCAGCAAAAATTATCCTTGTATGGTTATCTTACTTTTTACTTGAGGTCTTTATAGAAGGCGTTCAACCCTTGTTTGTTGTACAACTTTACCTATGCTTTGAATTTTGCAAACGTCGCTTCTTTTCGCCGTAACTCTGATGACCCTTTTGCGATATCCAGATATCGCTCCAAAATTTTATAAAATTTCCAATCAAAAATAGGAGAAGCTGTATTTGCAAAAATGATCGAACTTAGGTTAGTAGCATCTAAATGCTTCTGCCGCTTGAAAAACGGTAGTATTTCCCAAAAACTAAAGCATTTAGGCTCGGTTTTAAGCTCATTTTGTGGCAACCTGAGACCTTTACAAAATTTAAAGTATGTGGAAAGTTCGACGCCCGATGAAATTTTAACCAGGGGCAACCTCCTGGTTGCGAGGACTTAAAATTGTTGAGAAGGACGAAATTTTCCATAGTTTGAATTGCCTATCACTTTTTTACCCATTCTGCAAAGGTCTCAACCTACCAATTATTCTGGCTTTGTAGTCGGTACTTAGGGTATTTGGTTATTTTTGCGGCGATAACAACATAGGACTATGAAGACAATTGATGACTTCAATTTTGAAGAAAAAAAAGCACTTATAAGAGTTGACTTTAATGTACCCTTAGACGCCGACTTTAAAGTAACCGACACGAGTAGAATAGAAGCAGCTAAACCAACTATTCTCAAAGTATTGGAAGATGGAGGAAGCGCAGTGCTTATGAGTCATTTAGGTCGTCCTAAAGGGCAACGCAATCCATCAATGTCTTTGCAACATATTTGTGAAAAGGTTTCTGAAATTATTGGTGTTCAGGTAAAATTTGTAGCCGACTGTATTGG
>JBCDGY010000076.1:0-12064 GCA_039414375.1 Bacteroidota bacterium | reverse complement strand
TGCTCCACAAGAATGTCAATAAACCACAAAGATAGGACTTAAGTTGCAGTCTGATGTAAATCTGCTATTACTGGGGTAAGTTGACCACTTCTATAAAAATAGCGCTCTAACACTAAAAGCCCCAGCAACTTTTCCATAGTTTTATCGCGAAACTTGTCAAAATAAGCATTGGCATTAGCGATAATGTTTTGGGCTTCATTTTCATGAGCAAGATAGTATTGAAGACGCTCTTCTAAATCCGAGAAATCGTCTTCAATGGCTACATAGTGTACATTCGGCTCTAATTGACCCTCCATAAACCAGGTCTCAAACTTTGGTCTTGGCATTACTGCTAAAGAATTAGAGCTCATTACCCACTTTAGATTACTGGCTACGTCATTACCTTCCTGGCAAAGGATAAACTTATAACGCAAGTGCTCATTAATGGAAATCTTGGGTTTCAACCATTGATCATGTGTTGTTCCAGCATTGATTTGGCCCAAGTCGCACAAAGGATGATCAAAATACTGCCTAAAAAACTGTCTTCGATGTTCTTGTTTTACACTCGCACGCCCGATAAGCTTAGGTGTCTTTTTTCGATAATCTATAGTATCCTGAACAAAGGTATAGTGCCTTATTTTGTTGAATTTCAAAAGAATCGAATTCTCATTATCCTCAACAATAGGTCTACTCTTTACCAAAAGTGGTTCGGTGGGTACCTCACGAACATCTCCAAATTGGTACCCCAACGCATAGTTTTGTGGAAAATAAACAGCATTGGCAAGCAAATCAAAATAATAGGTCTTGTTCTTAGGAGGTAAGGTGAGATCTTTAATAGAGAATGCCTCACCACTTAACGTAAAAGGAGCAAGCGACTTGTGATAATAATTTAGTCTATAGCGTAGGGTTTCCAAGTCCACATCCTTAAGTTTTTTAAGCTGGCCTTCCAAAGACGACTGCCACCCTATCTTGCGCTGGCCTTCTAACAACACCCCATTGAGATAATAAAAAAACTTAATATTCTTATGAGTCCATGGGTTACGAAGCATTGGCAAGCGCTTTAAAAGGAATGAAGTTTGGTTCGGAACTGTGCAGCATAAGAAGTAATAACAGTTTTGTTAAAGTTGTTTTCTTCATCAATACGTCCCAAACATGGAATTTTAGTTTTTTCTAGGATGATCTGTTCTGTAGAAGGATGCGCTGCACCACTAAAAATAATTCCTACAGTTAATCCCTTTTCGATGAGGGTATTTATGGTAAGCAAAGAATGGTTTATACTCCCTAAATAGTGACGTGATACTACAATAACTTTATAATCTGGTTGAATCAAATCAAGAATGGTGTCTTTGTTGTTCAGTGGTACTAACAGCCCCCCTGCCCCTTCAATTACCAAATGGTTGTTCGTTTGTGGTCGCTGTATTTGATCTAAAGTGATCGTAATACCGTCTATTTGGGCTGCTGCATGAGGACTCATTGGGGTTTTTAAAGCATAAGCATTGGGATGAAAAACACTTTTGGAATTCGATATCAAGGCCTTTACACGATCGGTATCCGAAAACTCCAAATCCCCAGACTGAACCGGTTTCCAATAATCTGCTTCAAGGGCTTCTACAATGATAGCTGATGTTATTGTTTTACCTACTTCGGTTGAAATACCAGTTACAAATACATTCATCGCTTCGCTTTGGAAAGAAAATTACATTCTGTACAACGGTACTTCTTCGGTTCTAAGAAAGGAAATAATTTAAACAACAAGGTGTTACGCGCATAATAAACTTCGCTCTTTTGTGCCCCACATACACTGCATGTAATAAGATTACCATCATCGTCAACAGCATAATTACGAACCTCGTCAAAAATGGATTTAGCTTCGGTACGATCATTTCGATGGACTAGCAATTTAATACCACCTAGGGCGTTACTTGCAAAAGGATCTATCCCTACTGTGTTATCATCTTTAAGTCTTACGAAGATACCTTCTGATTCTAGTTTGCTTTTAATTACCTGTACGTCAGCAAGAAACTCAAAAGTACCCAATACCACCCAATCCTTACCCATCTCTTAACTGTTTTAAGTTTAAAAGGAGCGTATCAATCTCTTGCTCAGTATTAAAAGCATGTAGACATATACGGAGTCGTTCGCTACCTACGGGGACTGTAGGGGATAAAATCGCCCTGACATCCATGTTTTGAGTTCGCAAATGCCGAGACCAACTTTTAGCAAGGGTCGTATTTCCTAAGATAGCCACCTGTATAGCAGCATCTCGTTGCACGAACAAATTCGTGAGTCCTATGGTGTCTACCCTTTCCTTAAAATAAGAAATAAGGGCATGCAAACGCTGTTGTGCAGCTTTTCCAGTACTATTGCCCAAAAATTGATAGGCCTCATAAATCGTAGCTGTTGTATGGGGTGGTAACGCAGTGGTATAGATTAAGCTTCTACTAAAATTGATCAAAAACGTTTTTAGGGTCTTACTTCCCAGTACTGCAGCTCCATGGCAGCCCAACGCCTTCCCAAAGGTGACCAACTGTCCAAAAACCTGGTGTTGCAGTCCTAAACGCGCTATGAGACCTTCGCCAAAAACCCCAAGAGCATGGGCTTCGTCAATTATAAGGCGTAGTCCGTGCTGAGAACAAAAATTTGCCAATTTTTGAAGTTCTGGTATGTCGCCATCCATTGAAAATACAGATTCGGTAACAACGTAGATCTCAATATCTTTTTCAACATTTACCCTAAGAAAACGATCAACTTTATGTTTTAAATCCGATAAAGAGTTGTGTTTGAATTTATAGGATTTGGCCTCACTTAAACGAAGACCATCTCGAATGCTGGCATGACTTAATTCGTCATAAAAAACAACATCCCCCCGTTGTGGAACTGTAGCTAATACCCCTAAATTAGCATCATATCCAGAATTAAATACGGTAGCACCCTCGTAACCGTGAAAGGCAGCTAGAAAGGTTTCCAACCTTTCATATAAAGCGGAATGTCCGGAGAGCAGTCTAGATCCTGTAGCTCCGTTTATTGTAACAACCTTGGATAGTTGTAGCGCGGCTTCGGCTATAAGAGGCTCTTGGGCCAGCCCTAAATAGTCATTGGACGAAAAATCCACTAACCCCTGCAAGGTTTCTAAGGCGCGCAACTCATTGGTAGTTTCTCGCTTTTGAAGTTTACGGGTAAGACGATACGGAAAATTATCCATAGCCAAAGGTAGTATGGCTAAATGGTATGGACAAGAGGGAGTTACCTCAATCTACCAAGACTATAGCTTTGTTTTCTCGCAGCTCTACAGTACCACTAGTAATTTGAAGAAGGGTCTCTCCGTTAGGCCCCTGGGTAAACTTATTTTGAAATTCCTCTTCGATTTTGAGATTACCTTGCACTTTCACACTTCCTGAATCCAAAAGAGAAACTATAGGAGCGTGATCGTTTAACATTTGGAACTCTCCATTAACTCCAGGCACGGTAACTGAAGTTACCTCTCCCGAAAACAGTGTGGCTTCTGGTGATACAATTTCTAGATACATCTTTCTAAGTTAGCGATTAAGAGTTTAAAAGTTAGAGGTATAGTGCAACTCACACTAAACTTCTAACTTTTAACTCATAACTATTTTACGCCTCAGCCAACATTTTCTCGCCTGCCTCGATAGCGTCTTCTATAGTTCCTTTCAGGTTAAAGGCTGATTCTGGAAGGTGATCCAACTCGCCATCCATAATCATGTTGAAGCCCTTAATAGTGTCTTTAATGTCTACCAAAACTCCAGGAATACCCGTAAACTGTTCCGCAACATGGAAAGGTTGTGATAAGAAACGTTGTACTCTTCGAGCTCGCGCAACCGCCAATTTATCTTCTTCGGAGAGCTCTTCCATTCCTAAGATGGCAATAATATCTTGTAGTTCTTTGTAACGTTGTAATAACTCTTTAACGCGTTGTGCGCAGCCGTAATGCTCGTCTCCCAAAATCTCAGGGGTCAAAATACGAGAGGTAGAATCTAAAGGATCAACCGCTGGATAAATACCTAACTCTGCAATCTTTCTAGAGAGTACAGTTGTGGCATCCAAGTGTGCAAAGGTAGTTGCAGGAGCAGGATCAGTAAGGTCATCCGCAGGTACATAAACCGCTTGAACTGAAGTAATCGATCCTTTTTTAGTAGAGGTAATACGTTCTTGCATCGCACCCATCTCTGTGGCCAATGTGGGTTGATAACCCACGGCAGAAGGCATCCTTCCCAAAAGAGCGGATACCTCAGAACCTGCTTGCGTAAAACGGAAAATATTATCGACAAAGAAAAGCACATCTTTCCCTTGGCCATCACCAGCTCCATCACGGAAATATTCTGCAATGGTTAAGCCAGATAAGGCTACCCGGGCACGGGCGCCAGGAGGCTCATTCATCTGTCCAAAAACAAAAGTCGCCTTGGACTCTTTCATAGCTGCCTTGTCAACTTTACTCAAATCCCATCCGCCAGCTTCCATAGAGTGCAAGAAATCGTCTCCATATTTAATAATGCCAGATTCCAACATTTCTCGAAGTAGGTCATTCCCTTCACGCGTACGCTCACCAACACCGGCAAAAACGGAGAGACCTCCGTGTCCCTTAGCAATATTATTAATCAATTCCTGGATAAGTACCGTTTTTCCAACTCCGGCACCACCAAACAATCCAATTTTACCTCCTTTGGCATAAGGTTCAATCAAATCGATAACCTTAATTCCGGTAAACAAGACCTCCGTAGAAGTAGACAAATCTTCAAACTTAGGCGCTTCGCGGTGTATCGGAAGACCGTTGTCACCACCTTTGGGCAAGTTTTCCATACCATCGATGGCATCTCCTATAACATTGAAGAGGCGTCCGTAAACTGATTCTCCTATAGGCATTTGTATGGCGCTTCCGGTAGCTTCCGCATCCATACCTCTGCTTAATCCATCTGTAGAGTCCATAGAAATCGTCCGTACGGTGTTTTCACCAATATGAGACTGAACCTCAAGAACTAAAACAGTTCCATCTTCTTTCTTGACCTCTAAAGAATCATAAATTTTTGGGATTGCAGTCCCTGATTCGAACTCAACGTCGATTACTGGACCGATAATTTGGGCAACTTTTCCTGTAGTTGATGACATTATTTCAAAATTTCAATTGTCCACAGTTCCCTAAGGGATTATACTGCTATTTTTCGGCGGCAAAGATAGGGTATTCCTGTTGGTAAATGAAACCTGAACCTCGTCTTTTTAAACAACAAAAGGAATCCATTTAAGGATGCCTTTTGTTTGATTGATTTTTTGAGCTTTTCTGCCTTATGGATTAATGTTCCAAGACACGTAATAAATAGCTGCAATATTACCGGTTCCGAAGGCTGTCACATATTCGTCATTCAAAATATTTGACCCTCCCACTTTAAATACTGATTTTATGCTTGGCACACTGTAATTGATTTGAGCGTCTAATACGCTAAAAGAATCTACATCGCCATCTCCAAAAGAAGCTTCCCAAAAATAGTTGTCGCTCCAACGGTAATTGATGCCAAAACCAAAATTCTCAAAAAGTGCGGTATTCCCAAAGGAAGCCTTTACCTTATGTTCTGGAGTATTGAACTCTGTTCTAATACCACGAGCGCGTATATCTTCAGCATCAACCAATTTAGTATAAGTGTAATTTACACCAAGGTCAAAATTACCCAATACTTTAGTGTCAATACCAATATTAGCCCCATAGGAGTTGATGTCTTCTTGGGCATTGGTATATACTTGATAGACTTCGAAATCTTCATTTCCTAATGCAGCTAAAGACAAGCTATTATCGCCAACCTGCCCATATAATGGTACTAAATTAAATTGCGTGACTATTAAACCAGATAAGGTATTGTAGTATCCATTGAGATCTATAGTTACTTTACCCAATTGAGAACGATAACCAAGTTCTAGAGCAGTAATCTCTTCTGGTTGAATAATAGGAGTATTGGCTGCTGCTGGTGCTCCATTCTCTACTGAGGTCCTAGTAAAAGCATTTTCATAAGCTGCTCTACCCACAACTTCAACAGAAGTTTGGCCAATTAGGGCTTGACCTTCCTGACTAAGCTCCCAAGTACGCACATCTCTATCAAGGTTATCTGGTGCAGAACCTACCAAAGTAGCTCTTCCTGTCGTTAGACCAATAAAAAGGTCTTGAGTAGTAGGGTTTCGGAAACCTTGTTGGGCAGAAAAGCGTATATTATGATTTCTTTTTTCTCCTAGCGTGTACCCTAAAGAAAAACGTGGAGAAACAAAGCCATCAAAGAACTCGTTCTTATCGTAACGAGCAGAAGCTGTAATTTTCAAACGTTCTTCTAATAGTTTTTTCTGAAACTGTAAGTAAGCTCCATATTCAGCATAAGTTATTGGACCATCAAAATCGGTAAAGATGGTACCTTGAGAATTTAATTCATATTCTCTAAAAGATCCTCCAACCTGTATATCTGCCCAATTATCAATAAGGTGTGCTACATTATAGTTTCCATTAACATGACGGAATTTTGTATTGTCTATGAATTTTGCACCTGTAGCCAAATCACCATCTGCTATCACTTGGTTAAAAGCGCGATTAAATTCGGGTGTCCCTGGAAGCAAACGCCCTGTATCGGCTGCGGTCCTTGCTTGAGCATGTGCAAAGGTTTGGGAATCTTCTATGGATAATCCCTGAGTTTGGCGCCCATTAATAAAAGCTCCCAAATAAGCTTGAGCATATTCAGTGAACCATTGAACATCCCCTTTCCAAATTCTATTCGTATTAATCGCGGCAAATCTAGTATCATAAGCATTACCTGAATTTTCGGAAACAATGTAGCCCCTTATAAAAAAGTTGTCATTACGAACTTCAAGTTTGTGCTGCTGCATTTTAAATCCATCCACCGCATAGCGATTCACACCCTGATATATGGTATTACCGCGTCCGATTCGTCCATTATAAATAACCTCCAAATCATCTCCGAAAGGACGATAATGCAATGCCCAATCTGCTTTGACACTTTGGGCGTCGTAGTTTACTAAGTCACGCTCATTATATCCTGTTCTGCTTACTAGTGCAGATCCAAATTCATTACTGGGTAAGCCAGCATCAGCAGCAATAGCATTAAAATTAAGGGTATTACTTACCTCATCACCGTAAACATTTAAACCATCATATCCAGGATCAATTCTTGTACCCCCTGGATTGTTGACATCCAAAAGACTATTGGCATGCCAATCTTCTCCTTGTAAAAAGGAGAAACTTGTTTTAATTGCAAATTTGTCACTAAAGGCATGCGCTGCACGAAATCCGACATCATAATAGGGATTATCTCCAGCCGCTTCTTGAGAAATAATTCCTGTCTTCAAGTAAGAGCTTATGCCCTGGAAGTCAAAAGGATTCTTGCTCCGCATAAATAAGATACCATTGAATGCACCTGCCCCATAAAGTGCCGAAGAGGCTCCCGGTAATATTTCTACGCTTTGTACATCCATTTCATTCATACCTACCAAATTCCCGAGTACAAAATTCAGACCAGGCGCTGAGTTATCCATTCCATCAACCAATTGCATAAATCGGGTATTGGCGAAGGAGGCGAAACCCCTTGTATTTATGGACTGGAAAGTCAAACTATTGGTATTGATATCCACTCCTTTCAAATTTTGAAGCCCTCCGTAAAATGATTCTGCAGTAGTATTTTGAATATCTTTAACGTCAAAGCGCTCTACAGAAACAGGAGATTCAAAAATACGTTCCGGAGTTCTCGAAGCAGAGATAACAATCTCGTCGAGCATTGTTGAGCTTTCTTCAAGCGTAATCGATAATACTTGACCCTCAGAAGTTACGGAAACCATAGCTTCGGAATAACCAACACTGGTAACCTTAATTTGAAAAGGTGGTGTTTCCGAAGTACTTAAAGTAAAATTTCCATCAAAATCAGCAACGGCACCTTCGGCCTTTCCTACTACTACTACATTAGCACCAGGAACCGGCGTATTGTTCTGGTCTACAACCTTACCTGTGATAGCGGTTTGAGCCATCGCGGCAAAAGAGACCAATAATGAAAGTGCAAAAGTTAGTTTTTTCATTATGCAGCGTTTGCGTAAAGTTAGTTTTAAATTCTTGTTAGCTAGAAGGGCGGAAGATACATTTTTTTTTGACCAGAAGATCAAAAAGTTTGAAAAATTATGCATGCATAATACTTTTTTCATAGAATCAGCCCCTGATTACTGAGAATTCTATAAAAATAAGCCCTAAAAACCCCTTGATTACACCAAATCGTCTTTTGCTTATTCCACAGTAACCGACTTGGCTAAATTTCTGGGTTGATCCACATTGCAGCCCCGCATCAAAGCAATATGATAGGAAAGCAATTGCAATGGAATAGTTGTTAGTAAAGGAGATAGCGGTTCAAAAGTTTCGGGAACAGTAATTACATGATCGGCTAACTCAGTAACTGTTTCGTCACCCTCAAACACCACGGCTATAATACGACCCATCCTGGATTTTATTTCTTGTATGTTGCTTACTACCTTATCGTAATGTCCTTTTCGAGTTGCAATAACCACCACCGGCATTTGCTCGTCAATTAACGCAATAGGGCCATGTTTCATCTCCGCAGCGGGATACCCCTCCGCATGGATATAACTGATCTCTTTGAGCTTCAAGGCACCTTCCAAAGCGACGGGAAAATTATAACCGCGCCCTAAATACAGACAATTGGAAGAATCTTTATAAACCTGAGCAATCTGTTCAATGAGCACATTAGACTCTAGTGCCTGTTTCACCTTTTCAGGTATCGCCTCTAAAGCAGTTAAAAACTCATGAAACTTGGCCTGGGAAAAGACACCACGCTCTTTGGATAGTTTTAAAGCAATAAGTGTAAGTATGGTAATTTGAGTGGTGAACGCCTTGGTAGAAGCTACTCCTATTTCTGGACCGGCGTGGGTATAGGCTCCAGCATGAGTCGCTCTTGCAATAGACGAGCCGACCACATTGCACACCCCAAAAACAAAAGCCCCTTTCTCTTTGGCCATTTTTATAGCAGCCAGCGTATCAGCCGTTTCTCCTGATTGAGAAATAGCAATTAGCACATCCCCATCCGTAATTACCGGATTCCGGTAACGAAACTCCGAGGCATACTCCACCTCAACCGGAATTCGCGCTAAGTCTTCAAAAATATATTCTGCTACCAACCCAGCATGCCAAGAGGTACCACAAGCAACAATGATAATTCTATTGGCATTCAAGAACTTTTCAAGGTGCTGATCGATTCCAGCCATTCTAATGATACCTTGATCTGCAAGCAAACGTCCACGATAAGTATCTAAAATGGCTCTAGGTTGCTCATAAATTTCCTTGAGCATAAAGTGATCATATCCCCCTTTTTCAATCTCTTCAATATTCAATTGTAACTCTTGAACTTTAGGGTAGGCTATGGCGTCGTCCTTTATTTTTCTCAATTTCAATTCCTTACCCAAACGCACTATGGCCATCTCTTCATCTTCTAAATACACAGCATTGTTGGTGTGAGCAATAAAGGGTGAAGCATCTGAAGCTATAAAATACTCGCCTTCTCCAATACCAATAGCTAGTGGACTACCCAGTTTTGCCACCACAATTTCGTCAGGTTTGTTCTTGTCAAAAACTGCAATCGCATAAGCCCCTATAACTTGGTTTAAGGCAATCTGCACTGCGTGACCTAGTTTTACCCCTTCTTGCTGTTTTACCTCCTCGATTAGATTAACCAATACCTCAGTATCGGTATCAGATTTGAAAACATAACCTCGCTCGATTAGGGCCTTTTTTATGGATTCGTAGTTCTCTATAATACCATTGTGGATAATCACTAAATCTCCAGAATTTGAGGTATGAGGATGGGAGTTAACATCATTAGGAACACCATGGGTAGCCCATCTTGTGTGGCCAAGACCCAAATATCCCTCTGTTGGTATTGATTTAGAGCGCTCTTCTAAGTCTGCTACTTTTCCCTTTGTCTTTATTAAATTGACTTCTCCCTCATTAAAAAGTACAATTCCAGCACTGTCGTATCCACGATACTCAAGTCTTTGTAATCCTTTTATAATTATGGGATAAGCAGCTCTATGACCAATATATCCGACAATTCCACACATAGTTCATTGTATTGGGTTAAGTAAGGGCTAAATATAGCCAATGTGAAAATTGGAAACCATACCTTTTCGATGTATGGCACATAATCTACAAATGCTTAAGGGCTTTAAGCTAGTTAGCAGTAGTGTAAAATATCTGTAGCTTCAACCTTTTGTCTTCATCTTCTGGGAGCAAATTGTTCCCGAACAAAATAGTACCAAAAGGGTTTACGGTATGCATTACAGGTATTGGTACATCTGCCGTATTCATAGCGTCTACCTTGGCATTTAGCGTTCCAGGAATACGCACGTCTGAGGTAAGCGATAAACCTAAACTGGCATTGGTAGAATCTCTAACTATTATATCGTTTAAATAGTCCGTAATCCGAACAGTGTAGGACATGCCTTCTCCATTGGTCTTTTGCCTGAGAATACCATCATAATTCTGATATTGCCCTAAGGAAGAAGGTGATTGATTGTTAGAAACTTCAGTACTCAAATCTATGAGCGCGTTACCAGTTTCCAGATTGTAAAGATATAGTCGTGGTGGCTCTATAGTGCCATTAACATTGTTTAGCGCATCCCGGTCTACATGAAAAACCAAATTGGCTTCATTGATCACCCAATTGTTAGCTTTAATATTGGAAATAATACTTGCCGCTACACCATCGTCTTGGTTAAAAAGCTTTATACGTGTAAAACTCCCAGAACCACCCTTTAAGTATAGCCGATCGGCATTTATGCCACTATTGCCTAACTGACTTGCAATATCACTTGGCAAGGGATCATCGATAAAAGTGTTCACAGCATTACCGATAACTGCACCTTGATCGGTTCGCTGGAGTAAATTAAGCGTAAAATCCCGTTCAACGGTTTCTACTGTACCCGCACTACCATCCTCGCCAGGTATAAAATCATTGAATTCATACGTAATCGTAATATTTGCTTGGGTTAGATCAAATAAGATCATTAAATCTTCATCGCCTGCAGGGATTATGGAAAAATGCAGCCCACGTATAAAATCGGAAAAATTAGATTGGTTCAGAAGTTCAAAAGAATCTTCCATGTCCAATAAATGCTTTTGGAAAAAGGTAGTATCCAGTGCTACACGAATACCTGGAGGCAATCTAGTTGCAATACTTAAGGTGTCAATTTCGTCTGTATCCGGATTGTCTTCTTGGCGTGTTATAAATTCTTTGTTATCAATGGTTACCTTTTCATCAAATAATGGGGTTCCCTGAACAAAAGTCGGGATGTTTTCATTGGAGAAATACGCCTGCGCATCATTGAAACCCTGAGTAGGGTCTAAATCTCTTAAGAAATAAGAAGATTGTTCAACTTTAAAGGTGAATTCTTTACCAACGAAAGGATCTTGTTGGCCTGAGTTGATAAATGTGCTCGAAAAAATACTATCCAAAGCAAAAGTTCTAGCAAAACTATTACCAACAAATCCATCAGCTGTAGGTATCGAAGATGAATCTAAAGGATTTGATCCCTGCCTAGTCTCTTCAATATCTGATACCCCATCATCATCGCTATCACTATTGGCATTATTTGGATCTGCATCCAGTTCATCTGGCACCTCGTCCCCATCAGTATCCGAATTGGGTACTTGAAGATAAGGTATGTACAAAATTACCTCTTTAACCGTTTCGTCTTCTTCGACAGTATTATCGTCATCATCACTATCGGCAATATTTTCAGTGGCTTGGTTAAAATTGCCAAAAGTTGGATTTCCATTTAGTTCAGGAAAAGTTAATTGAGTTGTTACAATAGCCTCTCTTCTACCATAAATAGGGTCGTTGTAAACACCTACTTGATAAACGGGCATCCTATTGGTCTGCACCGCTGTTAAGCGCTGATTAAAGGCGAAAACCTCATATTCAGCGACATCGGTATCAAAAGGCTCTCCTCCAATCACGCCCTCACCTAAGGTGGTCAGTTCTTCTTCACATGAGGCCATAGTAATTAACAAAAGTACCATCCCTACCAC
>JBCDGY010000075.1:0-12068 GCA_039414375.1 Bacteroidota bacterium | reverse complement strand
GATAATAGAACGCCGGTTTCTTATAACCAACTCCCGGAGAATTTGGTCAATGCCCTAGTAGCCACTGAAGATGCACGTTACTACGATCATGCGGGTATTGATGCTAGAGGCACTTTAAGGGCTTTTGCCTTTTTGGGGAAAAGAGGTGGTGCAAGTACTATCTCGCAGCAGCTTGCCAGGCAGTTATTTATTGGGGAGCGTGACAAGACGAACAAAACGAATGCAATTCTACAGAAGGCGATGGAATGGGTACTAGCGACAAGGCTAGAGCGTCAGTATACGAAAGAAGAGATTATCGCCATGTACTTAAATATTTACGACTTCGGTTATGCTGCCGATGGGATACGCTCCGCTGCTCGTATTTATTTTGGAAAAGAACCTAAAGATCTTAGAACAGAAGAGTCTGCCGTATTGGTGGGCATGCTCAAGAACTCCTCTCTTTTTAATCCTATCAAACGCGAAGAACGTGTAAAAAATAGGCGAAATACGGTGTTGGGGCAAATGGCCAAGTACGGTTATATCACCGAGGAGGAAAAGGATTCTTTGCAACAACTTAAAATGGACCTCAATTTTAGTCCAGAGTCACATCGTGAAGGTTTGGCTACCTATTTTAGAATGTACGTGCAACGCTGGTTGGGCAGTTGGGTTAAAGACCACAAAAAACCAGACGGCACCTCCTACAATATCTATCTCGACGGCCTCAAGGTATACACGACCATAGATTCTCGCATGCAGCAAAATGCTGAGACAGCGGTAGAGCAACATATGAAAAAATTGCAAAAAGAGTTTTTTGGTCAAAACACTCTTGAACGCAATCCAACTACGCCGTTTTTAGGATTAGAAGATGACAAGATAGATTTGATAATGGACAAGGCTATGACCTCTTCTAACCGTTGGAAAATCATGAAAAGTCAAGGGTATTCTAAAAAAGAAATTCGAGCCTCTTTTCGGAAGAAAACAGAGATGACCGTTTTTGATTGGAATAGCGATTCTTACGAAAAGGATACTGTAATGACTCCCTTGGATTCTATTCGTTACTACAAGACATTTTTGCGTACCGCTATGATGTCCATGGAGCCGCAAACAGGTCATGTAAAAGCTTGGGTTGGTGGTATTGATTACAAGCACTTCCAATATGACAATGTTATTTTAGGAGCACGACAGGCAGGTTCTACTTTTAAACCATTTGTGTATGCTGCCGCGATAGACCAATTGCGGTATTCTCCATGTGATTCTCTTCCGGACACTCAGTATTGTATAGAACCTATGAAACATGGAAATGTAGAGGCGTGGTGTCCTAAGAATTCCAACGGCAAGTATTCTGGAAAAATGAAAACTTTAAAGAATGCGTTGGCCAACTCAGTAAATACGGTTACGGCTAGATTAATCGACCAGGTAGGACCTGGTTCTGTGGTAGAAATTGCCAAAAACATGGGCTTGGAAAGAGACATTCCTGAGTTACCTTCAATAGCCTTGGGAACACCCGATTTTAATGTTTACGAGATGGTAGGTGCTTATGGAACCTTTGCGAATCAAGGTGTTTATGTGAAGCCTGTACTAATTACAAGAATAGAAGATAAAAATGGAACGGTGCTTTTTGAAGATGTTCCAGAAACCAAAGATGTACTCAGCAAAGATGTTGCTTACACTATGATCAACTTAATGCAAGGTGTAACTGAATATGGTTCCGGAGCGCGATTAAGACATAGTTGGAATAAAAACAACAGGTTATACAAAGAAATAATGACCGGATACCCCTACGAATTAACAAATGCTATTGCCGGAAAAACAGGAACTACTCAAAATCAAAGTGATGGTTGGTTTATGGGGATGGTACCTAATTTGGTAACAGGCGTTTGGGTTGGTGGAGATAATCGGGCAGTTCATTTCAAAAGTTTGGCTTATGGACAAGGTGCCTCTATGGCCTTACCCATCTGGGGGCTTTATATGAAGGCCAATTACGCCAACACAAAACTTGGAATCTCTAAAAATAACTTTCCTAAGCCAAGTGATCTTTCAATCAATGTAGATTGTACGAAGGTACAAACCGCTATCAAAGAAGAGACCGATACTGAGGATGACTTGGAAGACCTTGATTTTTAAACCCAAGTCAAATGATCCAGAAAACGGTAACAGGAGTAGAAGCAGCGTTAATTGGCGTAAAGGATGGGATGACACTCATGCTGGGAGGTTTTGGGCTTTGTGGCATTCCTGAAAAGGCTATCGAGGAATTATCGAGGTTGGGTATCCAAAACATAACTTGTATATCTAACAATGCAGGTGTCGATGACTTTGGTCTAGGCTTGCTTCTTCAAAAGCGTCAGATTAGAAAGATGATATCGTCTTATGTTGGGGAAAATGCAGAGTTTGAACGACAAATGCTATCTAAAGAACTAGAAGTAGAACTTATCCCACAGGGTACCTTGGCAGAAAGATGCCGGGCTGCACAAGCCGGGTTCCCAGCTTTTTATACCCCTGCAGGTTATGGTACAGAAGTAGCAGAAGGTAAAGAAACAAGAATATTTGAGGGTAAACAGTACGTTCTTGAGCATGCTTTTAAAGCCGATTTTGCCTTTGTAAAAGCTTGGAAAGGAGACGAAGCAGGTAACTTAATATTTAAAGGAACAGCGCGTAACTTCAATCCTTGTATGTGTGGCGCAGCAACAATTACTGTGGCAGAGGTAGAAGAGCTGTTGCCCGTTGGGGAGTTAGACCCAAACGAAGTTCATATTCCTGGTATTTTTATACAACGCATTTTTCGAGGTGTCGCCTACGAAAAACGCATTGAGCAACGCACAGTACGTCAAAAATAGCAATAATTGTCTGAAAACACCACGTATAATGAATTGTTTGTGGATTGGTCTTCACTCCTGGGAGTAACGCTATCCGAATTTAAGCAAACGATTCGCAAAAAGCACTTAAGAGAACTACTTCAGCTAAAATCGACTTACGGAACTTCTGCACTAACCGTATTAGATATTGAAAAGAACACCTATTTATACGTGGACGGTGATATTGAGAAGGTGACTGGAATCGCTCAAGAAAAATACAACCAAAAGGGACCTCAATTTGTTATTCAGTACGTGGTTTTAGAGCATATCCCCTTTTTATTTTCCTCAACGATACATCAACGTAAATTTTTTTCAAAGTTGCCTAAAGATGCACAAAACAGATACGTGTACAATAGGGAGTACGCCTATAAGGGTAGTCCACGAAGGCGAGTATTGCACCAAGTACACAGGTACTTTTTAAACCCGCAGGGGAAGCCCTTTGCTGTTGCTGTTATGCAAACGCGCATCGATAAATTGAAAGTAGATAATCGTTTTAGATATTACATTTTCGATAAAGTGTTAAATCAGGTAATATATCCTAAAGAATCAGCGAACCCCTCTAAAATTTCAGGACTAACAAGCAGAGAACAAGTCATTTTTAAAATGATTTCTGAAGGGTATACTAGTGCTCAGATTGCAGAGAAGCTTAGTATAAGTTTTCATACTGTGAGAACCCATAGAAAGCAGATTTATAAAAAAATGGATTGTAAAAACGTTTTGGAATTAGCCCAGAAATTGGGTAAAATCTAAGTTTGAAACTCCCCTTTGAAATTGAAAATAGTTCGTGTAGTAGTGACAACTACCTATATCATGGTTAAAAACAGAACGATAGGGATAGTTAGGCAATAGGGCTATAAATTATTATAAAAAGATCAGAGGGCATTAGGCGAAAGGCGGTGTTTGCACTTAAGTATTCTTACCTTATTTGAGGGGAAGCTTAGGGTTTTGTAGTTTTAAAGATAACTAGCACGGACATGTTAGATAAAAATGGAATAGCCAAGCGTATTGCACAGGAAGTGAAAGATGGATTTTACGTAAATCTTGGTATCGGTATACCTACACTGGTCGCCAATTTTGTACGCAATGATATCTCAGTTGAATTTCAAAGTGAGAATGGCGTTTTGGGAATGGGACCTTTTCCAGAAGAGGGCAAAGAAGATGCAGATCTTATTAATGCAGGAAAACAAACGATTACGACTATGCCTGGTGCTTCCTTTTTTGATTCGGCAACCAGTTTTGCTATGATTAGGGGGCAGCATGTGCATTTAACTATCCTTGGAGCTATGGAAGTGGCACAAAATGGAGACATCGCCAATTGGAAAATTCCTGGTAAAATGGTTAAAGGTATGGGCGGCGCTATGGATTTGGTGGCTTCAGCCAAGAATATTATTGTGGCGATGATGCATACCAATAGACATGGAGACTCCAAATTATTACAGCGTTGCACTTTGCCACTAACAGGCGTTGGTTGTGTTAAAAAAGTAGTAACCAATCTCGCGGTATTAGAAATCAGAAATGGTGATTTTCATTTATTGGAACGCGCACCTGGTGTTACTATAGATACTATTAAGAAAGCAACAGCTGGCAACCTGATAGTGGATGGACTTGTTCCCGAGATGACCCTTTAATTACCGTATTGAGTAAAAAAACGGCAGATAATGCCGAATATCTTTCCTTCTTGGGTTTTCAGTATTGTAACGAAACCCTAATTACAAAAAGGTTTTACTGTAAAATAATGCAAAGGAAACTAATAAAATGAGGGTTTTCCTGGCAAGGAGTAGATATAATACTGCAAATAAATGGCTTTTGACAACCGATGTCAGGCCCTTTACAACATTAGTTTAACCCTGAAATAATGGTTTTTTAATTTTGAAATGGCAAAAGAAATACTCATATTACGAAATACTAACAAAATACGAGGCCCTATGTTTTCAAAGTTTTCCACAAACGGCATGAAAGTTGAGCAAGATATACAGGTCTACCGCAATGATTTTTTCAGCGGTTTCCTTCGTTTAGTCAGAAAGCTATTTATGTTATAGTTCTGATTAAAACACTTCACTCAACAAATTTTAAAGAGCCGGTTTAGCGGCTCTTTGATATTTTAGGGTATATGGATATTCTTTTTAAAACATGTGATCCAATTGATATAGACCCGTTGCGAAACGTGGCCATTCATACCTTTAGAGCGGCCTTTGAAGCCCAAAATGATCCTAAACATTTTAGAGCGTATTTAAGGACTGCTTTTTCCAAGACACAGTTACTAAAAGAACTAAGTAATCTTAATACGCGATTTTATTTTGTAGTCGAAAATGAAGAGGTAGTAGGCTATGTTAAACTTAACATAGATGATGCTCAAAATGAATTTGGTGAAGCGACAGGAGTAGAGATCGAACGTTTATATGTAAAATCTTTTTATCAAAACAAGGGTCTAGGAGGCAGTATTCTTATGGGTATTGAAGACATGGCAAGGTCTTGGGGGAAGACCTACTTATGGTTAGGAGTATGGGAACATAACCCAAAGGCTATCCGGTTTTATGAACGAACGGGATTTAAAAAATAGGAATGCATCCATACGACATTGGGGCCGATCGGCAAATGGACTGGCTAATGCGAAAAGAGATACTATAGATCGTTGATAACCACAAAACCAGATCAATGCGTGATATGTGGTGAGAAGTATTTTTAATGATAATTATAGTTTTAACATGTTATCTAAATACATGATATCTCCTTCTGCTTGAAGCTTTCTGGCGATAGCATTTTCAAAGGCCACATGTACTAATAGGGCTATGGCCTTTGCGTTGGATTTCGTAAGACTATTCGTTCGATAAATAACGTCCCGAATTGTTGAAAAACTAACACTACTGCGAAGAGCGATATTGGCCAAATCATCTTTAGAGGTAGTTCTTCTTAAAATAGTGGACAGTCTTTCATTAATGGGTCTTCCATAGTCTTCATCGGCAAACATCGTTTCGTTTCTAATTGTGAGAATATACTTTTTAGAAGAATGCATAATATTGTATTAAAAATTAACGGGTTAAGGAAATATCATTTCTATTTTTATATTTGTTTGTAATTGCATTACAGACATGCAAGCAAGTACTGCGCATCGCTATAAATATATGCAAATTAACTACATAATTAGATTCCTGTGAAGATACTAAGGCAATTAAGACGAAATAAAGGGCTAAATCAAAGTGGATTGGCTAAAGCAATCGGAGTTAGCCTACGAACGATACAGCTCTATGAAAAGCGTGGTGCCAATATCCCTATGAAGAATTTAACGAAGATTGCCGATTTCTTCGACCTTAGTATTGCTGATCTTTATTTTCAGGAACTTAACGAACCGAATCAAAGGTATTCTAAGAAAAAGAGTTTCATGGCTCATGGAAATCTCTTTCATTCCTTGCCAAATGGGCAAACAATCGTTCGAGTGCCTTTATGCACAGCATTTGGCCATAGAGCTTTTATATCAGATTTTATCGTAGGTTCTTATACTAAAGGGCGTATACAGATGGATTTTCTCATTGATCACCTAGACGAAGCACCCTATGTGGGTTTTGAAATCGCTGGGGATGCTATGGATGATGGGACCATTGCGGCTATTCCTCATGGATCAGTAGTATTAGGTAAGGGAATGGATAAGGATCAGTTTATTCAAGAAGAAAAATTGCTTGGAAAAACTTTCGTGATGCTTCTTAAGGATCGAATTATCTGTAAGGTAATTACAGGGTTTTCTAATGAAAGAGTTACCCTCATATGCCATAGTTTAAATCCCGCTCCAGAACATCAAGATTTCGAAATAGCAATGAGCGATGTATTGGGACTTTACGAAGTGGTTAGAAAACAACTTTAAGTCCAAATCAGAAATCCAAAATTTGAGGGTCTTTTTGAAGACCTCATCGTTGGGCACTTCTTTTCTGCTCCTAAATATTAGATGCAGCTAAGTCAACAGGGTTTTATTAGCACAAAGCACTAAAGCTTTTTGGTCGTATTAATCAAGATACTCCTCTAAAGTATCGGTATCATCCCTAAACACTAAATCGCATAGTGATAGCCCTTTTATTGAAGCATAAGCCGCTTTAGGGACGAATGGCAAATGCGATGATTTTGTTTCCTTTTGGTGTTCCAAGTTTTTCCCCACCGCAGGCCAGGGCAATGTATTGCTTGCCATTAATCTGATAGGTGGTTGGCGTTGCAAAGGAGGCCGCAGGTAAGGCGTATTTCCAAAGCTCTTTACCGGTGTGCCGATCAAAGGCGCGAAAGTAACCATCTTTTGTTCCTGCTATAAACAGTAATCCATTTTGAGTAATAATAGGGCCTCCATAGTTTTCGCAACCTGTAGGAGCATCAGCCAGTCCATTTATATTTGGGGTACTGCCTAAGGTAGTAGACCATAGATAATCGCCAGTATTCATATCGATAGCATGTAGCGTGCCCCACGGAGGATCAATTCCTGGAAGCCCATTACCATCTAAAAATTTATGATACCCCATGTGTTTATAAGGCATTGCTGGAAGCGACTCGTCGGTAGAGGCAGTAACTTCCATTTTGTCTTCTTCCTCGTAAATAAAACTTATAAGTGCTTCTAGTTTATCACCTTTGAGATGAGGAAAACCAAACATCATACCTCGCCCATTTTGAATAATGTTTTTGGCATTTTCTTTAGTTAATTTACCACTTAACCCTTCCAGGGAGGGATAGCCACTCTGAACGTTTCCTTTGCGATTGGCTTGGTGACAGACAGCGCAATTTTGCTGGTAAAGCGAAGCTCCTGTAGGGGCTTCATCCTTACTAGCAAGGCTATCGCGACCCATCTGCAATATCCAAGGCATTTCGTTTGAGTTCACGTAGAGTATGCCATTATCGGGATCTGCTCCGGCACCACCCCACTCAGCGCCCCCATCATAGCCTGGTAATAAAAATACAGGGGTGAGGGCTGGAGGGGTATAAATTGCTTTTTCTGCTTGTTGTAATGTTTGCAATAGTTCTTCGGGATTCGGGGCATAAGGGCTAATGTTTTGACTAGAAATGTCATTGGACTGCCTTGCGAAGGGTTTTGGTTTTGTCGGGAAAGGCTGTGTCGGCGAAGTTTGTTCATCTTCTAAAAGAGACTGTGGAACGGAACGCTCTTCAATATCGTAAATAGGAACTCCCGTTAGGCGGTTAAAGGCAAATACCAATCCTTGCTTGGTGGTTTGTAAAACGGCGGGAATATCTTTACCATCCTTTTTAAGGGTAATGAGATTTGGTGGGGCAGGAGGATCCCTATCCCAAACATCATGATGGGTCAATTGAAAATGCCACAAAAGCTCCCCAGTATTGGCCTCTAGCGCTAGCAAACAATTGGCATAGAGGTTTGGACCTTTTCTAAGGCCTCCGTAAAAATCAGGAGCAGCCGATCCAGTAGGTACATACAGAATTTCGTGGTCTACATCGACCGCCATTCCTGCCCAGTTGTTTGCCCCTCCAATGTATCCCTTTTTTAAAGATGTCGGGTCTTCCCAAGAGTCAAAACCAGGGTGGCCTTCACTAGGGATAGTATGAAAAACCCATTCAACAGCACCAGTAACTACGTTAAAAGCCATAAGATGTCCTGGGGCTGCACCGATAGATTCTGAAACACGTAAAGGCATTATAATCAAATCTTTAAATACTGTTCCCGGGGTGTTAGAGATTACAAATTTGTCTTTTGCCGTTTCCGGTAGACCGCTTCTTAAATCAACAGCCCCAGAATTTCCAAAAGAAGAGATGGGCTTACCTGTCAAGGCATCAAGTGCCCAGAGTTGGGAACCACGGGTAAAAAGAACACGGCGGTCATCGCCAGATTCCCAATAACTAACCCCGCGACTTGTGGAATGCCATACTTGTAAAGAATCTCCAAATTGCCATAATTCTTCTCCAGTTGCTGCATGTAAAGCAATAGCTCTTAGGGCTGCGGTAACCCCATATAATACGGTATCTACAACAATAGGGTTCATTTGCATTTGACCCATGTCAGGAGTCTCATATTCCCAAACTACCTCGAGTTGATCGAGGTTTTCAGGCGTTATTTGGTCTAAGGTCGTGTAATGGTTTCGTTCTAAGCCACCTAGATAAGATTCCCATTGCGTGTACTCCTTTTTTAGTACTGCTTTTTCTGTGCAAGACTGTGCGCTAAACCAAAGTAGCCCATGAAGACCAATCCATAGGGTCAATCTTAAATAGCGTATTTCAAATACTTTCATAGCGTTTTATTTTTTACAAAGTTTAGGCGATAGAAACTGTTACTGATAAAGGAAAGGTCCGGGATAAAAAGCGCGTTTAACCACCTGTAGGCAACGTAGTATTTTGCCTATGGTTGTTGTTAGTCACTTATGAAAAGGCATTTCCTTAGATATGTGTTCAATTAGACCCTATAAAATGGGTTTCAACAGAACTTTAAAATAAGGGGGTTATCCTTTAAAATTATAAATGACTTTGATTGGTCACCGTGTTTCGAGTTCAAAATAATATGATTTAGAAGCAAATGGTATTAGCAATTTTTTTGGAAAAGATACCAAAAAAAGTATAAGGATCAAGCATTCCTATATGCCTAAAAATACGCTAAGCTGATGGAGAAGCTATTAGAAAACTAACAGTAGCTAACTGTAACTAGTTTTGTTATACTTCCCATCCTTCTACGGTATAGGCTCCATTAGCACCACATTGGAAAGTAAAGTTGTTCATTTGGTCCTTTAGGACTATTTGCGTTCATATTGGTATACTCAGCGGTATCTGAAATATTAATCAAGGTATTGTTACTTATATCTGCATTGTAACTGTTGTTATTCCGCATTAAAGGCCTTGAGAGTCCCTTACATTCAATAATGTTGTTTCGGATAGAAATTGTGCTGAAATCTGTGTCTTTATCAAAACCAAATAAGCCTTCAGATCTAGGTGTGGTTGTAGTGTTGGCGATAACATGATTGTTATAAAATTCGTAGTTGTTGAAAACATGCTCACTCCAGAAAACGCCTCTTCCTGGATTTTTAATAAGGTTGTCGTGAAACTTAGTCGGCCCAGGAGATATTTCCGTCCAGCAACTAATCAAATTGCCACCATCTTTATCAGTACTAAAATCGAAAAGATTGTGATGTACTTCTGTACCGTTGCGCGCCCATTCTAGGGCATAGGAAGCGCTAAAGTAATTATGATGAATATTAAAAGTAATGCCACTATCCGGTACGCCACCACCACCAAATTTGGGTATTGAAACTGTTCCTGTCATGTAATTGTGGTCAATTTCCATATTATGATCATTCTCATGCGGAAATTCAATTGAAAAATTGACCAAAATGGTGTTATTATGAATACGGCAATTTCTACCTTCTCTACCTTTAATGCCATAAAATGGTCTAGATTGATCTCCAGAACGGAAGAAAATATTGTTGTAAAAATCGGAGTCTTTTGTCCAAGTGAGATAGAGTCCGCCTCCTGTTATATTCCCATGTTTTCCACCTGCATTTTCAAAAGTGCTATTTCTAATTTCGGCGTTTTCCATGCGAAAAGTTCGAATGCCACTCCATAGAAATTCTTTGATGTATAGGTTGTCTACGATAAGACCATCACAGTTATTTCCAAAAATGGCGCCGTGTGATTTAGGTCCAGAGAGCATCATATTTGAAATTTTTACGCCCTTAGTGCCATGAGATAGAACTATTAGGTAAGCATTTTTATCTTCAACATCAGAATTTACCCCGTCATTTGGAAGTTTAGCGGTACCGGGATCCCAATCATCTGAAGCTATTATTTTAGTTTTATCGGTTCCTTCTCCGGTCAAAGACATTCCTGATTTAAGAAGTAATTGATTATCAATGACATATGTTCCCTTAGGGATCGTAATAACCTCATTTTCTTCACCATTGTCAATAGCGCCAATTAGATCAAAATCTGTTGTTATTATTTCGTCTTTTTCCTCTGATTCTGGATTGGATGCTTCATTTTGAATCTCTTCATCTGCAGCACATGATGTTAACATCAAAAGCAGAACGAACAAACCGCTTTTCAGTATTCTAAATAATCTTTTGTAGGTAAACATATGTTGGTAAGCCTTGGGATTGTCTTTTATATAATGAAAAGGCTATTCATTTATTGTGACTTACTTGTTGATTTTTGGTTTTTTCTAGTGGGAGACGTATTATGATCCAGGGAATAGCAAAGCAATAATTTTGAGCTTCTAAAAACATCATAAACCTTTAATGCTACATACGCGTTGTTTTCGAAAAGTTATTAGAAAGCATATCAAAAGAAAAGTTAGTAAACAATGTGCTTTAAGCGAAGCATTTTAAACGGCTATATAAGGCAAAAAAACCCGAACCTTGCTTGCAAGAGTTCGGGTTTTTCGTGTAAGAGATGATATTAAGAAATAACTATCCTTTTACACTAGCTACAAGATATTCTCTATTCATTCGGGCAATATTTTCTAAAGAAATTCCTTTTGGACATTCCACTTCACAAGCCCCGGTATTGGTACAGTTCCCAAAACCTTCTAAATCCATTTGACGTACCATGTTCATTACACGATCAGCAGCTTCTACTTGCCCTTGCGGCAACAAAGCAAATTGCGATACTTTAGCAGAAGTAAAGAGCATGGCACTGGCGTTTTTGCATGCAGCAACGCAAGCTCCACATCCAATGCAGGTAGCGGCATTAAAAGAAGCGTCAGCAGCATCTTTTTCAATAGGAATAGCATTGGCATCTACTGGACGCCCAGAGGTGTTAACAGAAATATAACCACCGGCTTGCTGTATACGGTCAAAGGCTGATCGATCTACAATAAGATCTTTAATTACCGGAAAAGCTTTGGCACGCCATGGTTCAATGACAATGGTATCTCCATCGTTAAAGCTGCGCATGTGCAGCTGGCATACTGTAATTCTAGAATCAGGCCCATGAGGTTGACCATTAATCATCAAAGAGCAAGTACCGCAAATACCTTCTCTACAGTCGTGGTCAAACTCCACAGGTTCTTCTCCTTTAGAAATCAATTCTTCATTAAGCACATCCAACATTTCTAAGAAAGACATATCACTTTCCACCCCATCTAAGGTGTAATCGATCATGTTTCCTTTAGTATTGGTATCTTTTTGTCTCCATATTTTCAAATAAACTTTCATAGCATTGTTGTTGTTTGTTAATCCCTGCTTTATTCGGTTAAACCGACACTAAAAGGGAACAACTATTTATAACTTCTAGTTTTTACTTCTATGTTTTCAT
>JBCDGY010000074.1:0-12213 GCA_039414375.1 Bacteroidota bacterium | reverse complement strand
TAAAATTTTTGATAAGGAAGAAAATTCCCATAGTTTGGATAGTGCATCACTCTTTTACCCTTTCTGCAAAGGTCTCGGATAGTAACTTCCCTATTGTAGAAACCACTAAAGCCCTGCATTGTCAGGGCTTTATTTTTGACTGCGGTGGTAGCGTACTATTATTTCGTGTATTGTTGGAAAAACAACACAAGAAGCACTTTTTTTGGCAACCAGATACAGGAAAGATAATAAGAGCACTTATGGGACGAAAAATGTATCTTTATTTGAGCTCATTTAGATTTTTTAGCCAATTGAAAAGTCTAAAAGAGTTCTTTAACAAAAACGATAGGATTATGGACTTACGCGCAGACATCAAATGGATACATGAGGAAATTGACAAAGTTGACGATCCTGTCTTTTTAGAGGCCATAAAAAGCCTTTTAAAATATCGAAGCAAAGTGATAGAGGGTGAGACTGATAGAGATACAATCGAGGTATATAATAAAGATCTGGATGATGCTATCAAGGAAATCGAGGATGGTAAATACTATACACAAGAGGAAGCCAGAAAAATAGCCAGTAAATGGTAAAGGTTGTTTGGCGCAAAGGCGCACTCGTTCACCTAAACAAGAATTTTGAACACATTAAAAAAGACGCTTTGACATCTGCTAGAAAGGTTAGGGATGGCATTTTGGAAGCAATGGGTGCATTGTCCGAAAATCCTGAGATGTATCCATTGGACAAATACAAAAAGAATAACGAGGGTGATATCAGGGCATTCGAGAAGTTCAGGATACGGGTGTCGTACCAAGTGACCGATAAGGAAATCCGGATCATTAGGGTTAGGCATGCGAGCAGAAATCCACTTCCGTACTGATAAAAGGGTAATGGTTCAGCATAGGGCATTGCAATATAACTTTAATCCGATTGTAAGTTCTTACCATGAATAAAAGTAACGGCCCTGCATTGTCAGGGCTTTATTTTTGACTTCGGTGGGCAGAACGTTGCAGCCGAAGGATAGTAGCCTTTACTAACGGGGGAACCAGAGGTGGGATTTCTTTTGCGCCAAGGCCAGCAAAAACGAGTTTCTTTCCCTTAGTAATACTTTGAGAGACCTTTGCAAAATTCAAAGTATGTGGAAAGTTCGACGCCCGATGAAATTTTAACCCGGAGCAACCTCCTGGTTGTGAGGACTTAAAATTTTTGAGAAGGACGAAATTTTCCATAGTTTGGATTGCATATCACTTTTTTACCCATTCTGCAAAGGTCTCATTGAAGCGCTTTTCTAGAAATACGTCTATAAACCGATATAAAACCCTTAAAAAAAGAAGGTTTTCCTGCAACGAAAAATCTAATCGCTTCCTTAAATTGCATTGCAGTTTGTTAGAAAAAAAGGGAAAAGTTTTTTCGGAACAAGCATGCTGAAATTTCTTACGGATTATTTTGAGGGATATAAACTTTTAAAATAATCTAAAATGAAAAAAGCATTTTTTACCACAGCACTGTTCGCCACAATAGTAATGCTATCAGTGCAAAGCTGTACCAATGAGGAGGAAGAAAATGAAGTATACCTTGAGACAATTGACAAAGACGAAATTCAAAACCCAAGAGACAAAAGTTGATATAGGTTTCATTCTTTTGAGCATCATAATATTTGTCTCGATTACCTCGCCTTTTTGGCATATTTTTTTTGAAAGGGGAATTCCGGACGGCATTTTTGGGTTTAACTCCATGCGGTCTTTTCTGTATAGTTTTGGTACCCACTTTGCGTTGTTAGGCAGTTCCCTTTTAACCTTTTGGGTGGTTTATCAAGTGGAATTTGCGAGCCGTTTGGTAAAAAAGGCGGTTATCTATTTCTGCGGGCTGTATTTTAGTATTGCGGTTTACTACCTGCTTTTTGTTTTCATAGACACTACAGTTTCTCCTTATCCCGATTACGTTTATGAACTGGCCTTTATTGCAACAGCACTTGGTGCTGCTTTTGCCACTTCACTGCTTTTTAAATATTCTAAGAAAATTAAAATACAGAGGCAGCAAAGAGAGGTAGAAGCCAAACGTTTCGAACAAAATGCCTTACAGTTTATCGAAGAGGTCAACAGTTCTTTTATCAAAAATCCATCTTAAGCCTATGAATGCGGAGGTCAACCAACAATTAGAAGAGCTGCTACAGGATTTTATAGATCATAAGTTGGATAGGGAAACAGCTATTGAACGTTTTAAAGAACTGCTCCAAAAATATCAAGCGTATCGAGATCTAAAGAATACTGCTACCAAAGACCATATTGTTAGCCATTACCAACAGCTCCTTGAAAAAATTGAAAATTTGGCTATCCTTAAAAAGGAATTAAAGACGAACCGTCTTGATAATGAAAGACTACGATTGTCCTTTGGTCTTTAGGTCTTGAATTTCGCGCATGATCCGATTTTCGCACTTGAGCAACTCGTTCTTTAACCACAGCTTCACCACGGGGATTTCCACAACTTCTTCTTCGTGAAGTAAAAAAGCACTGCTAATAGTGGTTTTATCGGCTGGTGATAGGCCTTTAACCCCAGCAGGGTTTGTGGCTTCCGCTGCCGAGCTCGTCTTGGTATTCATCTGTAAAACCTCTTCAATAGGCACTTGAAATACCTTATTGATCTTTTTGGCCATCTCAAAAGAGATTTTCTTGGTTTGGCCCCCGATAATCTTATAAATCGAACTTTTGCCAACACTAAGCTTATCAGCAAACTCCTCTGGGGACAATCCTTGAGAAATAATAAATGCTTTGAATGCGTCCCCAATCATATTGTTAATAAAATCTTAAATAGTAAATAAGTATCAAAAAGTTTCATTTATTTGCGCTATAATTGACTACTGATACCTCAAATTCTTGTCATAGTAGACGACTAGCAAACATACAAAAATTGGTGCTTAAGGGGTTGCCAGATGTGGCCTTGGGGGAACCGCTTCGTACCATCAATTATTTGGGTGGAGCACTATCGTAATTTATAATTTGGTAAGCATTGCAAATGACTATTGAAGCGGCCAAACATATTATAGGAACCATCATACAGTGGCAAGTTTACTTTATGGGCTCGGGTCCATGCCCTCAAGAACATTTGAAAACCTCATTGTCCCTACAACAGCTTTTTGAGGCTAACGAGGTCGTAAAAGAATGGCACAGATTCCGAAGAACTATTGCAGATCCTATCGCCAAAGAGGAACGGTATATTATGCCCTTAGAGGATAGGCTACTAGCAGCAATTTATGTATTGTTAGAATACGATCCTTACCACTTTCCTTGCTGCGTGGTTAATGGGAAAGGGCTGTTTTGTTGGTATCCCTTTGAGCAACCCGTAAAAGCAGCTGACAATGGCGTGTGATTTTTACTTAATAACCTTGCCCCTGCGTCAACTAGGGATAAAGGTCAAAAAGGCTAAAAAAGTGTTGTCCATGTCAAGTTTAATCTAAGTTCTTGTTTTTAGATAGAAAGCATACAACGAGTTAAGGAAGATTGATACGCTATTGGAGCCTTTAAGAGGACCATGAGCGACAAAATAATAGGCAATTTATAAATGGCCAGAACTTAAAATTTGAAATATCAGTTGGTTATCACATTTTTGGGACAGAACAATTTGTAACAAGGCATTTAGACCTACCTCAGTATTTGTTGATGCGCCCAACATAGCCTTAACCACTAACATTATGGTATAACCGTTTGTTCGCCTATGATGAAACCAGTACTTAAACTTTACAAAATGAAAACTGATCAACTAAAGAGCCTATTTTGTTTTTTCGCCTTTATTGCCGTTTCCTGCTACTACAATTATACCATGCTGGGCACTCCGCCGTTGCTAAAACCTGTTTTAAACACCAATAAGTCGGTATCAAAATGCGCTACAAGTAATAAGGATAAAATTATAGAAGGCAAAACAACACCAACAAAAAATACAACCCTTAACAATGCTTTAAAGCACTAAACAGATTCATAAACAGTGGGAGCAAAAAAACAGTGTTCGGTATAAATTAACATGCAATTTATAAATCGCCAGAATTTAAAATTTGAAATATCAGTTGGTTATCACATTTTTGGGTTGTTATAATTGAATAAAGGTGTAATTGTAAAGCATGGTACCTCTTTCTAGTTTCAACATTGATTTAAATCGAAGTTTAAAGAATGAAAGCTATTATACCGATTCTGGTCTAAAAAACAAGGGGAGCGGCTTTTACAGAAAAGCTAAAAAAGCAGCCCTATCCAAAATAGGTAAAATGGCTGTCCTCCAACAAAGAACTGCCTTATTCAAACCGACCGTTTACCCTGCCCAAAGGTATGCTTGCGCATTGGCAGTTGTATCACCCGGAGGTCAGCACTATTTTAAAAATGAAAACATCTTGAAGCATACCTTATGATTATTAACCACCAAACCTTAAAAAGTACAAGCATTACGATCAATTTAGGAATTACAATTACCGTTTACCGATGTTTTTGATCTTTTGAGCGAAATTAACCTTGAGATAACTTGCTGTTCATCGAAAAATAGCGAAACGCCTTTGAATTGATTTATTTTTACATGTGCAGCACTATTTTCCTTTTACTCAAAAAGAACCTAAAAAACCTTACGGATACGACGCCGTAGTATAACAAACAATACCAAACATGATGAAGCACTTCCTTTTCTCGCTAAGTTTTTGTCTAGTAACCCTTTATGGGTTTGGCCAAGGAATTCAAGGATCGAATGTGAATCCCTTTTATTTTAAGGAGAACATTCCAAAAAGTCCAGAAGTAGCCTCGTTGGGTACTTATGGCCAATTTCAGGCCAATCCCTACAATGGCAAGGCCAATATCAGTATCCCACTACATACTATCGACTTTGAAGGGTTACAAATACCGATTACCCTGAGTTATAATTCCACAGGCGTACGTGTGGCCCAAGATGCTGGAATGGTTGGTTTAAATTGGAATTTATCTACCAACTTTGGCATTACTAGAACCATCTACGGCCCGGATGATTTTGATGACAATACAGCACCCAACCAACAAGAATACTACACCGATATTGATGTTCCCGACAATGGCTATATCTACAACTTCTACGAGGTACCTGCGGCTGGGGCAGGTGCAACCCCTAGCGTTCCTGGAGACTATTATTATCGGGTTTTTGGAAGTTTTCTGTTAGACAGTTCTGTAACTCCTTCCCGTGAAATAGACACCCAGCCCGATTTTTTTGAGGCCAATATATTTGGCGTAACCTATAAATTTCGCTTAACCAAAAAAGGCAATTCAAATACAGTTACCGCCAAGGTATTTAACAATAACAATGTGCAGATCACCTTGGATCTTTCAACGATGTCCTTCACCTTAGTCGACGACCAAGGCTTTACCTATTTTTTCTCCTCCAAAGAAAAGAGCACCACTTTTGTTCCTATTGATGGGGCCTCTGGTTTTGGTTCCGTTAATGGTCCGGGCGCTTATCCTGGATTTTTGGTTGAATTAAGAGGAGATCGGGATAAAACAGACGAAGAAGTTATTACCCATTGGTATTTGGATCAGGTAACTTCCCCTTTAGGCGCTATTTTAAACTTTACCTATACCGATGGGCTGTCCCTGACCTTTCCCTCACCACAAGCCAGCGCTGATCACTTTACCAATATCTTAAGCGATTACGAAAATGGTGGTTCCGCTAAAGAACCTATTGGCACCACAACGGTAATCAAGCAAAAATACCTTACCGCTATCTCTGGAGATTTTGGGAGTGTAGATTTTGAACTAGGCAGTAGAGCAGACCTTTGTACCTTGGATGCTATTTATAGATTTGCGGGATACAATAATTTATTAGATGCTAATTTTTCACTGTACACCAAAGGATTGGAAATTAAACCCTCCGATCAGGACCGCAGTAAGAAGCTAGACAGGATACTGGTAAAGGACCACACGGGCACCACCAAAAAAACCATCAACTTTCACACCTCTTATTTTAATGCAAACAAAGCCAATGATCCTGTTAAGGAACGTTACCTGCGCTTAAAGTTGGATGGAGTAACCATCAACGACCGCAACTATGATTTTTCGTATCTCGACAGTAATTCGCTACCCCCAAAAGACTCTAGAAGTATTGATTTTTGGGGTTTCTATAATGGTGTCACCAATACCCAATTGGTTCCATCGATAGGTCGGTTTATTACGAGCTTATTCACAGGTGGTCTAGCGACTGGGCAATACTTTTTAAACTTTAATGGGGGAGTGCGTAAAAGCGATTTTAACTATGGTAAGATCGGCTTGCTCGATAAAATTACCTACCCTACCAGTGGTTCAACATCATTTATATATGAACCCCACGATGTGGTATTGGCATCTACGCCCCCTTTTAAGATACAAGAATATTTCAATCTCTATGGAGTCGATCGCATAAAATGGACCAATATGACGGATGAGAACAGCTATAATTTCACCTACCAATATCTGAAATACGCCAACGATCCCAATTACGATTACTACGACTTAACCATCCCAACAGGAGGTGGTGAGCTTACCGAAATAGCATTGGTTAGTGGACAAGTATTTACTGTTGATGTAATAACAGAACTGTCGATGATTGGGCAGCTTACCTTACCTGCTGACGCAGACAACCTACCACTACCTTATGACATTTATGTTTTGGAAAATATGGATACTGGTGAAGAAATTGGCGTTATTAATTTGGTGGAAGGCCCAAATTCCACTGGTGTGGCGGTACCTTTAGAGAAGTCCATTTTTGTTAGTCCAGGTACCTACCAGTTCCGCTATGTAACCCCTATAGGCTCTCCTATGGTATTTACGGGGGCTTTTACCTTGCAAGCCTATAACAATAGTAACTTGGATATTAGTGACTTTTACGAACGATTTGAAATTGGGGGAGCTCGCGTAGCTCAAATCATCAATAGAGATGCCAATGATGAATTTATCAACTCCGTAGGCTATCGATATGAACATGTAGCGGGTACAAATGGCCTCAAATCTTCAGGAAAGTTGATGGACGAATTGATATTTTTCTCCACCGCCAATGGGTACCACTCCTACAACCCACATTCTTATAACCAGCGAGGTATTACTTTAACAAGTTATAGCACCGTTGGCAATACCCCAAGTGCCCAGGGGTCTCATATTGGCTATTCTTTTGTGCAGGAAAGGCAATTGGATGTTAATGGCAATGCCTTAGGTAGAACGGATAGGGTATTCACCAATAGTCCAAATGTATATTTTAAAGAAAGCTGGGCAGGAAAGCCTTGGGCAGTAACACAAGGAGGAGGAGATTTTGGGCATATCGATGTTAGGGTTTCCAATACCGTAGTATTGGGGTTACCACCAAAATACAATTCGGAAAGCAGCAATGGACTCTTAGAATCGGAAACTATCTATAATGCCGCAGGTGAAATTGTACGGGAAACAGAGAATGCATACAAACGATTAGAGGGGACAATAGACCAAACCTATTTTACCAAGTTTATGCCTATATGGCAAATATCACATCCTGGCACATTAGGATGGGATCCCGGGTATAATACCTTTACGACCTTTAATCAATATTTTCACTACCAAACCCCACTTAATTATTTTGAACGTTTTGCCTTAAATTACAGCAAAACTGTGGAACATTTTCCTGATGGAGACCTAAGTACGGAAACTACAACCCTTTACGATCCCATTACCCATTATCCGGCGGAACAAGCAGCGATTTATAATGACACCGATACTCAAAAAGAAAACTTTTTCTACGCCAGCGATGATGCAGTAACCGCCTTAACCGGGGTAAACTTGTTGCGCGCCGAAAATAGACAAGGCACCCTGGTGCGTAAAAAAAGCTTTCGCAATAGCAAACTACTCAGCACAGAAGAGTATTTATACGAAAGTTCGTCTGCTCGCACCCAAAACAAGGTGCTGATGACCACCCTACGCAGTGCTAAGGGGAACAATCCTTTGGAGACCCAAATGGAGGTAGAATTTTACGATGCCGAGGGTAATATGCTGCAATCGCATACCCGCGATGGCATGCGTACCGCCTATATCTGGGGATACAACAACCAATATGTTATTGCCAAGATTGAAAATGCCACCTATGCTGCAGCCACAGCCTTGTTGGGGAATAATCCCAATTTAGACAATGGCCTCTCCACAGCTCAGGCGACGGCGCTGCGCAATGGCCTGCCCAATGCCATGGTAACCACCTATAGCTACGATCCTTTGGTGGGCCTTACCCGCACTACCGACCCGCGGGGGTATACTACTTACTATGAGTACGACGACCAGAATCGCCTAAAAGCGGTTAAAGACGCGGAGAATCACCTGCTCACCGACTATTTGTACCATTACCGAAACCAAGGGAATAACTAACCATCACCAAAAAGCTTCTCATGAAAAACAAACGATATATCCCGACCCTTTGGACTTTGGTACTCCCTGTAGTGCTGCTCACATTGGCATTTCCAGCAACAACTATCCAAGCCCAATGCAACATGAGCCCGTCCAACCTCAGCTTTAACCTTCCACAGGCTGGAGGTAACGAAACCCAAAACTTTGCCCTTAACAACTGCTCTGGTTTATTAGTGTCGTACTACCCTTCTAACTACACCCCACCTTCTTGGGTAAGCGTTACCCTGGGCCAAGGTTATGTTACCGTAAGTACCAATAGCGCCAATACGGGCAACAACGACCGCAGCACGGGCTTTGGTATCTCGGTAGGGGGTAATTCCATGGGTGGGGTAACCATTACCCAGCAAGGAAATGCACCGCCTCCTGGAGGTGGTGGTTCGCCCCCAGGAGGCGGAGGTGGTGGTGGATCGCCTGCTTGTACGGTAAATTATAGCAATCCTGGAATACTCGATTGGCAAGCCGGGTCTCAGAACTATGCCATCACCTATTCCAATTGTGGCAATAACCCCAACCCGAATTATAGTTTTTCAGTAGTTGCAGGAGATGACTTTGCTACTTTAACACCAGTGGATGACTACACCCTTAGTGTATCTGTTCCCGTTAACAATGATACCACTTCCAAGGTCTCCTTTGTACAGATAACGGACAACAACGGCCAAATTCCCACTTATGTCCTTCAAATTGCACAAAAATGTAACGAGCGTAACTGGTATAGCGACTCGGACAACGATGGCCTACGCGATCCGGGAAGTACCGCAGTACTGGATTGCGCCGACCCTGGGGACGGTTGGACCACCAATACCACGGTAGATCTTTGTCCAGACCTTTACGACCCTTCTAATGATCCACCCCAAAACTGGTATACCGATACCGATGATGATGGCTTGCGCGACCCTGGTAGTGTTCCAGTACCCGACTGTAGGGTTCGGGGCCAAGGGTGGACCACCAATACCGAAGTAGACCTGTGTCCTACTTTTGCAAGTGACAACAATGTAGTGACCACCTGGTATTTGGATAACGATAGAGATGGCCATGCGTCAACCCAACAGGTGGGCTGTCTGCCTCCTGGGCCTTTTTGGACCACCAAGAATATCCCTATAGACGACTGCGACGATAGCGTGTACGATCCGGAAAACACCTGCGCCTCCTCCTTTGGTGCCAACCCGAATAGCCATAACTATGTCTATAGCCGTATTTATCAGGCCGAACGGTTACAGGCAACGCCTTTTTTTACACCAAACGATAGCCTTTTACAAGAAATTACTTTTTTGGATGGCCTGGGCCGCCCCTTACAGCAAGTGGCGATGGCCCATAGCCCCAACCCTCAAGGGGGAGGCATGCAAGACTTGGTGACCCATATGACCCATGACGCCCTCGGGCGCATGGAGAAAGAATGGTTGCCCTATCCCACCACGGGAACCATGGGGAATTTTAGACCCAACGCCCAATTGGATACCAAGGCGCATTACAATACCAACGCCTACGAAAACACCCAAAACCCGTATTCGGAAAAAGCCTTTGAACCTTCGCCCCTGGGCCGGGTTTTAAAACAAGGCGCCCCCGGTAATGATTGGAAGATAGGAACAGACCAAACCGACCATGCCATTGACTTTGGCTATACCACCAATACCCATGACCCGAATAACGTTACCAATCCCGATAATGACAATATCCGCCGCTTTACCGCTAATCTTTCCGCTGGGGATGGCAATCCCTCCCTACAACTGAATGGTTATTATGCCTCGGGCGAACTGTATAAACAAATTACCTATGACGAAAACCACAGCAGTGGCAACCTCCATAGTGTAGAAGAATACCTAGACAAACGAGGGCGTACGGTATTAAAGCGCGCTTATGTCGATATGGATTCCATTGTGATCAATTGGGATGGAGATGCGGAGGATATTGATATTGGAGAGCGTCCAGAAATGCTGAATGTGATTCACGATACCTATTACGTATATGACGATTATGGTAACCTTTCCTATGTACTCCCCCCTAAAGTAGACCTTACAGATAATGCGGTAAGTACAACAGAGCTAGAGGCACTGTGTTACCAATACCGCTACGACCACCGCAACCGCCTTATCGAAAAAAGAATCCCCGGTAAGCAAGGCTGGGAACGTATTGTATATAACAAACTGGACCAACCCATTCTTACCCAAGACCCCAACCAAGCGGCACAGGGCGAATGGTTGTTTACCAAATACGATGTATATGGTAGGGTGGCTTATACCGGTAAGGCACAGGCGATTCCCTCGGCTACCAGAGCCAATATACAAGCCGAAGTCGATGGCCTAAGCACCGATCCCTGGGTGATCCCAAACAGTACGGCCCAAAGTTTTGGCAATGCCCTAGTTAATTACAATGATGGGGCCTACCCCACCAGCAATAGCAACAAAACCCAGTTGAGTGCGGTGTTCACCATTAATTACTACGATACTTACGATTTTGATCGTGCTGGGGCTGCCCTGGTGTATAGCCCTTTTGATGAGGATACGACCACAAATACCCAAGGCTTGCCCACGGGTAGCAAGGTACGGGTATTGGGCACCAACGACTGGATTACCACCGTAACCCATTATGATGCTAAGGCACGACCTATTCATGTCTACAGCAAAAATGCGTATCTCAATACCGTGGATATCGTAAGTTCAAAATTGGATTTTATAGGGAAACCTACCAAAGTGCGTAGCGCGCATACCCGAGGCACAAACACCGTGGTTACCCTAGATAATTATACCTACGATACGCAGGGCCGACTAGAGACCCACGACCAATGTATTGGGGATGGCACTCTGGGAGAAACTTGCGCCAATGCCAATACCACAGAACAGCTGGTCTCTAACACCTATAATGGTTTAGGACAATTACAGGAAAAGACCGTAGGCGGTGGTTTGCAAGATGTAGACTATCGTTATAATGTTCGGGGATGGCTCACCGGCATTAACGACAACGATCCCAACCACAGCGGCTTTTTGCTGTATGGGGATTTATGGGGTTTTCGTATCCATTACAACACCCCCCACAACTATGGGTATAACCAAAACCCCAAAGCCTTATACAATGGGAATATTGCTCAAACGGTATGGCGTACCAAAAGCGTAAACAATACCAGCAACCCTGTAGCGCGACGACAGTCCTATACCTATGATGCAATGAACCGTATTATTAAAGCCACCGACAATACGGGGAATTATAACCTAGACTGGATGGGCTACGATAAAAATGGAAACATTATTGCCTTAAACCGTAAAGGGCATAACACTCCTGCCATAAATAGTTTTGGCGTAGTGGATAATTTGATCTATCGCTATGCCAATGGCGGTAACCAGCTAGAAAGTGTTAGAGACCGTTCGCATAAAGAGTATGGCTTTATTGATAGTACTACCGATGGGGTGGATTATCGTTATGATGCCAATGGTAGCCTGGTTATGGACCGTAACAAGGGTATTGGTACGCCCACCCAAGATGGGATTACTTATAACCATTTAAATTTACCAACTCTGGTAGCTGTAGATAATGGTACTGATGTGGGTAATATTTCCTATGTGTATGACGCGCTAGGGACCAAGCTACAAAAGACGGTTACCGAAGGTGCCAATACCACTACAACAAGTTATGCTACCGGTTATGTTTATAAAAATGGCAACTTGGAGTTCTTCCCCCATTCCGAAGGCTATGTTACACCCAAAGGAAGTGGATACCGGTACGTTTACCAATATTCTGATCACTTAGGTAACGTACGACTGTCCTATACCGAAGACCCAAGTAACCCTGGAGCACCTACTATCATTGAAGAAAATAACTACTATCCTTTCGGGCTCAAACATAGAGGGTACAATAT
>JBCDGY010000073.1:0-12396 GCA_039414375.1 Bacteroidota bacterium | reverse complement strand
TGGAAAAAGCCAAGGCTGTTGTTGGTTGTAGTCCTTGAAATTAGTATTCATACTATTGAAAATCAATACTTTAAAATACTAAAAACAATCTAAAACAGAAAGTAAAAATAAAAAAAGCCGCCTCAGTTTTGAGACAGCTTCTTTTAATTTGTTTGCGACAACGTATTAAAGTGCTGCGACTTTTCGCATCAACTTGCTTTTAAGATTGGCGGCTTTATTAGCGTGAATGATGTTCTTCTTCGCCAATTTATCAATCATGGATACCACCTTCGGAAGTAAATCTTCCGCTGTCTTTTTATCCTCTGCTAGACGTAACTTTTTAAGTGCGTTACGCATGGTTTTATGTTGGTATCTATTACGAAGACGTACTGCTTCGTTTCTACGAATTCTTTTTAATGCCGACTTATGATTTGCCATTGCTTTATGGTATTTGTAGCCCGTAGGGGAATCGAACCCCTGTTACCAGGATGAAAACCTGGCGTCCTAACCCCTAGACGAACGGGCCATTAATAATTAATTACTGCAGAGTCTCCTATTGTTGCAGATCCTCTTTCGGTAAAAGAACTTAGTTTTTGTAGCCCGTAGGGGAATCGAACCCCTGTTACCAGGATGAAAACCTGGCGTCCTAACCCCTAGACGAACGGGCCAATATGCTCACTAATTAGCGGATGCAAAAATACAACTATTTTTAAGTATTGCAATATGAGTATCCCGTTTTTTTAACTCCTAATACGCTTTGGCAAAAAGTACCCGTTGTGCTGAAGGTTTTCCTGTAACCATGCAGTGCCCTGGCGCCGTATCTCCCTCAAAAGGAATACAACGAATTGTCGCTTTTGTTTCCTCCTTAATTTGATTTTCAGTCGCAATAGTACCATCCCAATGTGCTGCAAAAAAACCACCCTTTACCTCTAGTAATTCTTTAAAAGAATCGTAAGAGTCAACCTCTGTAATATGTGCTTGTTGATGGGCCTTAGCCTTATTGTGGATATTGCTTTGAATGGCTTCAAGGAGCGCTTCAATACGGGCTTCTACCCCTTCCATCGGTAGGGTTACTTTTTCCAACGTATCTCTTCGAGCTACCTCTACCGTTCCGTTTTGTAAATCGCGATTGCCGATAGCCAAACGCAAGGGAACCCCTTTTAATTCATATTCATTAAACTTAAACCCTGGCTTATGCGTATCTCGATCGTCGTACTTCACGGCTACGCCTTTATCACGAAGGGCTTTTATTAGTGGCATTACTTTCTCAGAAATCGCTGTTAATTGTTCTAGCCCCTTATAAATAGGTACAATTACCACTTGTATAGGCGCTAGCTTTGGTGGCAATACCAATCCGTTATCGTCGCTATGCGTCATAATAAGGGCACCCATTAATCGCGTAGATACGCCCCAGGACGTAGCCCAAACATATTCTTGCGCTCCAGACCTATTGGCGAACTTAACATCAAAGGCCTTGGCAAAATTTTGCCCTAAAAAGTGCGAAGTTCCCGCTTGTAAAGCTTTTCCATCTTGCATTAGGGCTTCTATACAATAGGTTTCCACTGCACCTGCAAAGCGTTCACTTTCTGTTTTAGTTCCTTTAATTACGGGTACCCCCATATGCCCCTCTACAAAATCAGCATACAGGTGCATAATCATCTCCGCCTCGGTCAAAGCTTCGGTCTCTGTAGCATGTGCCGTATGCCCCTCCTGCCATAAAAACTCCGCAGTACGCAAAAATAGACGCGTCCGCATTTCCCATCGCACTACATTAGCCCACTGGTTGAGTAGCAAAGGAAGATCTCTATAGGACTGTATCCACTTCCGATAGGTATCCCAAATAATCGTTTCTGAAGTTGGTCTTACAATAAGTTCTTCTTCCAGTTTTGCATCTTCATCCACTACAATACCACTTCCATCTTCCGCATTTTTCAAGCGGTAATGCGTAACAACAGCACACTCTTTCGCAAAGCCTTCTACATGGCTCGCTTCCTTGCTCAGGTAGGATTTTGGGATAAACAAGGGAAAATAGACATTTTGGTGCCCCGTATCTTTAAACATGCGATCTAACCCAGCTTGCATTTTTTCCCAAATGGCAAAACCATAGGGTTTGATAACCATACAACCTCGCACCCCAGAATTCTCTGCTAAATCTGCCTTAACAACCAATTCATTGTACCATTTGGAATAGTCTTCTTCTCTACTAGTCAGATTTTTTCCCATCTTATTGAGTTTGGCACAAAACTTGTGCCTTAGATTACAAAAATTGATGGTAAAACTACCATTTTTTTAGTATGTTGAATAATAATTTAAACGATATGGACCCTAAACTACCCCGCACTTCGATGTATGTTATTGCCTTGAGCATACTTTTATTCTCTATGGCCTCCTGTGGCTCTTACCAAAGTGCCTCCTATTACGATGATGATGGTATTTATACCTCAGGCAACCGGGTGGTAACGGTTGAAAAGCGGACAACTCCGCAACAGCCTGAAAGCAATCGCTATAGCAACTATTTTGGACAACGTGCCCAGCAGTATGGAGAATTGCTAGATTCTGAGGTATTTACTGATGTGGACAGTTATAATAGTGGCGCCGTAAATGACAGCATCGCTTTAGGGGCGCAGGTAGATTATTTTGCCAATAATAATGACTACAATGGCAATCCTGGTTGGGGTGACAATCCAAGTAACATCACTGTTAATGTATACGACAACTGGGGATGGAATGCTGGATGGGGATGGAACGACCCTTGGCTTTGGAATGGCGGATGGGGCTGGGGAGGCGGCCTTGGATGGGGTTGGAACAATGGCTGGGGCTGGAACCGATTTGGATGGGGTGGTCCTAGATGGGGATGGAACGCCGGATGGGGTTGGAATGCTGGCTTCGGCTGGAATGTAGGCTTTGGTTGGAATAACTGGGGTTGGGGATCTCCTGGATGGGGTTGGAACAATGGTTGGGGTTATTACAATAGAAATGTAGGCTTCAATCGTGGTCGTCGAGGTTATGCTGCCAATTCTGTAGCCCGTAATTACCAAAGAGGACGTGCCAGTTACTATGGTCGTAGCAATGCTTCGCGATTAAATGGCGCCTCCCGATCAGCCTATGGCCGCAGCAGCGCTGCACGGGGTACACGATCGTATCGCAATGGTAGTACTGCACGCCGATCGGTAAGCGCTGATGCTATCGCCCGTAATCAGAATTATAGATCGAGCCGTAGTACGCGATCTACGCCAAGATATAGTGGTATCACCAGAGGCAATCCCAGATATAATGGTAGCGCTCGAGGAACCCGCAGTTATAGCAGTGGCCGTACGCCATCTACCAGTAGAAGTGGAAGCAGTAGCAGTCAAAATAGTCGCGGCTATTCTTCTTCACGCTCCTCATCACGCAGCAGTGGTTATCGCAGCTCGGGTTCTAGTTCCAGAAGCTCTGGCTACCGATCTTCCTCTTCTTCAAGAGGTTCCAGAAGTTCTGGATACCGAAGCTCTGGTGGGTCTCGTAGTTCTGGCGGTTCCTATCGCAGTTCTGGAAGCAGTCGATCTTCTTCGGGAAGCCGTTCGTCAGGAAGTAGAGGACGCAGTAGACAATAAATTTTCAGCCTAACACCAAACGTAAAATACAATTGATATGAGAAGTATATCCACACTCATTATGGCTTTGGTATGCCTTTTGGCAAACGCTCAAACGGGTATCGACGTTTTGCGATACAGCATGCAGGACACCCAAGGGACTGCACGCTTTCAAGCGATGGCTGGAGCCTTTGGAGCGCTAGGGGGTGAACTTTCAGCACTTAACGTTAACCCCGCAGGGTCTTCCGTATTCAAGCACGGACAGCTTACTGCAACGGGAACATATTACAACAGAAACAACGATGCCAGCTATGGGGGTATGCTTCGCAGTACCAGCTTTAACGATGCTGCTATCAACCAAGTCGGTGGGGTTTTTGTTTTTAAATCGCCAGACTCTAAATGGAATAAACTAGCGCTCGCCTTCAACATTGATATGGTAGAAAACTTTGACAATGAGTGGGCCGCTTCTGGTACCACAACCCAAGGTATTGACGATTACTTTTTAGGGTTCGCCAATGGTATTCCCCTACAAAACCTGCTTTTAAGAGAAGGGGAATTTCTTGAGGAAGGGTATATCAGAGTAGGCAGCCAGTTAGGAGAAGGAGGACAACAAGCCTTTCTAGGGTATTTTGGGGGTATTATCGATCCTTCAGATCCTGATAATATTAATGGTGACACTTATATGACTAATACCGACGGAGAAACGTTCAATCAAAACTACCGTCAATTCACCAATGGTTACAATACCAAAATAACCCTCAACTTTTCGGGTCAGTACGAAGAGCGGTTCCATGTGGGCGCTTCCCTTAATTTTCATTCTTTGTTTTTTGAGCGCACCACACTTTTTGATGAGGATGGGTACACTGCAGATTCACCGGTAAGTTTTATGAGTTTTGATAACTTCTTACGAACAGAAGGACAGGGGTTTTCGTTTAGTCTGGGTGCTATTGCCCGTGTCAATGATTTTTTCCGTTTAGGGGGTAGCTATCAGTCTCCCACCTGGTATTGGTTGCAAGATGAAACCTCGCAAAGGATCAATTCGAATATCGCTGATACTGATATTGATTTTATCAACTTCAATACTGTAGTCAACCTTTTTGATAACTATCGCCTGCGTACACCAGGCAAGCTCACAGGAAGTGCGGCTATTGTTTTTGGTAAGGACGGGCTTTTAAGTTTTGATTATGGCTATCAAGACTATTCACAAGCGCGATTACTTCCCACTGGTGATCCTAATTTTTTCGATGCCAATCAGTTCTTATCCGAACAACTGGGAACAGTTAGCTCTTTTCGATTGGGCGGCGAGTATCGCTTCGAACGTTTTAGTTTAAGAGGCGGATACCGTTTTGAAGAAACCCCATTTTTAGATAGTACCGAGATGGGCGACCTTCAGGGTTTTTCTGGAGGGTTGGGTTACGACTTTGGCAGCAACCGTCTTGATTTGGCCTTTACACGGACTGAACAAGAAATGAGCGAGCGATTTTTTGACGCCTCTGCGGCAAATAGTGCCTTGGTCAACCGTATCAATACGACTGTAGCACTTACTTATACCCTTAAATTTTAAACGGAAATTATACTACCACTTTGCGTAGTAGCAGCGGTTGGATTATCGCAGTAACGTAAAGTGGTTGCGAACCGTTTTGGCAACGATAACCCCTTCTTCTAGACGCCCATATTCCAATCGAAACCAGTAGTCTGAGGAGGGCAAACTACGACCATTAAAAGTACCGTCCCAACCGGTATCTGTAGCATTCAGTTGCTTTAATAGTTTACCGAAACGATCAAAAATAAAGATTACAGGATCGCTAAGTTGCTCAATACCTTTCACTTGCCATAAATTATTAAAAGCATCGCCATTGGGGGTGAAAAATTTGGGATACCCCACAACTATAAACTCTTGTGGTACGGAAACCCCACAGCCATTTTTATCATTGATCACCACCGTATTCACCCCGGGAGGAACATCGGTAAAAACAGGACTATCTTGAAAGGTACCCCCGTTGATGGCAAACTCATAAGATCCGTTGCCTTCAACACTAAATTCAACGGCGTATCGATCCGGATCATTGGCAGTTACCAGGTCTTCTAGAATCGTTACCGATTCCAGTACCGGTATGCCAAAGAAAGAAATTAAAATATCGTCGGTGATGGTTTCTCCAAAGGTGGTCTCAATGGCTACGAAATAACGCCCGGAATTGGGGCTAGACACCACAAGCTCGGTAGCCCCAGCACCATTGGCCAAAACCGAATCTACTGTGCCGTCATCTTCTCGATCTACAGACCAAATGATGTTCGCGATATTGGGGCCCGCTGGAGAGTTCAATGCCGTTAAAACAATATCGGGCTCATCTTCACAAGCGACAATATCAAGGCCCAAAAACTCGTCACGTAGGGTACAATCTAGTGCGGTGTCTTGGTCGGCATCTACAGAACTACCAGTAAATGTTAACATAAACGATTCGGGATCGTCGTCTTGATTGTTGTTGAAGTTATTGATAAAGAGATAATAAATCTCTCCTGCAATCACATCTATATATTCATCATACGTATTTTGACTAGAGCGTACATTAGGTGCTCCTACCCTACCATCGATAGGGTTGACCCCTAAGCCCGTAAAGCCGGTCTCGTTAACCTCGTAATTACACCGAATGGGTTGTAAAGAAGCATCGCCAATACCCCCACAAAAGTTTTCTCCTGTCGTACCATCAAAAGGACCATAGACTGCAAAATCAAACTCTGCAGTTATCGGTGCATTGGGGGTAACCGGTAGTGCTTCAATATCGAAACCTATTTGGCCATTGGTACCTGCACGAAATACATACCATGCTGTGTTGTTTTCTACATTGCCCACGCCGATCCCTCCAATTTCGAGACATCCTGTTTGGCGTACTACCTCTGGATCAAAATCATCAATATCGCCCCCGCCATCTACAATACCCATTATAGGGCCATCGGCACATACAGGAATGGCTGTTCTACAATCGGGAGAATTTTGTGCTTTTAATTGAAAAACGAAAAAAATAAGGCAACAAATGGCACAATATGATCTTCGCATGGGGTAAGGGGCTATTTATAGACAGTTTGCTTTTGTATAACTTTTAGCCTTCGCATTTAGTATACGCGCCTATAGAAAAAGTACAAAATTCGATAAATGGACAAGTCATATCACAAGAAGCCTTACCGTCGTAGCGAAAAATGACGTTGTAAGTATTTGGCTATGGTACGATTGCCTTGTTCGTCATTGTATTCTAGCCTAAACCAATAGTCATCAGAAGGCATCGGTTTACCGTTATAGTTCCCATCCCAACCATTATCCAGATCGTTAAACTGCACCATTAGCTTCCCATAACGATCAAAAATGGTGACTACTGGGTTGGAAAGTGTAGACAATCCTTCAATGGACCAGACCTCGTTACTATTATCGCCATTGGGTGAAAAGTAGTTGTTGTAACCCACGACCACAAAGGAAGCCGTAACGGTTCCACAGCCAAGCAGATCTCTCATCGTAATGGTGTGTGCTCCGGGCAAAACAGGTTCAAATCTGGCACTGCTTTGGAAAGGACCATCGTCCAAACTATACTCAAAATCTCCTGCTTCCACAGGCACTACCGTTACACTATTGCTCACACTAAGATCTTCAATTAAAATATCTTGTATTTGAGGCAGTACGGAGGTGGTTACCGTTATTTCTCGGGTAGTACTGCAATCCACTCCTTGGGCCATAGCGCTAATTGTAAGGGTATACGTACCGCTTTCCGAAACAGTCAAGTTGCCTGTTGTATCTCCGGTATTCCACAAATAGTTGAATGCTGCGCTTGGATTGGGTACTCCGATAACTACCCCGCCGGTATCCTCACAAATGGTTACCGATTCCTCAAGATCTGGGAAAGTAACGTCCGTTACATTCACATCAAACTGTTGCGAGGCATCAAAACATTCACTTTGATCACGTGAGCTCACCCTTATGTAGAGGGTTTCGCTTGTCGGTGGTATGGTGAAAGGTCTTGGCAAAGGATTAATACCAGACTGTGCATCGGCCTGGGTAATGTGATAGGTAACTACAAAGTCTGCGGCATTTTGCGCCCCGAGTACTTCTGCATCCTTCTGTGCTAAGTTAAGCAAGGTACCCTCGGTGTAACAGACATTCACATCCGACACAGGGGAAGCCACAGGCAAAGGGCTAAACCCTACCTGTACTTCGCTAAATATGGTTATTCCTGGAGTGGTAACCACCACTTGATACCAGGCACTTTGCAGCACTTGCAAGGTGGGGCCTGTCTCGCCCGTAATTTCAACAGGGCCACTCCCTGTATTTTCAGACCACACATAAGAAGTAGCATTGGTGGTGGTCGCATCTAAAATAACAGTGTCACCCTCACAAACTGCTATGGGAGGGCCTAATAAATTCGTTACAATCGAGCAGTCTAAAGCGGTATTGGGAAAGTCTACGAAGATCTGACCGGAGAACTGTATTGAAAATCCGGTATTGCTCGCGCTAAAATTATTAATAAGTAAGTAGTAGTCCTGCCCTGGGGCAACATCTAGCCAGGTCTCATATTGGGTATTATCTAAAGCTCCAGAAGGGTCTTCTCCTACGCCAATAAATGCATTTTCGTCCCTATTGTCAAAGAAGTTACAGCGAATAGGCGTTCCCAAGTTATTGCAATTGTCGGTTTGATATAATGCAAAATCCCAGTCTTCGTCGGTATTATGCCCAATATTAAAGCCCAATTGTCCGGAAGCACCGGTGCGAAAGCGATACCATGCCGAATTGGATTCGATGGCACCAGAAACAGTACGCTCTAAACAGCCTGAAGTAGCGGCACCCTGAAAGTCATCGGCCCCATATCCGTTCGTCCCTCCATTGATTGGCGTGTTGCTACAGATGGGTATTGCCGTAGGGCATTCTTCGGATACTTGCCCTACTAAAAAGAGGGGCGCCAATGCAAAAAGTAATATACTGGCAGCAGCCGATAATCGCATGCTTGGTACTTTTGGGATAAATACAAAAATAATTCCCACCCCAACGTATCAATAATTTATGTTGTCAACTGCTACATTATGAAGGTTAAATACCCTTTTTAAGGCATTTCTTTAGTAGCTGTAGGCCTCCAGCAGTCCCTGTACAAAATCTATGGCATCAAAATATGGCCATGGACTATGTACGAAATGGCTATCTTCGTCCCAAAACTACAGCTCATGTATTTTCTTGGGTTTACCTGGAATCCCGACGACACCCTTTTTAAAATTGGGGTGCTTCAAATTAAATATTACAATATGCTTTGGATATTGGCCTTTGTACTGGGTTGGTATATCATGAAGCGCATTTTTAATAAAGAAAACAAGTCTCTAGAAAAGCTAGACGCCTTGTTTGTGTATTGCGTGGTTTCTATTATGCTCGGAGCGCGTTTGGGACATGTTTTTTTTTACGATTGGGCCTATTATCAAGATCACCTAGTTGAAATTTTGTTACCCATTAGAGAGAAGGCCGATTCAGAATTATTTGGTTTTATTAAGGGTTATGAGTTTACAGGGTTCACGGGGCTTGCAAGTCACGGGGCTGCCATAGCGGGTGTTATCGGACTATGGTTGCTTTCCCGGAAATACAAAGACATGAGGGTACTCTGGCTCTTAGATCGGGTTACGATTACCTGTGCTATTGGCGGGGCGCTTGTGCGACTGGGTAACTTTTTTAACTCCGAAATCAATGGTAAAACTGTAGACGCCTCTTTTGCCTTTGCAACGCGTTTTATAAGAGACTCCGACGATATGCCGGGCTACCGCGCCATGCAACTGACCAAAGAAAGCACCGCTAGTGATGCGTATAAGGCGATAGCCACCAATCCAGAATACGCCACTATTTTAGAAGCGATTCCCTTTCGCCATCCCGTGCAGTTATACGAGGCCTTTGGCTATATTGTTTTGTTCGTTATCATGTATTTCTGGATGTATCAGAAGACGAATCTCCCTAAAAAAGAAGGATTCCTTTTTGGCTTTTGGCTAGCCATTATGTGGGGACCTATTCGGTTTGTGTTGGAATATTATAAGAAGAGTCAAGGGGGCTTTGAGGAAACCTGGGGTACTTTTACCACAGGGCAATGGTTGAGCATTCCTTTTGTGCTTATCGGTTTATACCTCATGTTTAGGCCTACAAAACAACAAGCATAGTTATGGCAAGGGCACGATATATTGGCATTATAGTAGCCCTATTACTCTTGCTCTGCTGTTGCAAACAGCGTACCGATGGGGAGTCGCTCTCCACCGAACCCATAGGCTTTACCAAGGAAGGGCAGCTGCAGTTTTTTCGGGTGGACTCCCTTATGCAAACCATGGACATTGAGTTTGCCGAAACCGATTACGAAGTGGAAATAGGACTCATGTATCGCCAATCCATGGCTGCTGACCAGGGGATGCTTTTTATCTTTCCTGATGTGGCACTACATTCCTTTTACATGAAGAATACCGCCATTGCCTTGGACATCATTTTTATTGATGAAGCGCAGCAGATTGCCAGCTTTCAAAAAAATGCCCAGCCTTTTGATGAGCGGAGTCTACCCTCCCAGGTACCGGTAAAATATGTATTGGAAATCAATGCAGGACTAGCGGACCAATGGGGTCTTCAAATAGGGGATCGCATGGTGTTTGACAAGTATTGATCCTATTGATACCATAAACGAAGGATAGTTTTTTTTTAGGCCAATCAAACTCAGGTGAAACCAACCCACACTTCAGTACTATTACACAACCGAACCAATCCTGATGCGATAGTACGCGACCTTTTGGCTGGTACTTATCCGCAACTGCATTGGCTTACCCAGCACCAAGTAGGGGAAGTATCCACTGCCCAACTGGCGTACTATTTAGACTTAGAAGCTCGTAGAGACACTCCTCCTTTGACTTCGCATAACGGACAATCGCTACGATCGATGAGCAGTGGGGAGCGCAAAAAGACGCTACTGTATTGGATACTCCAACAGAAACCTGAAGTGCTGCTATTGGTAGATCCCTTTGATGGGCTAGATCAAGAAGCGCAACAGCAGTTGGCTACCACCATTGCCCAGTATCGCGATACCATGACTATTGTGCAACTTGTGAATCGCCGGGCAGATTGCTTTCCATTTATTACCCATCACTACGACCTAGTGCAGGGGCAGCTCAAACGCACAGACTTAAGCGAACCCCAAACTAGCGCGGATATTGACGAACTAGACATCCCTCCCCCAATCGCCCCGAGTACCCTTTCGCTTACCGAACTGGTACGGTTTCAAGAGGTATCTGTACAGTTCAATGGGCGACAAGTACTTACGGATATTAGCTGGACCATTACCCCAGGAACCTTCTGGCAACTCCAGGGTCCCAATGGAAGTGGCAAAAGCACCCTGCTACAAATCATCACAGGGGATAGTCATAAAGGATATGGGCAGCATATTATCCTTTTTGGGTACCAAAAGGGTCATGGTGAAAGTGTATGGGAGTTAAAGCAGCATATTGGCTATTTTTCTCCTGCGATGATCGATGGTTTTAAGGGATACCATACCGTTATGGAGATGCTCCTTTCTGGTCTTCACGATTCTGTTGGGCTGTACCGCAAACCCACCAAAGCAGAACAGCGCACGGCCCAAGCTTGGCTGCAAATGCTGCCGATAGCCAAGGCTTCTATCTATTTTCGGGACCTGAGCGAAGGGGAAAAACGCCTGGTGATGACCGCCCGCGCTATGATCAAACACCCGCCTTTGCTGATATTGGACGAACCGACTACAGGCCTGGACGATATCAATGCGCGCTTGTTTGTGAACCTCGTCAACCGCTATGCAGCAGTCACCCAATCGGCTATTTTATACGTTTCGCATCGGCCTGAGCCTGGATTGACTCCTGAAAAAACCTTTACGCTCTATCCTACCGCCAATGGTTCTATTGGAAAAGTCAGCTAGGTGCTTAGAATTGATCTGGAAAAACGATACCAAAGCGTTAAATACACCTGACTACTTTAAAATAGCTTTTATCTATTTTCGGGGCTTTTCATCAACGGCAAGTCTTTTGGCAATTCAAAAATGGTGTCTTCCAACGGGCCGGCAGCTACCGTTTTCGCTTCCATGGACAATTGCATCTCCGCAGAGGTGATAGTCGTCTTGAGGGGTAAGGCCCCCTTGGTTTGTTCCAAGCAATAAGCCCATAATCCGTAATTGTGATTGGCGTATCCCTCGGGGTTTGTCCGTATCTCGGGACTAAAGTAATAGGTGGTCGTACTCTTATCCGTTTTGATCTCCAATACATCACAAGGGTAACCTGCTACCACTTCTTGGCCTTTGGTAATATTGGAAGAAATGACCTTTTCTTTGTTTTGCTTGGCATCAATATAGATTAAGGCGTTAACCCCAGCCATGGTGCTATACAAGGTGTCTTTGCCCGTATAGTATTGGGTCATTTTAAGGTGGCCATCCATCACCGATTTATAATGGTTTCCCTTAAGATAGTAGGTTTGTTCCATCCCCATAAAAGAAGCCGCTTGGGCATCGGTCATCTTACCAGTTTTGTCTTGAAACTTGATATTGTAGGTAATGGTTCCTTCAAAATCGGTTTGTGCGGCAATAGTAAAAGCACATAGCAATGCTAGTACAAAAGGGATCGGTGAAAGGGTCATGTGATATGGTTTTAAAAGGTGCTCATCTTGTTGTAAAGGTAAGGTTTGTCTGGTTTAGGTAGCTGCTCGTACCATTAACTACATAAAGGATGCGTACTAGAGACACCACTTTGTCATACTTGATGTCGCTATCAAACACCAAACTTCAGAAGATATTATGAAGGCTTCCCTGTTTTTGAAGGCTTCCCTGTTTTTCGGACAGTT
>JBCDGY010000072.1:0-12579 GCA_039414375.1 Bacteroidota bacterium | reverse complement strand
AATTTGGCGACAGGATACCACTGATATTAAACACTAATCCCTTTGGGGCTAGCCCCAAAGGGATTGAGTCAAAAGACAGAGTTTAATTTACAGACCCAAAATTGACACAGTTAATGAAACACTACCCCGTGAATGTTCTTTACTATTAAGCTACTGCCCTAAGTCCTAGTTATTATCCCACCATATTCTGGTTAGCAGGGTAACCTCTGGGACATTGCTACGATTTCGTTGAATCTCCACGTCTGGATAGTCAAACCTTCTGATGAAGGTATCTAATGCATTATTCTCAGGTAAGGTCATATCATCATAGGCATAGTCGTAACGTCTTGCATCTACCCAAGACTCTGGATGCAAAAACATGGCAACATACTTTTCTTTAAAAATAAGATCCAAAGAAATATTGCCTTCTCCAACTGCAACAACGGGATCGTTGATATAAACCTCATTAACCTTATCCCTAGGGTTTCGGCTCTTGGCAAGAATTCGCGCCCTTTTTAACAGCTATAAAAAGTCTTAGCGTTTGATGGAAATCTTAATTTAGGGCTTCATCCAATAGGAGGTACCTTATGATGGTTCCTTTAATCGATCAATAGCTTCCGTATTTCACTTCCATTTAGGGTTTCTAATATTAGCAAATAACTGCCAGAAGCCAAGGTGATATCGAAATCCATTTTGATTTTAGGTGCTGCCATTCCCATTCGTTGAACAATTAAGCTTTTGGAATCCATGCTAAATAGTTTTAAGGCAACTTCACCGGTTTCCTTTAAAGTTATGTCCACCTGAAAATTTCCATCGGAGGAATTAGGGTATACCAAAAACTCTTGAATGAAGGTAGTTTCACCATCGTCAATATCTAGGTCTTCACCTATGATATCAGATACTGGATCTCCGATGCATAAACAGTCTTCACTATATACATCATTCTCTGTATTAGCATCGCCATCATTGCACGACGACCCCACAGTACATATTGGATCAGACATGGGTTCTCCTATGCATAAACAGTCTTCATTGTATACATCATTCTCTGTATTATCATTACCGTCATTGCAAGGGGCTCCCACAGTACATATTGGTTCATCTATAGGATCTCCAGCACATATACAGTTTTCATTATACGCATCATTCTCCGTATTATCATTATTATCATTGCAAGAGGCGCCAACTGTACATATTGGTTCATCTATAGGATCTCCAGCACATATACAGTCTTCTTTGTATACATCGTTCTCGGTAGTTGCGTTGTTATCATCGCAAGTTGATCCAACAATACAGCTCGGAGGATCCGAATCTGCGATTTCACCGTACCACAACCCGCTTCCGTTGTTACCGATATATACTCTCCCATATTCTTGTCTATCAGCCCCCATATAGGTGACACTATTACCAACATAAGTGGTATTATCGTTGATTCGGAACCACGACGACCCAAAGTTATCCGATCTATAAACACCCCATTGTCCATTATGCACTCCAAATACATATAGCGCCGGATAACTATTACCCGTTTTTTCTTTTCCCATAGCCACCATTCTAGCGTTTGAGAAATAATTGTCTTTAATGAAATTCTCACCACTATCTGTAGACAACCATAAGCCGTCTGTTTCTAGACTTACCGCCATTCTGTTATTCGTATCACCCCAGCCTGCAACAAGATTTCCCCAATTGCCAGAAGCCGGTAAATCAGAGCTCCTGATTGCCCAATTTTGTCCGCCATTTACACTGCGATATAATAAACCGCCCTGACGATCTAATAGGTAAAAAGTATTATTGGCTGTTCTATCTGAGATTAGCGGATTATCGTATTGATACATATATGTTGTAGATAAAGCGGAGTCTGGCGCTCCGTTTGAGGCCAACCAGGAACCACCTCCATCAACAGAATAATAAGGTATTGAACCCCCGAAAAGATATACTAGGTTATTGGGATCGTTACTTGCAATTGCAATTTTTCCATTTCTACCCTCCCCTGGAACTGTCATAGCGGTCCAATCATCTCCAGAATTGGTAGATGTGAAAATCTCTGTTCCATCGCCATACCAAGAATTGGCGGTAACAATAGCCATTCTATTGGGTTGATCTTCACAATAATCAATACCTGTGCACTCTGCTTTATCTACTAATCTCGATTCTGGAAGTTCATCTTGATCTACATGTTTAAATCCTGTTACGTCCCCATGACCTGAAAATAACTGAACACCCACGTGTGGCGTACATATCGCCAAAGGAACAACCTCTTCGTGACCCTTAACTTCGTTTCTGAAGGGAACTACAGCATCCCATGCCTTCTCCGTTACCCAAACTTGATACCAATCGGTTGAAAACAATTTTCCTTGATGGTGAGGATCAAAAGCTAAGGCCGAAGTCGCTGCCTGAAAGAAATTCAATTGGCCTTTATGCCATGTATTATCGGTTACTGTTGCTGTATTATCGAAGGGATAAACCGAAGTCCAATCCAGTGTTTGAGGATCTCCATCATATCCATCTACGGTACTTCTATACAATCTCATATATGGATCTTGAGAACAAGTTGCGACATAAATATTATTGTCATCAAATGGATCCACAGCGATTGCATTAAATCGTCCCCAAGCGTCCGTTGGAGCATTAAGATTTCGCCAGTTTCCATCATATTTCCAAACATTGTTATTTAGTGTGGTAACATACAAATTCCCATTTGCACGGATCGCCATTGACATTACATCGGAAGGGGCACCGGCCATTTGGTTAAAACTATTGCCCCCATCATTACTACTATAGATTCCTGTACCATAAACCCCGACATAAACATTTTTAGACCTTCCGTTAACTGTTTCGGAAGGATCAATTACTACTGTTCTAATACCAATAGGGTTATTCGTATTACCATCTGAAGCGTTAGCTCCTGGCCATGGGTTATTAGGATCGCCAGTAAAACCATTAGGAACACTAGTTACTTTATCAAAATTATTTCCCGCATTGGTACTCCTAACTAAACCATCCCTTCTAGTACCGCTATAAATATAGTTGCCATTGTTAGGATCTACAGCAATCGGTTCTCCACACCATCTAAAAATCCAATTGCCACCATATGGCGTTGCGTGCACTCTATCCCAAGTTACCCCTCTATCATTCGATTTATAGATACCTGCATCGCCTGCTTCTGTGTTCGGCGCATATTTTCCCAAGCAGGCATAAACGATATCAGGATTACTTTTGTCCAAGGCAATTCCATCGACACCAAATAAATTCTCTTTATCAGGACTTATCCAACCATTAAGATTAATCCATTTGCGATTAACATTATCCCATCTAAAAACACCACCGATATCGGTTCGTATGTAAACCAGATCTGGTTCTGTTGGATGGACTACAACACCAACCACATAACCCCCGCCACCTATGGCCACATTGTCCCATCGGTAATCTTCTTGTGCAAATAATGGTAGGTTTAAGAGGGCAATAAGTGATAGCCCTAAACGTAATTTTAGCTTCATTTTTGGTCAGGTTTATGTTATGAAATGGGAGGCTGTAGTAAGTTATACTACGCTTAAACTTAGAATATTTATTGTATGATTTCCGGTTTTAAAGTAAAGTTTAGAAAACGTTTTAAAACAGTAGTTATTTTGATCAAACTATAAAGAAATACCTTGTTTGCGTTACAATTGCCACAAGGTATAACAATCTTAATTCACGGGTAAGTAAAAAGGTAAAATATCAATGAATATGGTGCTCCGATATTTGTAATCATACCATCCATATCTTCATCCAAGTGTTGTTTAACTTTTTCCAAAGCACCCTATAGTACTGATAAACCAGCCAGTTGGAACTAAATAGGGGATAGTACCGGAGCTGTTGCCCCTTATTTCTCTACTGATGTTGGCGGGGTGTAGCGGACCAAATCGATACCAATACCATTGGGATCTTTGATGGCAAAATGTCGATCGCCCCATGGTTCATCTCTCAAAGGAATAGCGATAGAAACTCCTTTATCTATCATTGTTTCATATAGCGAATCCACGTCAGCTACCTCTATAGTTAAATAGACTCCCTTGCCTTGAAATACGGGATGAAATAGCGGTTGTTGGCTCGGATGATTCGGTAATAAAAAACTGAGTTCAGCTTCCCGATTGGGCGTATGCATGAGTAGATAAAAGTCATTCTCAAAAGTAATTCCAAATCCTAGCACCTCTTGATAAAAGGTTTTGGTTTCTTTGATTTTTGAGGTAATAATACCGGCATTGAGTTTCATGTATTTTCCTTTTTTAGTGATTAATGATGATTGCGAAAACAGGGTTACTGACAACAGCAGTCCAACCAGCGTTAGCATACATTTTTTCATTGGCTTTGGTTTTTAGTTCCATACAAAGTTGTTGTTGCTCCGGGAAAAGCCATTGTACAAAACGGACAAGTTTAATAGTCCCCAAAAACTTGAGATGGGGTTACTCCATAAAAGCGTTTGAAATCTCTTATAAAATGGGCTTGATCATAATAGCCCGTTTCGTAGAATACGCTTTCATCAATACCATTTTGTTGCGACATATAAGCCTTCAGAACATTTTGAAACCGAAGTACTTTAGCAAAAACTTTAGGGGATTCGCCAAAATAGAATTTAAAAAAACGCCTCAATTGTCTTTGGCTCAATGCAAGATTTAGCCGGTGAATCGGGGTATTACCACCTGACCTTAAAATTTGGTCAATAGCATTTATCAGTCTTGCGTCTAAACTTGAGATCCTATTGGGTTTTGTAAGATGATGCTTTAAGAGAAGATCAAACTGTTGCTGCCAATCCTGATCACCAGTGCAGATCTTAGATTGAATGTTAGCGTTTAAATCCGGTAGTAACGCTTCAAGATTAACAAAAGTGTCTACCAATTGTGCTGCTGAAATATCAAAAAGCAAAGGAAATTGAAATGGATAAAATCTTATACCAATGTAGTCAAACGCCCTACCCAAATTGTATTCCAAATAGTGTTTGGAAAAACCTGTGATATAGACCTTGCTTTCAAAGCGATTGATCAGAATATCAATGCATCCATCAGAGACCACCCGATACTGAAATTCATGCTCTAGAGGTTCTGCTGAACTCAGCTGCCAATAACAGTAAACATAGTCACTGAGGTCTAATGAAGGCTTAAACTCTTTATAACATACCGTTCCCAAACCATGGACCAAGGTTGAAGGCTGCAAAGGATGAAACAAAGACTTTAAAAGCATTAACCATAGGGATTAGAAAGCCAGTGCTGTTAGCCTATCAGAATACCATATCAGCAACTTTACAATTCTTGTAAAGACCTTTTAAGTATTTTCAATTTGGCTTTTAGCTGAAAGCAAAGCCTTGAATATAGGCATTAGATCATTATTCGACCACTAAAGTCTTTGATAGATAAATCGGCTTTCCATAAGAAGTAAAGCCATCAAGTACCACTTCAAAAGTTCCTTTGACGTCAGAGGTGAAAAAACTAAAATCCTGCCCTGCCCCTTCGACTATAACACTGGGTTCCCATAACAATACGGTACGGTAATCTGGTATACGCCCAGCAGTAGCGCCATCAGCAGTATAAGTCTGTTTGTAATAGTTTTTTTTCGGAGTTGGCATCGTCCAAGCTGTTTTTAATCCATTGTTTGGTTGGTGTTCGTCATAATAATCTCCTTCAAAGGTCTCTACAGCCATCATGCCTTGATAATCTTTGCCTGCTAGCCGAAACTGATCTTGTACCACCCTTATTTTTTCAATCCTTCTCGCATCAAAGGTTTTGATTGTAGCATGGTCTGATATAAACACCCCATCGAAGAGCACGATGGCCGGATAGTCATTATACGCTTCGTTAAATTTCTCAAAATCTTGGGCTATTCTAATATATTCTCCTCCTTTACCATCGGAACGATACCCTGCGTTATTTAAAATCTCTACTAAAGTCTCTTGAAAAGTTGGAAAGCGTGTGTAGTCGTCCAAGGCAAAAATTTTAGGAATACCGCCATCAAAAGGGTCAATAGGGTCACCAAGTAAGAGCGAGTCCGGCTTAAGCGTAAAAAACTGGTTTTCGATCTGGTTTTGTACACTGCGTGTTTTTACTTCATCTGCCCATGCTGTGGACCAAGGAACTTTTTTGAAATCCAATGTAGAGGCATCCAATTTGTTAAACCTACCAAGCGTTACTATATATTCATCGCTGTTTTCAGCTACTTGTATCATCGTTTTGGCATCCTTATAGTCTTTGCGCAGATAAGTGTAGAAGTTGCCATTGGCATCGGTTGTAGCGAACTTCAGTAAAAACTCAGTACCTGGAAAAGAAACAACAACAGGTAGGTCTTTGCCTGGCAAACCAGTTTCTTTATGCTTAACATGTCCGAAGAGTAGCGCCCCTCTTTGTTCTGGTAAAAACAAGCTGTCGCCTAATTGAAGATCGACTTGCTTAGGCACATTTAAATATGATGTTGCAAAAGCAGTGGCGTTCATTGTACTAATTGCGTTATTTAAAACATCTCTCTTTGCTACTTTGACGGTGTAAGCACCTGCTCCTAACTCCCCTTTAAAGTTCGTTAGGCTTAGCTTGACCTGTTCTCGAGAACCAAAAACATCCTTCTCTAAAGTGAGGTCTAAAGTGCTATTATCCATCGATTTGCTTTCGGGAGGGAGCGGACTCATTTGCGTAATCGCCATAGTATCGGTTGCGATCTCCAATCCAGATTGGTCACCTAAATAAGGGTTAATAATGGCCAAATCGCCTTTAAATACCTGAGCGAGTCCATTATTTTTCATCCATTGGGTGTATGCCAACAGTTTATAATGTCCTGATGGTATTTCGGTGGTTACAAAAAAATCTCCTTGCCCTAAGCCCCTTTGTAATTTTATTTTCTGCTCTAAGACGTAATCCCCTTGATCATTAACCAATGCGACATATCCCACCCTACTGGTCGCACTACGCCTGCTATTTTGGGCATTGAAGCAATAGAAGTTATAATACAAATACTCACCAGAGAATACCACAGGACCGGTATATGATAGATATGCCTTTTCTTGGGGTAGTTTTTTTAAATCTTCCACTTCCTGTGGCGTATCTACGATATATTGTGAATAACCCAATGCCGTAAGCAACACTAAAAAACCAAAAACTACTTTTTTCATTTGTCTCATAACCTTTATTATTCTACCCAAAATTCAGGTACTATATTGCTCCCTAAACACGTACAATCACCACAAATATTATTCGTGAAAATATGTGGGCCAGGACAAGAGCCGAGCTCTTACAAATTGGGACGCACATAATCAATAAGATCTAAATTGACCCTTTCGATAATAGATTGTGGACAATTATCAGTGGGAGGATCTTCGGTACAATCTGAAGCATGGGTTTCTGGAACACTCTGCTCGTTACAGTTAAAAACGTAGGGGGGCAGTGGTTCTCCGGGATAAAAATCTTCATAGTTAAAAAACAACCTACGTTTGTTAACAGACACCACATCAAAAAAGCCAATAACAGCACTTTCATCTCCATCTGAGGATGCAATATTTCCTTCTAAAAAACCAGGTTGTACTTGCGAAAACAGATTGCCTTGTTCACTAAAAGCATTCAATTGCTCATAAAAACTATGAGAAGCATTCGAAGATACCATTTGACGCACTTCGATACTGTAACGGTGAGAAATGGCAAAATTATCTTTCCCTAAAAACCGGATCATTTGTCGATTTAAGCCAGGAGATCCTTGTCGGGTTTTTGCTTGTATGATACTGTTCGATATATCAGTACGAAAACAAATTCGTTCCTCTCGCTCACGCGGAATAATCTCCAAGGTATATATTACTGGTTCCGCACATGGGTCATAGTTACTCAATCGGAATTCAAAAGGGGACCATAACGGGGCGATAATTTTATAAGTCTCGGTATAGGTATACCTAAAATTATCCGCATTACCAGAAATAGGGCGATTATCGATGTAAATACCCAACCCATCTACACCATTACCGTTAACCGTTTTTTCAGCATAAATATCCGTTAGTTCGGACGCTCCCATATAACCCACTTCCTCTGAAGAAAATCGAGTACCATCCTCGGTATTAATCTCTAACTTATAGGTTTGCCCTTGTTGGGCAGCGAAAGCCACATCTGATTCATACACCCCATCTTCGATTTCTGAAAAATTATACCAAATACCACTATTATCAACAACCGATACCGTAGCGTTAGTTTCATAGTTGACCAAATCTCGATTGATATCAGGACTAGGCAAAAATGGATTATGGGTAGAATCGATTTGGGTATCCAAAAAAATAGTATCCATGCGACTGAGCACCACGCGATGCAACTTGGTTTCATTAGTAAGCGTGGCCTCGACTATAAGTGAGGCTTCCAACTCGCCTACTTGACCAATACCCAAATCTACCTCTTCCACACATCCTGCAAATGCTAATAATGAGATCATAACAGTAGTGAATGGTTTGTATTTCATTCTTCCGTCCAAAATTCTGGTACTACATTACTCCCTAACCAGGTACAATCACCACAAATATTATTCGTAAAAATATGAGGCCCTGGACAAGAGCCAATCCCCTCGGAATTTGCACGCACAAAGTCAATAAGGTCCAGATTAACCCTTTCGATGATAGACTGTGGACAAGGGTTGGCCGATGGATTAGTTGAACAATACGATTCGTGTGATTCCGGTACACTTTGCTCGTTACAGTTAAAAACATACGGCGGCAGCGGCTCCCCAGGATAGAAATCCTCATAATTAAAAAATAACCTGCGCTTGTTAACTGACACCACGTCAAAAAAGCCTATAACCGCTCTTTCATCTCCATCCATTGCTACAATATTGCCTTCTATAAATCCGGGTTGTACTTGGGAAAAGAGATTTCCTTGTTCACTAAAAGCATTCAACTGCTCATAAAAACTAAAGGAAGTATTTGAAGATACCATTTGGCTCACTTCAATACTGTAACGGTGAGAAATGGCAAAGTTATCTTTGGCTAAAAATCGAATCATTTGTCGGTTTAAACCGGAGGATTCTAGCCTGCTTTTTGCCTGTATAATACTATTCGATCTATCCGTACGGTAACAAACCCTTTCTTCTCTTTCCCTAGGACGTATCTCTAAGGTGTATTGCACTGGAATAGCACATGGATCATAGTTGCTTAATCTAAATTCAAAAGCCGACCACAAGGGAGCAATAATCTTATAGGTTTCATCATAAGTATATCTGAAATTATCGGTGTTGCCTGAAATGGGTCTATTGTCGATGTAGATTCCCAATCCCTCCACACCGGTACCGCTAACGGTTTTTTCGGCATAAATATCCGTAAGTTCCGACTCCCCGGCATAAGCCATTTCTTGAGATTCAAAACGCGCACCATCTACCGTATTGATCTCCAGTTTATAGGTTTGCCCTTCTTGGGCTGCAAAAGCCATTTCAGATTCATACACCCCATCTTCAATTTCTAAGAAATTATAACGAACGCCGTTATTGTCCACGACCGAAACCGTAGCATTGGTTTCATAATTGACAAAATCTCGATCTATCTCAAAATTTGGTAAAAATGGATTATAGGTAGAATCGATTTGGGTATCTAAAAAAACGGTGTCCATGCGACTCAGCACAACGCGATGTGCTTTATTCTCATTGGTAAGTGTTGCTTCAACGATAAGTGAGGGTTCCAATTGTCCGGCTCTTCCAAGACCCAAATCCACTTCCTCTATACACCCTGAGAGCGTAATTAAAAGCGTAATGGCTAAAATTGATCTTATGTACTTCATTCTTCTATCCAAAATTCAGGTACTACATTACTGCCCAATAATGTACAATCGCCACAACCCCGGGGCCATGTAAAAAAAGGATAAAAAGGATCCTCCTCATTGTCTGCGCCAAAGGTAATTTGGTCTGCTAAGATTGCCTCAATCAATGGAGAGGAACAATCACCATCACAAGAAAGGTAACCATCACAATGATAACCTTCTGAATACAACGGTGGATTACCTATGAATCCACAACCAAAGGGATAAGGAGGCAATGGCTCTTCCGGAAACAAATCTGCATAATTCATATAAAGCCGTTTGGTACGTACTGCAGCAACCTCAAAATACCCTAAGACCTGTTCATTAGCGCTTGTTTGAGAAAAAACGTTACCTTCTAAAAAACCCGGTTGTACCTGTGAAAATATACTCTCCGAGGACGAAAAAGCCTCTAATTGATTATAAAAGTAATACGCTTCGGGAGTCTGTGTGAATTGCTTTACGTTTATACTGTAACGATGCGAAATAATATAATTATCTCTAGACACAAATCGAATCTCTTTCCCTTCAACAGCCGTACCTTCTAGGTCTATTGTTGAGGCCTGGATAACACGCGTTGAGGATGCAGTACCAAAACAAACCCGTTGTTCTTCCTCTCTTAACTTTCTATCTACTTGATAAGGAATGGTATCACAGGCAATATAATGCACGACTTCAAAATCAAAAGGCTCCCACCTTGGGGCAATAATTTTATAGGTCTCGTCGTACTCATACCTCAAAAAGGCATCTTTATTAACCGCTTCTGCGTCTAGAAAAATACCGACTCCCTCTTGGTCGAAACCATTGGTCATTCTTTTGGCCTCAATGCCGCCAATATCCACAGCTTGGGGCATCATGGTAGCTTCAGAACTGTAGCGCTTTCCATCTGCCGTAACAATAGAAAGGGTATAGGATCTACCGGCTACTGCTGCAAATATGGTTGAAGAATGATAAGTCCCGCTATCCGTTTCGTTAAAAGCTAAGTTAAAGCCCTGGTCGTCTACAATACTCACTTGAGCACCACCTTCGGAGACTATAGTATCGTTTTCTAAAGGAGACGTTCTGCCGAGCTTAACCTCTTGTGTCTTAAGCTCATCGGTAAGGGTGGCATCTATGACCAAAATACTATCAAAAGAAGGAGTTTTTGCTTCAAACTCTTCAACACAAGAAAATAGCATCAATCCCATTGTGCCTATTAAAATGGATGATATACAACCTCTTTTTATAATATTTCGCATCATATCAAAACTTAAAGTTATAAGTAATAGAAGGTACTGGAATAGCAAAAATAGAGCTCTGCAATGCCCTTACCTCTCCATTCTCTGTTACAAAAAAGACGGAATAGGGGTTGTTACGACCCAGAACATTGTAAACAGAAATTGTCCAAAAGCTATGTGCCAATTTGTTCTTTTTATGATTTCCTTCAATATTTACCCCTAGGTCTAGGCGGTAAAAATCTGGTATTCGAAACTTATTACGCTCGCTAAACGCCACAAAGTCTGCATTGTTAAATCTGAAGGTTCCAATTGGATAGGTGACTGGACGTCCAGTTTGGTAGACAAAATTAGCAGATAGGCTGTAGCGCTTTGTAAGCTTGTAATTTGCGATCAGGCTAACGTCGTGGGGTTTGTCAAAATTGGAGGGAAAAAACTCCCCGTTATTAATGCGCTCCTCACTAAAAGGACTATCAAATCGATATAAAGATCTAGAATAGGTATATCCTAACCATCCATTAAGCTTACCCCTACTTTTCTTCAAAAGTAGCTCCACCCCATAGGCTTTACCGTCTCCTTGGAGTACCTCAGTTTCCACATTCTCATTCAAAAATAAATCAGCACCAGTTTTAAAATCCAGGACATTATCCATCTCTTTATAATAGCCTTCGAGACTTAATTCAAACATGTTGTCTTCAAAGTTTTTATATAATCCAAGAGAGGCTTGATATCCCGTTTGTGGTTCAATATTAAGATCCGATAATTTCCAAGTATCTATAGGAGAGACGGTAGTGTTATTTGTTAAAGTATGAATGAATTGATAGGCATTGTTAAAGCTTGCCTTGACAGAAAAATCAGGACCTAGTAAATAGCGCATAGAAAAGCGTACCTCCGGACCTCCATAGGTTTCCACAACTGCTCCTCCTCCATAGTCTAAAGTATCGATGACTGTGGCTTCATTCCTGGGTTGCCCATCGGCATAAGTTCTCTGATTCCCAGGCCCCAGAGCAGCAAAAAAAGGATAACGCAATCCTACGCTTGCGCTCAATTTCTCTGTGATATCAAAAGAGTCCCCTATAAAAATAGCTGCCTCAACAGCCTGTTCCGTATCTATTGACACTGGTATAATATCTGATTCTGAACCTGCTGGACCTACACTGCCGGGATTTACTGAGTAATACTTTGAAGACACCCCAAAATCTAGAGAATGAGCACCCATCTGCGTATTAAGATGATATTTGAGTTCGGTTTCATTAATACTGTAATCCAACTCAAAATCCGTATTCCCTTCGGCATCAAAGTCGATACCAAAACGATAATCACTATGGGCAGCGAGTAAAACACCGCGTGTTTTTTCGCTGTGGCGATGGTCCCACCTCACAGAAGCTAACCTATTGCTGTAATTGAAAAGAGAGTCAGAGGTAATGCTAAAATCATCGCGACTCCAATAGGCAGTTCCCTTGATCTGACTATTCTCGTTGAACCGATGATGGTACTTTGCAATAACATCGAAAAAAGAGGCCTGGCTGTTTTGAAGTGCTTCATCATCTAAGGCCCTTAAAATCCAGTCGGCATAAGCCCCACGCCCCCCTATTACCAAGGAAGAGGTATCTTTT
>JBCDGY010000071.1:0-12585 GCA_039414375.1 Bacteroidota bacterium | reverse complement strand
GTATTACTTCCATCTAGAAATTAGTGTTAGTACTCCCTCCTGAATACCTTTAAAATAGGCCTCTTCCTTAAAATACGGTATCATATGGTGATCAATAACCCTTTTACATATACTATCTGTCAAAACCTGTTCGGTACCTAAGCCTGTGGCAATTGCTATCTGCCTTTCTGGTTTACAGAGCAAGAGTAGTAGGCCATTATCTTCCTCGGTTTGACCTACTCCCCAATAGTTTCCTAAATCGGTTGCCAATCGTTGTATATCCTGATAGTCATATAGATGGTGTACGGTAACTATCACTATCTGCCTGCTTGTATTATCCTCGTAGTTGATCAATAGCCTGGTAAGTGCTTCCTTTTCCGCTGGCTTAAATATGCTATCGTAATCGTTTACTAGGACTGCCGGTGCTTTAGCACTTTTAAAAATATCGACTTGCGATAGGTCTCTTAGCGGAGCTAAGCCCTTCTCCCAAGAGGTTGTCTTCTGAAAACACCCAGTACAGCACAAGGATATGGTAAGCATAAGGCAACAATAAGCGAGCTTTGTTGCCGTAGTGTTTGCAAATTGAGATACCACGTAATTCCTAATCAAAAAAGACGTGATTATTCCAACAAAAGGCTAATGGCCAAACCACCTCCGGGGGCTAAGCGAAGGGTCTTTGTATCCGCTTTGGTAAGCTCCATACTTTCAATGATAATAGCTTCTCGATTGGATTCGTAATGAGCATCTTCAGCATCATGATACACTAGTGCCTTGTAGGTCTTACCGGCTTCTAGAAAATCAAAATTGATGGTAACTTCTCTCGCGTTCTCATCAGTGATAGCTCCCACAAACCAATGTCCAGTTTCTCGTTCTTCTCTAGCTATGGTTACAAAGTCCCCCACTTCGCCATCGAGCACTTCGGTTTGTTCCCAAGCCACGCCTACATCCCTTATAAATTGGAAGGCAGGTTGTCCTTCGTAATTCTCTGGGAGGTCGCAGGCCATCTGAATAGGACTGTATATTACCACGTAAAGTGCCAATTGTTGCGCAAGGGTGGTATTGATTTGATTTTCGGGCTTGGTAGGCAGTGTGGTATCAAAAACACCAGGGGTAAAATCAATAGGTCCTGATAACATCCTGGTGAAAGCCACAATTGGAAGGTGCTCCGGGGGGTTGCCACCATCACTGGCCCAAGCATTAAATTCTTGCCCTCGCAGTCCTTCGCGAGCAATAGCATTGGGGTAGGTACGTCGCAACCCAGTGGCCTTAATGGGTTCATGAGCGTTGACGGCTACTTCATATTGCGCTGCGGTTTCCAAGGCTTTGCGATAGTGGTTAACCATCCATTGGCCATGGTGGTGCTCGCCTTTGGGAATGATGGGGCCAACATAACCAGATTTTACGGAGTGCATCCCATATTTTTGCATGAGTTCATAGGCGGCTTGCATTTGTTTTTCATAAGTTCTTGGAGCTGCACTGGTCTCGTGGTGCATAATCATTTCAACGCCTTTTTCTTTGGCATAACGGTTGACCTCATCGATATCAAAATCGGCATAGGGGGTTACAAAATCAAATACCCCTTCACGGTCTTCAAAGCCAATCCAATAGTTCCAGCCTGTATTCCACCCTTCAACCAAAACTCCTCCAAAACCATTAGCCGCCGCAAAATCGATATATTTTTTGGTGTTTTCTGTGGTCGCCCCGTGTTTACTGCTGGTCTGCGCTTTGCCCAAAGTGGCAAAAGTGTTCATGTCTTGGGTGGCTTCCATATCCCAGGTAGAAAGTCCCAAATGCATTTCCCACCATATCCCAACATATTTCATGGGCGTAAACCAAGGTACATCTCCCAGAACATTGGGCTCATTGAGGTTCTCAATCATTCTGGATTCGATGAGATCTCCCGCACGCTCTCCAATTTGTAGGGTACGCCACGGTGTTTTTGCGGGTAATGCTGTTTTTACTTTGTGTCCCAATCGACTTGAGCCTACCAGTTCACTGGATAGCTTTAACGTTTCAGGATTAACCTTAAGTGTCATCCCTGCATAATCGGTAAGGTTGGCCTCGTGAAAAACCAAATGCAATCCTGATGAGGAACGCATAGTTACTGGAGTATTCACTGCATTTTCAGGAATGTAAGTCGCTGCGAGATCTGGATTGTCGCGCATACGAAGGGCATCTATCTTAGAGACTTTTGTGGTTTGATAAGGATGTTCGTAAATGTCCCAATCTCCGGGAATCCAAAAAGCGGTATGGTCATCCGTCAGCTGGAATTCTGTGTGCTCATCCATAATGGTTATACTATCGCGCCCTTCTTCCTCTGGAAATTCGTAACGAAAGGCAACACCATCATCATAAGCTTTAAAGTGGAGGTTAAGCTTTCTGTTGGGTGCTTTCTGTTCTTGTAACTCCACTAATAAACTATTGTAGTGATTGCGTACTTCGCGCTGTTCACCCCAAGGCATTTCCCAAGTTTCGTCTTGCGAGCCAACGGTTGCATTGACGATAGCAAAATTAGCTTTGAGTGAGGGTTGGTCTTTTAAATCGAACCCCATAGCGGAGGTATCTATTACCACTGCTGTGTTTCGTAGAACTTGGTAAGTAGGAGCCCCCTTCTCTGTTAATATGAATTGGATGGTGTTTTGGCCATCTGGAGAAGACACTGTGGTTTCCCACTCCTTAGTAGTACAAGAAGTTATGAGGAGCATAGAAAGCACTGCACTGTAAATTGTATTCTTTGTCATGTAGTGTTTATTTTGAAATAGATTGGCAGCATCAACGCTATCTCTGCATGCCGTTTGATCACAAATAATAAATTTTGATTGTTGATTTTTATTAAAAATACAATTTTAGCCTTGTTTTTTCAATATTGTGAAAAGCGCATCCCTTTTTCACCCAGTTGCGGAGGCCTTATTGTTTAAAAAAGATACTGTACTTGAAGCCCAGAGAAATAGTTAATTCCATTTCCAGGATAGAAGAAGCGGGGTTGTCGACCTCCAAACCCTCTAGCATTGACCAATACAGAGGCTGCATAGTTGGTGTCGAATACATTATTAACCCCAGCATTTAGGCCTAAAGACCAATGTGTTCCCAAAGCTTTACGATAACGTAGTTGTAGGTTTACCACATTAAAAGCATCACTAGACAGTGCATTGGCATCATTCAATGGAATGCCACTTACATATTGGTGGTTAATATTGATGATAAGCCCTTTGTTATGACTCAATAGAAAACCAGCGTTTACCCGGTGTTTTGGCACCCCGGCTAGGGCGTTGCCGGAAAAGTCATTTCCGCCATCAACAAAATCAACAAAAGTGTGATTGCTATAGCTATAGCTTAATCGAGGAACAATTTTCAGTTGTGTTGATAATTGACCTTGATAGGCCAGGTCTAGTTCCAAACCTTGGTGCCTTGTTTGTCCAGCATTTTTTCCGATAAACTGGTCTTCGTCAATGCGCTCTGCTACCAAAAGATCCCTAATATCCATCCGATAGTAACTCGCTTCAAGGTTGAGTTTTTTTCTCATTAGCGAAAACACGGTGCCCATTTCATAGCTCCATCCTTTTTCTTGAGCGATATCGGGATTAATAACACCATCGGGTGTTAGGGTTTCTTCGAGCCCTGGGTTAGAAAACCCACGACTTACGTTGGCAAAGAAGCGTCCTTTAGGAAGGGTATAGGTTAAGCCGAAGCTTGGCAGAAGGATAGGATCAAAGTCACGCTGTGCTGAGGTGTTTTCAATTCCGGTATTGAATAGATCTCGAAAATCATAGCGGGTTTGATTGTAATTTAAACCCAACTGTCCTTGAAGTCGTTTTGCAATAGGCAAAGTATAGGTGCCAAATAGATTCAGCTGCGTTCGAAATTCTTTGTTATCACTAAGTTGCGACCCTTGAAGGCTACCATTACCATTATTTTCTTCAAAAAGGTTGTCAAAGGTTTGCCAGTTGTACTCATCTCGGTACATTTCTGCGCCTATTGCAAAAGCGCCCTTCCCTAAGCCACCCTTTGTAATAGAGCGCAAACCATAACCGTGGGTAAACTCATCCAAAATATTAAACGGCCGCGGTTCGTAATGGTCTAAATAGGTGTAAAACAGGCTTAGGTTGGTGCTTAACGTTGCAGTAAAAATATGATCGTAAGATAGGCCCGTTAAGGTGTATCTATTGTCCTCAAAACCTTGTGCGGCTAACCAATTTGCAGCAGCATTTGTAGGGTTTTCTGAAAAGTCTGTTTCATGCAAAGAGCTTGGGATGCCAGCCACATAATCGATTTGATTCAACAGAAAACTTAGTTTGTTTTTTGGATTTAATCGAACGGCCGCGGTTAGCAAAAGGCCGTCGCGATCAAAATAGTTGTTTTGGCGGTAACCATCGGTTTGAAGATGGTTGTAACTAAGATTGATGTTAAAGTTGGATTGGGAATGTCGAAAAGCGAGGTTGTTCTTTAAAGTATTGAAGGAACCAAGCGTAAAGGAATTCTCTAGAAAAGTTTGGCCTACCTGAGGGGGTTTGGTATTCAAGAGTATCGCACCACCCAAGTTGGCCCCCAAAGTGCTTCCTTTGGGTCCTTTTACTATTTCAATACGACCCATATTTTCAAAATCGTAAGCTTCTATTGTAGAAACTCCTGTGCCATTGGTAACAGGAATACCATTAAAGTACATTCGCAGTTTATCTGTAGCAAAGGGGGTTCGCGCACCAACGCCTCGTATAGTTATTCTATTAGTGTTCAGTGCGCCAGAAAGCAAGTACAAACCGGAAATTTGGTTTAGGCCTCCTGCAAAATCAATCGGACTAAATTGCTGTAAATCGGCAATATTTAAACTAGAAGACTCAGTAATACCAACAGCTTTTTTGTTGAGGAATTGCTCAAGGAGCGTTACCTCATCCAAAACTTGGGTGGAATCGTTAATCTGTAATTGAGAATGCCCGAAGCAAGCGAAGCAAAGAGCACCTAAAAGGATACCCCTAAAATAAATACGCATGGGGTAAAAATAATTAATTTTAGTACAAATTATGGGTATGAAAATTGTCTCTTACAATGTAAATGGTATAAGAGCCGCGATGAACAAAGGATTTGTAGGCTGGCTTCAAAGTGTAGATGCGGATGTTGTTTGCTTACAAGAAACCAAAGCTTTAAAAGAGCAAGTAGATACTGCATCTTTGGAAGCTATTGGCTATACGCATCACTATTGGTTTAGCGCTCAAAAGAAGGGATATAGTGGTGTCGCGTTGTTATGCAAGCAGGCAGCAGACCATGTGGAGTACGGTACTGGTATTGACTATATGGATTTTGAGGGTAGAAATATTAGGGCCGATTTTGGTGATCTTTCTGTAATGAGCCTTTATTTACCTTCAGGCACGAATTTGGATAGATTGGAACACAAATTAACTTATATGTCCGACTTTCAGGAGTATGTAAACAAACTTCGAGAAACACGGCCAAATCTTATCATTTGTGGGGATTACAACATCTGTCATGAGGCTATTGATATACACGATCCTGTACGCAATAAAAATGTTTCAGGCTTCTTACCAGTAGAACGAGAATGGATTGGAAATTTTATGAATAGTGGTTTTTTGGATAGTTTTCGGCACTTTAATAAAGAACCCCATAACTATACCTGGTGGAGCTATCGTGCTAATGCTCGGGCCAATAATAAAGGCTGGCGTTTAGACTATGGTATGGTAAGTGCTGCATTAGAGGGGCGCTTGAAGCGTTCTATCATTCTTTCAGAAGCCAAGCATAGTGATCATTGTCCTATTTTGTTGGAGGTAGAAAAATAATGAATCCCTATAACAGGTTAGCGTGCAGATCATGTATTTTTGAAAGGGTTAAAAATCCCCACCACCGATGAAGTATACCCGTTTACCAAACACCAATATACGCGTTAGTAAAATCTGTCTTGGTACCATGACCTGGGGCCGACAGAACTCTGAAGAACAGGGGCACGAGCAAATGGACTATGCCCTTGATAAGGGTGTTAATTTCTTTGATACTGCCGAACTATATCCTATTCCACCTAAAAAAGAGTTGTATGCGGTTACCGAAGAAATTATTGGGCGTTGGTTTCAAAAAACAGGAAATAGAGACAAAGTGGTTTTGGCTTCGAAGATTGTTGGTCCAGCTGTTTTTTCAAAATTTATTCGAACTACAGGATTTGATCGAGAATCGTTGACCACAGCTGTTGAGGGTAGTCTGACCCGCTTGAAAACTGATTATATTGATCTTTATCAACTACATTGGCCCGAAAGAGGCACCAATTTTTTTGGTCAACGCGGTTACGATGCGGACAATCATGACTTTTGGGAAGACAATATTCACCAAGTGTTAGAAACCCTGCGTGAACTGGTTACAGCTGGTAAGATTAGACACATAGGTCTTTCGAATGAAACGCCTTGGGGAACTATGCGATTTTTGGAAGAGAGCAAAGTGCATCCAGACCTACCTCGCGTAATTACTGTACAAAACCCCTACAGCCTCCTTAACAGATTGTATGAGGTGGGCCTTTCAGAAATATCCATGCGAGAAAAAGTTGGCCTTTTGGCCTACTCACCCTTGGGCTTTGGCACGCTTAGTGGTAAGTACTTAGGAGAGGTACAACCTAGAAAGGCACGGATGACGCTATTCCCTAATTATAGCCGCTATAGTGGTGATAATGCTGTACGGGCTACACAGGCTTATGCGGATTTGGCGGCAGAGCATGGGCTGTCATTAGCACAACTGGCCTTAGCTTTTGTTAATACAAGGCCTTTTTTGACAAGCAATATTATAGGAGCCACTACTATGGAACAGTTGACTGAGAATATTGAATCCATTAATATAGCACTTCCAGAAGCTGTACTGGAAGGCATTGCTGCTATTCATGATGCTAATCCAAATCCAGCACCTTAATATTTATTAGCCAAACAACTGCCCAACCACTTCTGTAACTGTGGCCACCTGGTGTAAGGCTACGGGTGAGTTTTTATGTCCTACTACCGTATTGGATTTAGAAATAAACATGGTTGAAAAACCCAATTTTTCCACTTCTAAGATACGCTGATCTACGCGCTGAACGGGTCGTAATTCTCCCGAAAGCCCTACCTCGGCAGCAAAACACACCCCTTTTTCAATAGGGATATCTGCATTGCTTGACAAGATAGCCGCCATAACAGCCAAATCAATAGCAGGATCATCAACAGAAATACCACCGGTAATATTTAAAAACACATCTTTAGCACCAAGTTTGAATCCAGCTCTTTTTTCCAGAACAGCCAATAACATGTTCAAGCGTTTTAAGTTGAAACCTGTAGCAGAGCGTTGGGGGGTACCATATACTGCAGAGCTTACCAAGGCCTGTACTTCTATAAGTAGCGGGCGTTGCCCTTCAACAGTGGCAGCGATAGCAGATCCACTTAATTGTTCTTCACTATTTGAAATTAACATTTCTGAAGGATTAGCTACGGCACGCAACCCATTGCCCATCATTTCGTAGATACCCAATTCTGAAGTAGGACCGAAACGATTTTTTAGAGATCTTAATATCCGATATACGTAGTTACGATCACCCTCAAATTGCAGTACCGTATCCACCATATGTTCTAAAATCTTAGGTCCAGCAAGTCCTCCATCTTTGGTAATATGCCCTACTAGAATAATAGGCGTATTACTTTCTTTAGCGAACTGTAGTAGTTCGGCAGTGCACTCTCGAATTTGGGAAACACTTCCGGCGGTGGATTCGATGTGATCAGAATGTAGGGTTTGTATGGAATCTACAATCACCAATTCTGGCTCTAGTTGTGCTAACTGTTGAAATAGGTTTTGGGTTTTGGTTTCAGTCAACACAAAGCATTGGTCTCCTAAAGCCTCAACACGATCCGCGCGCATTTTAATCTGCTTCTGACTTTCTTCACCAGATATGTAGAGGGTTTTTAATCCTGATTTAAGGGCAATTTGTAGTAATAGCGTGCTTTTGCCAATACCCGGTTCCCCACCAACAAGTACCATTGATCCAGGAACCAGACCTCCCCCAAGAACCCTGTTGAGTTCGACCTCTTGAAGGTCGAGTCTTGCTTCTCTTTCATTTTTAATGGCCTGTATAGCTACAGGCTTGGGTGCTAAAGTTCTTGAAGTTTGACCAGATTTCCAGGATGGTGCAGCTGCTTTTTGCACGACTTCTTCTACAACGGTGTTCCATTGTTTGCAGACAGTACATTGCCCTACCCATTTCGGGTATTGCGCACCACAATTTTGACAAAAGAAAGCGGTTTTTACCTTAGCCATTGGGCTAAGGTAGCAACAATTCAGAAGCCGAAGTCAGCTTTTAGGGCATCGATTTTTTCTAAAGCCATGTCTTTAGTTAAAAAATCAATCTCTTCCATTAAAAAAGATTTTTCGAAAGCCTTCATTGCTTTTTTGGGTTCACCAGCTAGTTCTAGGTATTCTCCTTCTATGTAGAAGCCCAACATGGTTTCAGGGAATTGCTTTTTGCAAATTTTGGAGAGCTCTCCCAAAGATTCAAAATCTTCTTTTTTCAAAGCACCTGCATAAATGGCCATGATATCGTTTAAAGAAGCTTCTTTTTTAAAACCAAGTAAATTCTCAATTCTATCGTATTTCTCATTAAGATATGCGATTACTGGTTCGTCTGAAGCCAATATTTTTTGCTTGTACTCTTTCGGACTTATAGGTCTAAACAGTTTAAAAATATCATCAAATGCTTTACCCAAACCGTAAGTCATAATGGAGGTATGATCAGGACCTTCATACTCATCAAAGCTATAGTGTAGATTATCTTTTTGCAGCGAGGCTATAGCATTGTTCATTTGAAGGATACGGTTGCGATCCTCTGTTTTTTCTTTTTCTATGATGAGCGAATAAAAAATTTCTTGTTTGAGATCTAAAAGTCTTGATGGAACCCGACTTTCCATATCGGTCGCCAAAACAGGGGATATGCTAATGTAGGCGCTAAAAATTGAACGGTCTTTAAAGAGAAAGTAATTTCCAAAATTGGCCGTAATGTCATATCCTACAAACATTTTGAAAGGAGCAGTGTTGTAACTGGTATCCAAGTAGGGTATAAGCTCAGTGCCTAAAAATTCATAAAACTTGCCCCCTTTATCGGTTGGTAAGCCTGTAGTTTGCTCAAAGTCACAGTCATCCCATCTAAGTTCATCTTCTTCTTGATGCACACCGACAACAATACACTCTGGCATTCTCTGATATTTGCTATTCAATTTTACGTTAGCTACGACCAAATCAAAAAGGTCGTCTGCATCCAAAACTAAGATTAAAGGATATTTTTGATTTTCGTCGTAACTTTCTGGAAAGTAATAAGATACATCTCTACGCTCTTGAAGTTTGAACGATTCGAAGATTTCCTTTTTTACTTGACCATTCATGCCAATAAAAAGAAGGCCAAAGAAAAGAAGTATGAGTCGGTTCATATGACTAGGCTTTAGGTGATTTGGGGTTATTGGTTTCGGTTCAATAACGGTAAGAGCACAAAAGATATTGCCCCAAAAACGATAATCATAGCCGTCTGTGCAATCCACATAATCCACCCAAAAGCGTCCCCTGCGTTGGCCGAAACCCCATAAAGCGCTAAAGCTGCTCCCACAAAGAGTGGATACCCTCCTAATCCACCGGGAAAAGCCATCATGGCGAAGGCGCCTGCCACAAATGCCACTAATAGTTCTCCTAAGCCCAAATGTGCTGTTCCAGGAATTGCATACTTAATGGCCCAAAACATTCCGATATAGCAGATCCAAATAAAAAGAGTATGAAAAAGGAAGGCTTCTTTCTTTTCCATCTTTAGGATACTCACAACACCTTGGAACATTCCATCTAAGAAAACTTTGATTTTTTCAAAAAAGCCTTGCTTTGCCTTTCTGATCAATCGCAATAAGATTACTAAACCTAGGATACCTATAAAAAGTACTGAAAAGGCCAAGACCAAATTCATTCCATAATCCTTTAAATAGCTTACAATAAAATCGGTTTGTAGAAGTAATGACCCAGCAATGATTAGTAAGAGCATTAAAACATCAATAACCCGTTCTGTAACAATTGTGCCGAACCCCTTTTCAAAGGGTACCTTTTCATAAGTAGCTAAGGCCGTAGCACGAAGTATTTCTCCAGAGCGGGGCACTCCTAAATTGGCTAGATAAGCCATCATAACCATAAAAAAGTTATTCTGGACTTTTGGAGTATACCCTAGAGGTTTAAGAAGATAGTTCCACCGAATAGCTCGAGATAAATGACTCAGAATACCGATAATTATGGACAGTGAAACCCATAAAGGATTTGCATTAATAATGTTATAAAGAATGATTTTTCTATCCTCCGCTGAGGTTCCTTTATAGATAAAAACAAGTAATCCAATTCCAAGTATTAATGGAATAGCAATGTTGAGTACTTTTTTTAACCTACTGGACAAATTTTAATTCACTTCATTAATGCAATAAGTTGGTTTCCTCATTGGGAAAGACCAAAGCAGGATTAAAGCTTTTAGCAGCTTCTATATCCATCCAAGCGTAAGCAATAAGTATTAATATGTCACCTACGGCCACTTTTCGAGCAGCAGCCCCATTTAAGGTAAGTTCCCCAGAACCCCTAGGTCCAGGAATGGCATAGGTTTCTAATCGTTCTCCATTGTTGTTATTAACGATTTGCACCTTTTCACCTCGTATCAGATTGGCAGCATCCATAAGATCTTCATCAATGGTAATACTACCAATATAGTTGAGGTCGGCACCAGTAACCTTAATCCTGTGTATTTTCGATTTTACTACTTCTACCTGCATGGTTTGATAAAATTAGTTAATTCAAGGCGATGTTATCTATGAGGCGAACCTTATCGGCATAGACCGCTATAAAAGCTCGGTATGCTATGCTATCACTTTTTATTGAAATAGGGATCAAAGAGTCCGCCTCTGCGATTTCAAAATATTCTAGTTTAAACAAGGGATGCTCGGCATACATCGCTTCAATCTCTTTTGCAATTAAAGAAGCATTTTCCGTGCCAAATTTGTTTTTGGCAGTTAACAGACTTTTGTAAATAAATCCAGCCTTTTCTCTTGTGGCAGGTGATAAGCGTTCATTACGCGAACTTCTAGCGAGACCATGAGCTTCTCGTGCAATTGGACACGATACAATTTGAACAGGAATTTGGCGCAATTGAACCAATTTTTTGATAATCTGTAGCTGTTGAAAATCCTTTTCTCCAAAGTAAGCCTTTTGAGGGGCTACTATTTCGAACAATAAAGCAACAATAGTGGCAACCCCATTGAAGTGATTGGTTCTGAAAGCGCCTTCCATCACCTTATCCAATCCTTCAAAATCGAAGCTTTTGGTAACCATATTACCTTCGTAGGCTTCTGTAATCGAAGGGGCAAATACAATAATGTTATTGTTTAATTGATACAATAACTTAACATCAGTCTTAAGGTCTTTCGGGTAATGCTTTAAATCACTTTTGTTGTTAAACTGGGTGGGGTTTACAAAAATGCTGACTACGGTTACCGCATTATCCGACAATGATTTTTTAACTAAGGATAGGTGACCCTCGTGCAATGCACCCATAGTGGGAACCAAACCAATAGCATCACTTTTTGAGCGATATGCTAAAAGCATTTTATGTAGTGTCTTTTTGTCGTGTATAACCGGCATACAGGAAGGTAAAAGGCGAGCAAAAATACCATAAATACTGTATTGGACATAATTTTTGTATTTTTGCCGCTACGTTTTGGCAGATGAACAAAAAATGCATGTATGACTGGTAAAAAGATATTGTACGTATCTTCTGAATTAGTACCCTACCTCCCCGAGAATCAAGTATCCTTAATGTCTTATGAAGCCCCCAGGATGGTCAACAGTAATGGTGGTCAGATTCGTATTTTCATGCCTAGGTATGGTAATATAAACGAACGTCGTCACCAATTGCACGAGGTAATTCGTTTGTCTGGTATGAACTTGGTTATCAATGATATGGACATGCCTTTGATAATCAAGGTAGCCTCTATCCCTAGAGAGCGCATACAGGTATATTTTATAGATAATGATGAGTACTTTAAACGAAAAGCTACTTTTACGGATAAGGAGGGAGAATTGTTTGCCGACAATGATGAGCGCGCTATTTTCTTCGCTAAAGGTGTTGTAGAAACTGTTAAGAAATTAAATTGGCCTCCAGACATCATTCATGTACATGGATGGATGGCATCCTTAGTACCGCTTTATCTGAAAGAGTACTATGCCGATGAACCGATTTTTATGGATAGTAAGATTGTAACATCTGTATATTCTAAAGGTTTTGAGGGTCCTTTAAATGGAGAAATGTTACCCAAAATCGTATTTGATGGCATTTCCGAAGATAAAGTGAGTGCCTTACAACAACCTGATTACAATAATCTGTTAAAGGTTGCGGTCGATTATTCAGACGCTCTTATTTTAGCCTCGGACGAAGTGCCAGAGGATTTGGTAGAATATGTAAACAAACAAGATAAGCCTGTTTTACCTTACGTTTCTTTCCAGGAAACGGACGAGGCCTACGCCAATTTTTATAATACTCAAGTTTTAATTTAGACCTAATGGGCAAAACTAAAGTTTGGATTCCTACCGTGGTAG
>JBCDGY010000070.1:0-12627 GCA_039414375.1 Bacteroidota bacterium | reverse complement strand
TTAGGACTTCCTTCTTTTCGCCGTAAATCTGATAAAATCTTCTCGCGATATCCAGATATCGCTTCAAAATTTTATAAAATTTCCAATCAAAAATAAGTGAAGCTATATTTGCAATAATAATCGAACTCAGGTTATAAGACTCACGGCATGTGGAAAGTTCAACTTCCGATGAAATTTTAAATAATAGCAACCTTCTGGTTGTAAGAGCTTCAAATTTTTAAGCGTTAGTAATTTCCAATTGTTTGGATAGCATGTTACTTTTTTAACCATTCTGTAAAGGTCTACCCCCTACGAATAGCCTACCTTTGAACCTAACTATACTGCTATATATTATGCAAGATATTTTGAAGCTGATACAAGAAAGAAGATCTATTTTTCCGCCGCAGTTTACTGATGAACCCATTGCTAAAAAAACTTTAGAACAGTTACTAGAAGCAGCCAATTGGGCACCTACCCATAAAAGAACAGAGCCATGGCGCTTTTGGGTATTTACAGGGGCGGCAAAAGCACGTTTGGGAACCTTTCTTTCGACCAAGTACCAAGAAATCGAAGCCAAGCCCAAGCAGGTAAAAATTAGAAAACTTCAAGGTAATTGCCAGCGTGCAGCCGCTGTTATAGCTATTGGAATGCAACGAGATCCAGAAGCGCGACTACCAGAATGGGAAGAATTGGCGGCTACTGCAATGGCGGTACAAAATTTATGGCTTTGTGCTACTGCTCAAGGGCTAGGGGGCTATTGGAGTTCTCCTTCACTAATACAGTATATGGATGAATTTATAGCATTAGATCCTGGACAACATTGTTTAGGCTTTTTCTATTTGGGCCATTATGAGTCGCAAGCAACCACTATGGAACGTAAACCGATCGACGAAAAGGTAGTTTGGTTAGACTAAATCCAAGAAAATAATTCGGGACCGAACTTAATGGCTTTCCAGACGAATAGTCCTAAGTAAACAACAGCAATTAAAAACTTTAAAAAAGTTCCTGTTAAAAACCCCACAAAAGAGCCAAAGGCCGCGCGCCAAGCTCTCTTTTGATCTGAATTGTGCATCAGTTCCCCTACCAAAGCGCCTACAAAAGGCCATACGATAAGCCCTAAAGGCCCAAGAACAGGGAAAAAGATAGCGACGAGTAAACCTATAATACTACCCCAAACCCCGGCTTTACTACCTCCGAAACGCTTGGTTCCAGCAGCGGGAATCACATAATCCAAGACGGTAACCAATAAGGCAATGCCCAAGGTAATTCCTAAAAACCACCAATCTTCGGGTACGGCATCTGTTAAATGAAGCAATAACAGTCCAGCCCAACTCAACGGTGGACCGGGTACGACCGGCACAAAACTACCCAGAATACCCACAAGGGTAAAAGCGAATCCTATTATCAAAAATGCAATGTCCAAGAATGCTTGTTTTTTTGATCAGACGAAAGTAAGGTGTTTTTGTTACAAGTATAGGAATCTCAATAAAGCTATAGACTTACAAGGTCTTAGGGGCCAACCATTTTGATGCTTTTTAGAATAAAATCAACAAAAGCAGATTCTCCAAAATATCGTATTTTCATCCAAATTCTAGGGATAAGATGCTACGTTTTTGGTTTTTGAGCTTGGGGCTCCTTTTGGCTTCTTGCGACTACTTTTTGTCCCAAGAAGAGAAAACTCAGCGCCTGTTTGAAGCGGAAGTTTTAAGGATAGACCTTGACGACGTCGAGGCCTATCCCAGATTTGACAGTTGTAGTGAAATGGATCCCAAACCCCAACAACGCAAGTGTTTTATAACCACCTTAATGGATCACTTTACAAAAGCTTTCAAAGATTTGGATTATAAAGTGGATGGTGACTTAAACGATACGGTGCATGTAGACTTAAAAATCGATGAAGATGGTTTTATAACCGTACTCAATATCGCTAGAAATGACGGCGTTCAAAAACATATTCCCAACTTTAGGGAAGAGGTGGGCAAACGTTTAAATGATATTACTACCGTAGCACCGGCACACAAACAAGGCATTCCGGTAAGTATGGTAGTTCGACTTCCTTTAATTTTAGACACAAAGCATTAATTGGCCAACGAAAAGATCATACTAGGGATTGATCCCGGTACCCAGATTATGGGTTTTGGCATTATTAAAGTAGTGCGAAAGAAAATGGAGTTTATCCAAATGAACGAGCTTTATTTAAAAAAATACGAGGACCCCTATTTAAAACTGAAACTTATTTTTGAGCGTACCCTGCATCTTATCGATACCTATCATCCTGATGAGATTGCTATTGAAGCCCCTTTTTATGCTAAAAATGTCCAGTCAATGCTTAAGTTGGGAAGGGCACAAGGGGTGGCTATGGCAGCAGGCCTTTCTCGACAAGTCCCTATTACAGAATACCTCCCTAAGAAGATTAAAATGGCGATTACCGGCAATGGTAATGCCAGTAAAGAACAAGTTGCCAAAATGCTTCAAGGCCTATTGTCCCTTAAAAGCCTTCCCAAAAATTTGGATAGTACAGATGGCTTAGCGGCAGCTGTATGCCATTTTTACAATCAGGGACGTGTTGAGGCGGGTGCGACCTATACTGGGTGGGAAGCCTTTGTTCGCAAGAACCCTCAGAAACTACGTTGATCATGGCTGGGATATATCTGCACATTCCCTTTTGTAAGCAAGCCTGTCACTATTGTGATTTTCACTTTTCTATCAACTTAAAAAAGAAGAAGGCACTATTAGAAGCTTTAAAAATTGAGATTGGCCTTAGACAGCAAACTTGGGATGCTGGGCCTATTGAGACCATCTACTTTGGAGGAGGAACACCCTCATTGCTCAATAGAGAAGAAATAAACGACCTTTTGGTAACCATACGCACCCATTTTGAAATTACTACAGGGGCTGAGATAACCTTAGAGACCAATCCTGACGACCTATCGGAGTCAATCCTGTCGCAGTGGGCTGAGGTGGGGGTCAATCGCTTGAGTATTGGTGTGCAATCATTGGAGGATAACCATTTAAAGTTGATGAATAGGGCGCATAATGCTAAAGAGGCGGCAACTAGCATCGCCTTAGCACAAGCCTACTTTGAAAATCTGTCTATAGACCTCATTTATGGAATTCCTGGTATGGATGATGCGCAATGGAAGAATACCGTTGAAAAAGTGTTGGCCTACAACATACCACATATATCTAGTTATGCTCTAACGGTGGAACCCAAAACAGCCTTGCAAAAATTTATTGCTAAGGGAGTAGTGCCTGATGTAGACGATGAGCAGGCGCAACGGCAGTTTAACCAATTGGTAGCAATACTCACAGCACATGGTTTTATGCACTACGAACTATCCAATTTTGGACTGCCGGGTTATTTTTCACAAAACAATACGGCCTATTGGCAAGGGAAGCCCTATTTGGGGATAGGACCATCGGCCCATTCTTTTGATGGGATACAGCGCGGTTGGAATATTAGAAACAACAGTGCCTATATTAAAGCGTTGGAGGCTGGTGAAGTACCGATAACCTACGAGACGCTGAGCACCACGGATCGTTACAACGAATATGTGATGACTGGCTTACGTACCATTTGGGGCGTATCGCTACTAAAGGTAGAACAAGAACTGGGGGGCTCTTACGCCAAATACTTAAAAAAACAAGCTCAAAAATACGTAGACGAACACTTGCTCTTTTGGGACGATGCAGTGCTATTGGCTACAAAAAAAGGGAAGTTTTTAGTAGATGGTATCGCATCCGACCTATTTATGCTTAATTTGAGATAATGAAGATCAGTTTAGCACATCCAGACAAGGTCTACCGTATAGATGTTTCAAAACCCTTAGATATTTCTATTCCTGTGCGTGGCGCTGGTGCTACTATTGGCGCTTGGTATTTAGAACCCCCTACCATTACACCACATTGCGAGGAAGGTTTTGTGGGTAGCGTTAGCGAGGGTGGTTTTGTTAATTTCAATGACATTTGGTTTAATCCCCATTCCCATGTTACCCATACCGAAAGTATAGGGCACATTAGCGAAACGGTGTATGACGTTCAAAACTGTTTAGATCGTTTTTTTTTCACCGCCAAGGTAATTACTGTAGTGCCAAGAGAACGCGAGGGCGATTTGGTGATTACCCAGTCTCAGCTGCAACGTGAAATAGGGGAAGGCACCTACGAAGCAGTGGTTATACGTACCCTGCCCAATACTGATGCTAAAGAAACCAAAGTATATTCTCATACCAATCCCCCCTATCTTTTAGAAGAAGCGGCGCAGTACCTAAAAGAGCGTGGTGTATTGCACCTTTTGGTGGATCTGCCCTCGGTAGATAAGGAAAAGGACAATGGTCTGTTACTGGCCCATAAGGCATTCTGGGATTTTAATGGGAAGCCACGCATGAATGCGACTATCACGGAATTTATCTACGTAGACACCGCCATACCTGATGGAAACTATGTGCTTAACTTACAGGTGGCACCCTTTGTTAATGACGCTAGCCCTAGTAGACCAGTGCTTTACCAGCCGCTATAATCGTTTTGTGGTACAATGAAGTGATTTACACTTTTTCCATTTGCTAAAAAATTGTTTTTTTCGCCCATTTGAGGGCTTTTTTCCTTCCGTAGCTCAGCTGCCTGCCTCGAATGGTTAGGCGGGTGAAACTCAAAAAAGCCCTCAAATGGTTATAAATCCCTAATTTTCGCTTAAACGCAAAAAGTGTAAATCACTTCATTGTCTAAATTTGAAGCTATGGATGGTTTTGTGGAAGCTGTTCTGGGCCTGTTGCTAGGGGCAATATTGATGTATTGGTGTTATCGGTATTTCAACAGAAAACAAAGAAGGGCATTGGTGCAGCATCAGTCTACCGTAATTTTAGATAAGATCAAAAGTGTCTGCAAATTGGTTGCCGTAGAAGGAGATTTTGCAGAGATTTATCAGTATGAGAACATCAAAGATGGTTTCATGAGCATCTTAAGTAGTAAAAAGAAAGCCTTGGTAGTCATCAATGCCAAAGCCCAAGTAGGCTACGACCTCAAAAAACTAAAATTGACAGCAGACACCAATCGCAAACGCATTATCCTTTCTGAATTTCCGGAACCTGAAGTGTTGTCTATTGAACCTGATATTCAGTTTTATGATGTTAAGAATGGGATTTTTAACTCCTTTTCTTCCAATGATCTTACCGATTTAAATGCCAAAGCAAAAGAACACATTCGCGATAAAATACCAGAGAGTGGCTTGATAGATACTGCAAAAAAGGAAGCTTTAGAAGCCGTATTAATTATTGAAAAAATTGTGGGAACCATTGGCTGGAAATTGGATTTTTCCGCTTTGGAACTACCTGACGAAACGCTAAAAACATTGAAATCTTAAGCCTTATGATGAAACAAACCTTACCCCTTATTTTGGCCATGGTGCCCTTTTTTGGAAAAGCACAAAAAGAAGCTATTCAACCTTTTGATAGTAACTTCGCCCACGTTGTTTATTTCTGGTTTAAAAACCCCGAAGATCAAGCTGCAAGAAAATTGTTTGAAACATCTTTAGCTACCTTTTTGGTAAACTCTAAGTATGCCAAAACCAATTTCATTGGAACGCCGCCAAAAGCGGTGAGAGCCGTTGTTGATGATACTTTTACCTATAATCTAGTGGTTACTTTCGCATCTGCCGACGCACAAGCGGCCTATCAAGACGAGGAGGCACATCTAACGTTTGTTGAGGAATGTAAACATTTGTGGGACAAGGTTGTGGTTTATGACGCTAAAGGTATTGCCCCATGAATGTAGAAGAAGTACGAACCTATTGCCTTAGTAAGAAGGGAGTTACCGAGGGGTTCCCTTTTGGTGAAGAAACACTTGTTTTTAAGGTTATGGGAAAAATGTTTGCGTTGTTGGCGTTGGAACGCACTCCATCGCAAATCAATTTAAAATGTGATCCAGAGCAAGCCATATTACTTAGAGAAGCGTATCCAGAAATTATAATACCAGGATACCACATGAACAAAAAGCATTGGAATACTTTAATGCTAGGGCAATTGCCTACTCATCTCATTCAAACTTGTGTGGATGATTCTTATGAGTTGGTGGTGACCAAACTACCCAAAAAAGATCGGGAAATGCTATCATCACTCTGAATAAGAGGGCCAATAGTGTAGGAAAAATTAGTATATTCATCGAAACATTGCTGCCACTTATCGAAAGTAAGCTTCTTATTAGCCGTTAAATGAGCGTTTTTTCCCCCATATAGTCGAAATTTGTATACAATCAAAAGGTAAAGCTTGTGAAGGTACTGTTTATAGAAGATGATTTAATTGAATCCATGAAGCTGCAACGCGCTATTGCCAAGTTGCAATATAAACATACCATTGTTGAGGCAAAAAATGGAGAAGAAGCCTTAGCCATACTAAAAGAAGGCGATTTACCAGATATTATTCTTTTAGACTTAAATATGCCTCGAATGAGTGGCATTGAGTTTCTGACCATTTTAAAGGCAGATGAGCGCTTAAAATACCTCCCTACAATTATTCTTACCACATCGGAGAATCGAACCGATCTTTTAGAATGCTTTAAGATTGGAATTGCTGGTTATGTCATAAAACCTTTAAAGTATGAAGATTACGAGCAAAAAATTAAACGAGTCTTCGATTATTGGGAGATTAGTGAGCTGATAAAAGCCTAACAAAAAAACTCGTTTCACAACATTCTTTTTTAGTCAAGTAGTCCAATTCCTACTTTTATTTCATAATATTCTGTATTGTGAAGGGAATTATTTTCACCGAATTTTTAGAAATGGTGGAATCTGAGTTTGGACTACAAACTGTTGATTCCATAATAGAAGGCGCAAAACTGTCTTCGGGAGGAGCTTATACCGCTGTAGGTACTTATGAGTTTTCCGAAATGCTGCAATTGGTATCTGGTCTAAGTGAGACTACCGATATCCCCATTAACGACTTATTACATGCCTTTGGCATGTATCTCTTTAATGGTTTGGTCAAAACCCATCCAGAAATCGTAGCGAGCTACAAAAACCCCTTAAACTTATTGTACTCCATAGAAGATCATATTCATGTTCACGTTAAGAAGTTATACCCCGATGCGGAGTTACCTTCCTTTCGAGTCTTGGAACGGACAACACAGTCAATGACCATGATTTACAGCTCTTCTCGCGGCCTTTATGCTTTGGCCCATGGACTTATTCAAAAGACATTTGAGCATTTTCAAAAGGAGGTTAAAATCGATATGAAACTCATCAATGAACAAGGATCAGAAGTCAAATTCACCATTCTCCAGCGCGGATAATACAGATCCCAGTATCTGGCAAAGAGCGTTGCAAAGAGAGCGGAAGGCTAGAAAAGCGGCGGAACGTCTCCTAGAAGTTAAATCTAAGGAGTTGTACGATGCTTCCTTGCATCTAAGAGAGGCCAATGGTCGGTTGGAGGCATACATTGATAAAGGAGACTCTAAAATAGAAAGTGCTTTTGTCAACATCATTGATCCTTATGTGGTTATGGACCTCAAAAGCAAGGTCATTAACATGAACAATAGTGCTAAAGAGTTTTTGGGCTTCGATCACACCAAAGACACCGTATACCTCTCTACCATAGTACATGACGACTTTTTAGATTATACCTCAACCTCTTTTAAAACCCTACTGGAAGTGGGGATCATCAAAAACTATAACCTCAAGATTCGCATAAGAAAATACGGAGAGAAGTTTGTAAATATTAATGCCAGTCTCATTTATGACGAAAACGGCAAGCCAATGGCTGTACAAGGAATCATAAGAGATATTACTAAAGAAGTAGAAACCAAAGAACTTCTTGAGGACCAGAAAAAGCAACAAGATGTTATCGTAGAAAACTCTTCTTTGGGAATTCTTTTAGTGGTAGAAGACAAAATCATCAAAGCCAATAAGACTTTCGTAGAGCTATTGGGATATAGCGAAGCCGAATTAAAGGAGCGAACCATAGAAGATTTTTCCACCATTGAGGACATTTCCTTATACCATGACCTTTTGGAAAATGCCGAAAAAGGGAGTTCAGATAAATTCGCCATTGTTCGGAAATTTCATAAAAAGGATGGTGCTTTCCTCTGGGGTAAAACCTCTGTAAGCACTGTAAGGAACGAAAAAGGAAAGGTGGATTATCAGGTGGTTATGATTGAAGATATTACCAATGATAAGATTTCCGAAGAAAGGTTAAGAGCTTCTCAACAGCGTTTATCCACCTTAATTACCAACTTACAAACAGGCGTACTCCTCGAAGATGAGAACCGCAAAATGGTGTTAACCAACCAAAAGTTTTGTGATCTTTTTGAAATTCCCATTGCACCAGGGCAATTAACGGGGATAGACTGCAAAAAATACTTAGATCGCTATAAAAATCGGTTTCTAGATTCCGATCATATGGTAAAGCGAACCGAATACATTCTTAAGAAAAGAGAACTGGTACTCTCCGACGAACTAGAATTATTGGATGGCCGCACTTTTGAGCGCGACTATATTCCCCTGTTCATCGACGATGTATATACGGGCCACCTTTGGAGTTACAACGATATTACTTTAAGAAAAAACTATCGTAAAAACCTTGAGATTCAAAAGGAAAAGTACAGTAGCATTATTGCGAACATGAATTTAGGTCTGTTGGAGATCGATGGCGATCGCAATATTCTAATGGCCAACCATCGCTATTCTGAAATGATAGGTATTGCTCAGGATCAGCTTATTGGTAAGAATGTGCTATCACTAATGAACTTGAATGGGGAGAACCTTAAAAAGATTGAAAACCAATTTGAAAGGCGGCAGAAAAATAAGTCGGACTCCTATGAAGTGGAGGTGAAGTTAGCTACCGGCGAAGCGAGGCATTGGCTTATTAGTGCTGCTCCTAGATATGACGAAATGGGGAAAATTGTAGGTTCCATAGGGGTGCATTTAGACATTACCACCCAAAAAGAACTAGAGCTGCAAAAACAAAAATTGCTGAACGATCTTGAAGAAAGTAATAAAGGCCTTCAAGAGTACGCTCATATTGTTTCACACGACCTTAAGTCGCCCTTGCGTAGTGTTACTGCTTTAGCAACTTGGCTACACGAAGACTACAAGGAAGTGCTCGATGAGAATGGCCAATACAACCTTCGTATGATGATGGAAAAAGTAGAGGGAATGGACCGCTTGATTGATGGTATTCTCAAGTATTCTACGGTAAACAGTGGTGTTCTCGACCGAAGGAGTGTTGATGTTAATGAAGTGGTTAAAGAGATTAAGGAGATTATTTATATCCCAGATCACGTTAACGTCATATGTGCGAACAAACTACCTACCATACAAGCGGATAAGGTAAAAATACACCAGTTGTTTCAAAACTTTTTAAGTAACGCAGTGGTTAACATTGAGAAAGAAGCAGGTGTAGTAGCGGTAGCCAGTGAAGATGTCGGCACGCATTGGCAGTTTAGTATTAAGGACAATGGCGTAGGTATTCCAAAGGAGTATCATAAAAAGATATTTCAAATTTTTCAGTCTATTGGTAATAATGAAAGATCTACTGGCATAGGCCTTTCAATAGTTAAAAAAATCATTGATAGATATAAGGGTAAAGTATGGCTGGAAAGTGAAATTGGAGAAGGAACAACCTTCTATTTTACCCTTAAAAAATAAACAAATGACCATATTATGAAAATAAACCAAGCAATAAGAGAGGCAGGAGGCCATTGGAAATTTCTAAAGTCGGAGCCATTGGTAAAACCTTTGGTTTTGGTCTTCGGAGGCCGTTTAATGTTAGAGTCCCCAACGCTTTTGCAGGAGGTAAGGGAATTGTATCCTGATGGAGAGTTAGTCTTTGGGTCTACCTCAGGAGAAATCTTAAACGCCAATGTTTACGAAGATACTGTAGTGTTAACGGCAATTACTTTTGAGCGCAGCAGTTTCCATATCGTACGTGCGAATGCACAGGAGTATTCCAATATCGACGAGATGGGGCGTGCCATTGCCAATCAATTCACCAAAACAGGCCTCAAACACTTGTTTGTTGTGTCAGATGGAAGCTTGGTTAATGGAAGTGGGCTTATCGAAGGATTGGAATCGTTTCAAGAGTCAGGCGTGTCAATAACTGGGGGGCTTTGTGGTGATGGAGCACGTTTTGAAAGAACGTTATCGGCTTATAATGAATCACCCAAACAAGGTGAGGTAATCGCTATCGGTTTTTATGGAGATAGTTTGGAAGTGTCTTACGCCAATTATGGTGGATGGACTCCTTTTGGACCGGAAAGAACCATAACAAAATCGGAAGACAACGTGTTGTATGAAATTGATGGCCGTCCTGCATTGGATCTGTATAAGGCTTACTTGGGAGAAAAGGCCAAAGAACTTCCTCAGGCGGCCTTGTTGTATCCCTTAACTGTGCAACAACATGCAGATGCTGAACGCCTAGTGCGCACTATTCTATCGATCGACGAGCACAAAAAAACGATGATCTTGGCTGGGGATGTTCCCGTTGGTTCCAAGGTACAGCTAATGATGTGTACTGTGGCTGATATAACCCAAGGGGCCTCTCATGCTGCTAAATATGCCATGCGGAATAGAAAGCAAGACCCACAGTTAGCCTTGTTAGTAAGCTGTGTAGGGCGAAAATTGGTGCTCGCAGAACGCACCGAAGAAGAAATTGAAGAGGTTGTTCATGTAGTAGGTAACGAAGCCATAGTAACTGGGTTTTATTCCTATGGGGAGATGGCGCCCTTTGCTGGAAAGCACGAATGCCAACTGCACAATCAAACCATGACATTAACCTTAATGAGTGAATAAATGCATTCCTTGCTCGAACGACAAATCAAAAAATTCTTCCCTCCCGATCTAGTCGATTGCCAAGATATGGAACGTTTTCTGGAATCGATACATCGGTCCTATGAAGATTATGAAGACAAGCTGTCTATGATACAAAGGGCAACAACTTTAAGTTCCAAAGAATTATATGAGGCCAATCAACGGCTAAATCAGGAAACAGAAAGTCAGAGCAAGGTACTTCATGCCCTGAGTCGCGCAGTAGCACTTATGGAACATCATGATGCCCAACAGCACAATGGTGAGATAACCATAAATCCACAGCAGCTTGTGGCCAATATAGAAAACCAAACCAATAAGATCGTAGAGATTACTGCAGAAAAGAACAATCTACTTAAAAGCTTAGAACTGCGTAACGAATCGCTCAATAACTATGCGCACATGGTGTCGCATGATTTAAAATCTCCAATACGAAATATCCATTCCCTGGTGAGCTGGTTATACGAAGACGGTAGTGAACAATTTCAAGCTGCTGGTAAAAAGAGTTTTGAACTCATATTTCAGAACCTTGCGAAGATGGATAGTTTGATAGACGGTATTCTGAAGCACGCTACCATAGACTCGGTAGAGGAGCAAACGAAGGATATAGATCTCAACAGACTTATCCGCGAGATTGAAAGGACCATTTTTGTGCCAGACCATATCCGCATTAAAATCAAAGGGGCTTTGCCCACATTAGCTACAGGTAAATACCGTCTAGAACAGTTGTTTAAAAATATTTTAACCAACGCCATTACGGCTACAGAAGACAATCAAACAGGGCTCATAACCATAGAAGCAAGAACTCAGGAAGAAGAGTGGTTGTTTTGTATTGCGGATAACGGTAAAGGCATTCCCAAACACCTGCAGACTGGGATTTTCGATATGTTCAAAAAGTTGGAGAACGATGCCAATACAACTGGTATTGGATTGGCCCTGGTCAAAAAAATTATCAATTACTACAAAGGTGACATTTGGCTCTCTTCAGAAGAAGGGGTGGGCACCACATTTTATTTTACCCTAAAAAGTCTCGCACAATGATAGAAGTACCCAATCTTGACTACATCAAAGAAATTTCGGGCGGTAATGAAGATTTTGAACGGCGTTTTTTATCCATTATTCAAACGGAGTTTCCAAAAGAAAGAGAAGACTACCTCAACTTTCTACAAGGCGGTAATCTGGAGGAGTCGGCCAAAGTAGTGCATAAAATAAAGCATAAGCTGGGTATTCTAGGGTTAACGGGAAGCTACAAAATGGCTATTCGATACGAAGAAGACCTTAAGCTCGGAAACGTAGCCCTAAAGGAGGATTTTGAAAAGATTTTAAGTGCTGTACACGAATTCATCTCTAAACTCACATAGTATGAAGTGTATTATTGTAGATGACGAAAACTTGGCCCGAAGCATCATGGCACAGCTATGTCATGATGCCCCAGAATTAGAGGTAGTTGCCCAATTACCAGATGCTGTAGAGGCCTTAAAATATTTGAATCAACACAAGGTAGATGTGATGTTTTTAGACATCCACATGCCCTTTTTAACGGGAATCGATTTAGTTCATACGCTAAAGACCCCACCGAAAGTTGTATTTACAACCTCCGACAAGGAGTTTGCTCTAATGGCTTATGAATATGAGTTTATTGTCGACTATCTCGTAAAACCAATCACGCATGAGCGATTTAAAAAAACATTGCATAAGTTAAGTGCTGCCCTGCCACCTTCCTTGGAAGAAGATACACTATCGGGTGCAGCCCAAGAGTAGTCATAATCATGACCAGATACAAAGGTCAGTGATATACCAAACAAAATACCAAGAATGTCATATGGCTTGAATCGCTTACGGAATGACCAAAGCAGCAC
>JBCDGY010000069.1:0-12890 GCA_039414375.1 Bacteroidota bacterium | reverse complement strand
ACACTGTTCCCTTTTTAGTAGTGTACAAATTGGTAATCATGTCAAAATCAAAACCTTTGTTGCGTAAACTATTCTTAGTGGTACGTGCTTTGCCCTCTTTCAAAATATAACTATCCAAGACACGGTAGTTCTTCCTTAAACGGTTATTGGTATTCCTAATAAGATTGTTTGAATCTCTGTTACGTTTGTTGTTATACGCATTACGGCAGTCCGCATCGCAGAACTTTTTATCGACTCTCCCTCTTATGGGAGTACCGCATTCTAAACATGCCCTAGTTATCATAGCCGGTTATTCGACTACAATATCGTATTTTTTCAACAGACCTAGTAATGCTTCACGATTAAACTTGGCCTTGGTAATGGTGTTGCGGGTAGGATCAATATTAAAATGAAGTGCCGTTCTCAGGTCAGCCTTGCTTAAGTTGGTACGGTCAAATAAGGCCTTGTCCAGATCGCAGCCATAAAAAGAGCATTGTACTAGTTCCGCTCCGGTAAAGTCGGTTTGATGCAACTTGCAACGATCAAAAACCGTGTTAGGAAGGCAGACCTCATAAAAAGAAGACATCGTCAGATTACACTCCGTAAAACTTATGGTAAGCAATAGGGGATCACAGGTTTCAAAGCGCAGCCCTACTAGCTTACAGCTTGTAAAGGTCACATTATTGAACTGAGTATGGGCCAAATTGGTATTGGTTAAATCGCAATCTTGAAAATGGCAATCTACCAAAAGCTGATTATCCAGATATCCCTCTTGAAACTGACAGTTGATAAAAGTGCAATTTTCATAATCCCCTTTAGGAAGTCGTGCTTTTCTAAAATCTTTTTTGGTATAGGTAGCTTCACTAATAAAGGGTCGCATCATTCGTTGGTTAAAATCAGGGCAGGTAGCTTAAGCGCTTGGTACAAGCGATCGTAAGTAGCCATATCCTTTTCGATAATACGCTTCTTGGTATCCTCGTAGCCCTTCCAAATAGCCAGTAAATCACGCAGTCTTTCTTTAGCCCCTTCAGTTACCTGAGGTTGAGGTACGTCCACAAAGCTTTTAAGGTGCATTAAATCGGCATTCAGCTGATTGTGGAAGTTAATCACGTCTTGAAAAGTTTTTTGATTGGGTTGAATGAGTTGTTCTTCCCAAGAAGTAATGCTTTCTAGCAAACGCTTGCCTTGTTTTAAAAGACTGTCCGCACCAGCACGATTTTCAAGCAGCTTTTTGTGCGATTGCAATTGTGCTTTAGCGTGCCGCATTTGTCGTACCGCAAGGTGTATACTTTTAAGGGTTGCATCAATAGTATCTAGTACTTCCTGTTGATCGGCATAAGCTTTGGGAGTAGCCTTAATTTTTGGGTCTGGTAACACCATTACTGTAGTGGAGACCGTTTCTTCGCCTAGGATAAGACGTAAGGTATACTCCCCAGGCGCTACACTAAATCCACGATAGTCTCCAAATACAAAAACATTATCAATGGCAGGTAGGGTTGCCTTTCTAAAGTCCCAAGTAAAGCGGTTGTATCCTTTTTTGCTGGGGAGCAGTTGTGGTTTAGGGGGACCGCCAGGCCAGCTTTTAAACGCCTTTGGTTTTTGGTTGGTAAAAGTTCGGATTACCTCATTTTTATGAAGTATTACAAGAGTAAGGGTAGTGGAGTCTAAGGTCTCTGGGAGGTAATAGTCCAAGGTGACTCCTGATTTTGGGTTTTGCCCCCATCCAGGGATAGGTTTTTCGCTATAGCCGCCAAAGAGACGATAGGTTGGTTTAGGGGTAACTATTTGAAATGACTGAGATCCATCGTAACGGTGTTGCAGCGGCCCTAAGTCATCCAAAACCCAAAAAGAACGCCCGGCGGTGGCTACTATCAAATCATTATCTTGAAGGGCAATATCATTAATAGGCACCACAGGAAGATTTAGTTGCAAGGGCTGCCAGTTTTGCCCATCATCAAAAGAGAGGTAAAGCCCTGTCTCAGTTCCAGCATAAAGCAATCCTTTTTTCTTTTTATCTGCGCGAACAACCCTTACAAAAGTGTGCTTCCCCGTAATGCCTTTGGTGATTTTGGTCCAGGAATTACCATAATCAGAAGTCTTGAAAATATAGGGGGATAAATCCATATGTTTATACCCCATGGCTACCACATAGGCCGTTGCAGGATCGTGTGGAGAAACCGCTATACTATTGATAATGCTACGACCAATACCTGGGGGCGTAATATCGGTCCATTGCTGTCCGCCATTTTTGGTAAGGTGCAAAAGGCCATCATCACTACCAGCATAAAGCACTCCAACCTCAAGGGGGGAGGCAGCTAAATAGGAAAGTGTATTGTAGTTTTCACCTCCTGCAGCTTCGTTAGTATACGGGCCGCCACCGGGACCTTGTTTGGCTTTTTCGTTTCTAGTGAGGTCTGGGCTTATCACTGTCCATTGCTGTCCGCCATCGTTTGTTTTAAAAACAACATTTCCGGCATGGTAAATGGTATTAGGGTCTTGTGGTGAAATTATGATGGGGGCATTCCAATTATAACGGTACTTGAAATCCTTGGGGACTTTCCCTAATCCCAGTTCAGGATATTCCTTAATGGGTTTCCAGGTTTGTGCCGTTTTACTCCATTTATCGATAATACCTTGGTAACAACCACCATAGACCACTGCTGGGTCATTGGGATCAAAAGCTAGAAAGGCACTTTCGCAACCAGCAACGGAGTACCAGTCTTTCCACCCGATGCCTTTATTACTAGTACGGCTAGCAATGGCAATGGCCGAATTGTCTTGTTGCCCACCATAGATGTTATACGGTACTAGATTGTCTGTAATTACACGATAAAACTGGGCCGTAGCTTGGTTTTGTTGACTACTCCAACTAAGTCCTCCATTGTTCGATACATTGGCGCCGCCATCGTTGGAATTGATCATGCGTTTGTTGTTATGTGGGTCTATCCACAAATGGTGGTTATCCGTATGTGGCGTTGGCAGGGGTGCAAAGGTTTTGCCGCCATCGATGGACTTGGTTACAGGCGCATTGAGCACATACACTAGATTTTCGTCCTGAGGATCGGCCACAATTTCCATGTAATACCACGATCGAGCAATGTTTATACGATCTTTATTGAGCTGTTTCCAGCTACTTCCAGCATCGTCACTGCGATAAACACCGCCTTGCTCGCCCTCCGCTTCAATTACAGCAAAAACCCGTTTGGGATTGGCACGTGACACACTAATACCTGCTTTGCCAAAAATTTTGGGGAGCCCTTTCTCGAGGCGTTTCCAAGTGGTTCCCCCATCTACAGATTTGTATAAGCCTGAACCAGGACCTCCTGATTCCATTGTCCAAGGATAGCGACGGTGGTCCCAAAGGGCTGCGTATAGTACTAAAGGATTATTGAAGTCCATGGACAAAGAGGCTGCTCCGCTGCGATCATCTACATACAATACACGTTCCCAGTTTTGACCACCATCCAAAGAACGGTAAACCCCACGTTCTTCAGAGGGCCCATATTGCGCCCCCTGGGCAGCCACAAATAGGATATCTGGATTGGTAGGATGGATAATGACATCGGCAATGTGTCTTGTTTCGTCTAAGCCAAAATGTTTCCAGGTTTCTCCCCCATCGGTGGACTTGTAAACACCATCGCCCATAGAAGTCATTACCCCTCGAGCAGCATGTTCGCCCATACCTGCTAGCATTAGGTTTGAATTGCTTTCCGATACAGCCAAGGCGCCTACTGTTCCTGTTCCCAACTGTCCATCGGAACAGTTTTCCCAAGTAATACCATCGTCTACAGTTTTCCAAATGCCACCTCCGGTAGTACCCATAAAGTAGGTCATCGGTTGCCCGACTACTCCGGTAGAAGCTACACTACGGCCACCGCGGAAAGGCCCGATATTTCGCCATTGTAAGCCCGTATATAAAGAGTCGCTAATAGTAATCGCTGGTTTACTGTTCTTATTTCGCGACCGTTGCGCGGTTATTACTAGCGGGAGTACAAACAAGATTCCTATCCACAAGGATTTTACTTTCATAGCCTATATTTTTTTGAGCACAGTAAGATACAAAACGGTACGAGACCTTTGAAAAATTCAAAGTATGCGTCAGGAGCGACGCCCGATTAAACTACCTCCTGTTTGTGAGGGGTTAAAATTTTTGAGAAGAAAGAAACTTCCTATAGTTTGGATAGCGCATCCCTTTTTTATCCTTTCTGCCAAGGTCTTGGCGTATGAAATCCTAAAGCGCTGTTAAACTCAATTTTTATTTGGAACAATCATTCTAAAAAGAATATATTTGTATTGGAACAATCATTCCAAAAAAGAAATAGTAATAAAAAATGACAACAATGAAACAATTAGAAAACAAAGTCGCCGTAGTAACCGGTGGTAACAGTGGTATTGGATATGCCACCGCGGCCAAATTCAAGGCAATGGGTGCTAACGTTATTATAACGGGTCGTTCTTCGGAGCGCGTAAACCAAGCAGCCGAAGCTTTGGGTGTCTCTGGTATTGTAGCAGATGTTAAAGATCTTAAGGCGATTGATAGTTTGGTAGATCAAGTAAAGGAAGCATACGGCCAAGTGGATATTTTGTTCGTTAACGCCGGCATTTTTGCGCCTGCACCTATTGGTCAAATTACCGAGGAACTGTTTGATCATCAAATGGGCATTAATCTTAAGGGAGCTATTTTTACGGTTGAAAAGTTTCTTCCTATTCTTAAGGATGGCGCATCTATCATCAACTTATCCTCGGTAAACGCATACACAGGTATGCCGAACACCGGAATTTATGGAGCAACCAAAGCAGCTTTGAACTCTTATACCAGAACTGCGGCTACGGAACTAGCATCACGTAAGATTCGCGTCAATGCGGTTAATCCAGGTCCCGTGCATACCCCTATTTTTGGAAAAACAGGTATGCCAGAAGATCAAATGAGTGGCTTCGCCGCTGCCATGCAAGAAAGGGTGCCATTGAAACGTTTTGGTCAGCCAGAGGACATCGCCAATTTGGTTGGCTTTTTGGCATCCGACGATGCTTCTTTTATTACAGGCGCAGAATACAATATTGATGGAGGCGTTAATGTTAACCCGCTTTTGGTCTCCTAATCCGTAAAATTTAATACATCGTTTAAAAACGAATGTTAATTATAAACCTCTTTGATACTTTATAAGTGTCTATAACCGATAGGTTGTTGTGGATTAAGGTCTTATCAACCATCAAACTTTCTAAGTATCTTGAATTTAGCAAAGCGCTCAATCCTTAATTTTGGAGTATGCCCAGAACGAAACAGTTTGATGAAAAAGAAGTCTTGGGGAAAGCAGTGGAACTCTTTTGGACAAAGGGGTTCCATGCTACCTCTATGCAAGACTTGGTGACCCATTTGGGGATTAATAGGGCCAGTCTATACGATACTTTTGGGAGTAAGGAGGCTCTGTTTGATATGGCTTTTAAGCATTATAGAGTTACCGAAGGGCAAAAGATGCAGCAATTGATTACAAAATCGACTTCGGTAAAAGCGGGCTTTCGGGCGCTGTTTGAAATGGCCATTGCAGAATCAGTCAGCGATCGTAACTGCAAGGGTTGTTTTGTGGTGAATACGACTACAGAGTTACTTCCTGGCGATAACAAGATTCACCAAATGCTCAAAGAGAACAAACAAAATGCCCAAGCTGTTTTTACCCAACGTGTTCAAGAAGGGATCGATAGCGGAGAATTGCAGACTTCCAAATCTGCGGAAAGCATTGGATTAATGCTTTTTACCTTGTACAATGGTTTTCGGGTGTTGGCCAAAGTAGAGGCCAACCCCCAACAATTACGCCAAATTATGGAAACTGGACTGTCAGTATTAGACTAATTTTCTACATTATAGCGCCCAATATTTCCTATCAAGACTGCGCAACAATATATTTCTTGTAAGAAAAAATAAGAGTATATGTAAGTATTCGTGCTATACTATACATTTTAAAGATTATTACTTACGTAATGGTGAATCTGCCCGAAAAGATATTCAGATAAAAACCCCATTTCAATTAGGGTATTTGAATACAATTTTTAGTGTTCAAACGTTTTCGATCGGATTTTTTACTTAAATCCTTTCTGGTTTTGGTTCAAAATGCCCTTATTTATGATTGAAAGATCAGCAAAGAAATAGTTAAAACGTTCTCATTATTAAAGACTTAAGAATATTTTATTCAATTTATTTAAAATTTTAGGGTGATTTTGTTAGGAATCTGTTACTTTGGCCTCGTTAAAATTTATAACCCTTAAATCATTTAACAATGACTACTAACTCATTTTTTAAAATGTGGACGCTCTGTTTGTCCCTAATTTTCTTTGTCAATTGTGAGAAAGAAGAAGTAATGCAAGAAGAATCCCTGGAAGCAGTGGAGTCTAAATCAAATCCCTTTTTTAATCCACCTGATGCCAATAACCTTACTGGACTTGTAGCTGGTAATCAACGGCGTACGGTAAAATCAAAAAATGGACGTTACCTTTTAGCTATAGATCATCGCGGCGTGTTGGCTTCTTACAAAATAAATCCTGATAATATGATGTGGTTTAGTCCACCAACAAATTACATCGAAAAGGTTTGGGAGTTGGGCGCAAAGAACATTGGTAGTATGTCGGAGCTACACTTGACAGATTCGGGAGTACTAGAATTGCGAAATAATGGAGGAAGCCAAATATGGAAGGCGAGTACTGATGGGCAATCCGCAAAGAAAGCTAAGTTTACCAATGACGGTCACTTAGAATTATTGAATGGCAGTAACCGGGTAGTGTGGAGTACCAAAACCACGCTTAATTACAGAAACTTAGGTACCTTTCATTTATTTGGTTCCCGTTTAGCAGCGGCAAAAGCTGCGTTGGGTGCTTTTCATAATCGAGCCAAACAGGAAAGAATTAACTACGGTGGCGCGATCTATTCTTTTCCAAAAATGAATTTGTATGGTTTTACAGTACAACGACAGTCTTTCTTTGAGACTGAAATTAAAAATCAAATTCCAGCAGGAGCTGAGATCACAGCCTTCTGGAAAACAGAATCTGCTGACGGTCAATCTTGGAATCGTGGATCATTGAACGCGGCATATGGTATTATGCCCACATGGTTGCGACCTAGTATGTTTCCTTACATTGCGGATAGTTATCGTGCAACTTCGAATACCTTTTTCGCCTCATATACCAGCGGTTCTGGATTTTTTATATCTGTTGAAGCTGCCAATTCTAATGCCATGAATGAATGGAAATCTAATCCTGAAGTGGCATGGGGCACTTTTCCAAATGGCAATTCTGGTTATGGAGGTTTTACTCAGGTTAAAACTGCAGATCGTTTTGTTAATGAAGCACTTAAAGAAGCTTCCAAACTGTTTATTGATCATGAAGGACAGATGGCTTATCTGTATATGAAGGTCAATGGCGGGAAACAATTGTTAAGTAAAGCACGATTTTTAGAAGTGCAAGATGCCATTGCTGACGCTATTAGTGGTTATAAGATGTTTAATCTTAAACGTTTCCAAAGCTTGAGAACAGGCGGTTCAGCAGGCCTTACGGGAGATTTAAAACTACGAGTATCGCCCTCAGGAATGATAGGAACCATTTCTGTCGAGGTACCCAGCTTAGGAGAACAGACTTTTACCTCTACATCTAATGCTTCTGCCAAATATGCTATTTTTAATTATGATTTAGCGGATCCTAACTCTAATCTAAATTCTGCTTCTGCAGCACTTTATAATGAGATTGCTTTATTTTCAGCATCTAGTTTCCCTGATGATGTAGCGGCCACAGAGGAGGCTATGACGGCCTCGTTAATAGCTAGGCTTTCTGGAGGCACACCAAGGACTACTGGCTTTACTTTCCATCCTCTGCACAAATCTATGGTAGGGTCCAATAGATACAATCCTACATTTCCCAAAGGCGGTGGATGGGCAGGTATTGCGGAAGCAGAAGCTGCGCTTAAATCCCAAAGAGATGGTCAGGTACGTTTCCTCACCAATGAATCGGCTTACACATGGAAAAATTCTTTTGATTGGTCTTATGAAGCACCCAATTGGATTGATGCTCCGGTTGATGCGGCTTTTGATTACTCTGAAGGTAGGGTTAGTCTTGAGCAGTTGCGCCAAGCCGTTTTCGATGAAAGATTTAATACGCCCGCTTCTTGGTAAGACATTTGATAAGGAGTCTTAAATAGATACACGCTCAGTGTATAAAACAAATACTAAAAGCCGTTTTACAGTAGTGTAAAACGGCTTTCTTTTTATAAAGAATACAGCTTAGTAGTTACTACAAAAGCCTGAAACCATTCCATACTCAACAACCGAATTCTTGATAATGGACTTTTGACTAAGGGTACATTACTGTTTCCAAGTCCTAAAGCTCTAATATATTTAAGGCATCTTTTGGGACTTTTTCGGCACTTTATGGGAGGTTTAATTGGATCTTATTCTCGAATTTTAAAACTAAAATCGCAGGGATGATCCAATTGTTTACAAACCTGGTTGATGCGTTCTAATTTGCGTCTTTATCCACGACTTCAAATCGATCTTGATGGGCAACGCAGCATCTCTTTTTCCAATCTAGAGGCCAATTTTGTGCAATTGGTTATTTATCCTGAACGCCTTTTTGGTAGCCGATAGCTGTGCTTTGCTTCGGGACTTATTGTAATACAGCAGAAAAATCGAAAACGAGTTCTTGCGTTGTACCTTGTTCCTCCACAAGTACATAACAGCGCAGCTGGTCTTTAGCAATTTTTACCATAGTGAGTCCTTCAAAATAAATGGCATTAGGTGCGATTTGAACCAGTTTAAAATCAACCGTCTCTTCTTGGGATTCCCACCCTTTGAGTGCCCCATCAAAATGCTTGAGTTGCAATTGTAGTGTGCTATCTACTTCTTTAATATGTCCGAGTTCGTAAAAAGATACTTCGCCCTTATGCAGCATTCGAAATGCAAACATCATGGAGCCTTTTGCTGGAGGACTCCACATTTCTTCGGCAACGCCGCCAAGGGCATACCCCCGCCAATGACCAGCCAACCAAGCGACTTCTTCAATGGTGGCCTGGGGTGATTGAGTGTCTCTTTTTAGTTGAAGGGTGTGTTGTGCACTACCCCATGCAAAGCACAGTAAAGCAATTGTAGTTAGGGTTTTCATGAGTTGTCTTTTATTCAAGGACGATTACAACTTACAGAATTGGACAAACCCTAGATTTTTTCCCTCGAAGTAGCGTTACACCAAAAAATAATAGCTAAAAGAATTCTCCTTTGAAACCCGAAACAAGACTTCCGCCAAACTTGGACTTAAAGCAACTTAAACTTGACGGTTAACGAGCATTATACACGTATTTTTTCGAAGCTGATATCCAAAGGTTGCGCCTCAGATTTCATGGCCATGGCCATAGTTTCTCTTTGTAGGCGTGGCGCATAGTTTACCACATTGGTTGGGCTATAGCCATCCACAATATGCAAGGCAGGACCTATTTTTTGACCCAATGGACGGGTTAAGGCTTCGGCTTTGGCTTTGGCCTTTTGAACGGCTTTGGATTTTAGTGTTAGTTCCAAAGCATCCATTTTGGAATAGGCCGTTTTCTCTAAATAAGTATTGGCAATGTCCAAATCCTCTAAAGCAGCCATAACCTTTCCTGCAGTAAGACCGTCGTATACCAATAGCGAAAATTGTTTGCTTTTTAGCACGTCCTTGGAGCGAAGGAAGTATTTCTTGTAGTTGCTAGCTAGGTCTTTAATAGTTAATTGTTTTTTAAGATCTATACCGAGACCCTTTAATCGATCTCCCATTTTTTGCTCTTGTTCTTCTACCGACTTTCGCCCTTTAGAGTCCTTTTCACGAATAGTAATACTTAAGTATATCTTATCTGGGTTGACCAAAGTATCTATACTAGCATTAGTTTCTAGGTATGGGGTATCTAAGAAGTTTTTGGTTTGTGCCATAGCACTTACTAATGTGAGCAGAGCACTACCAAGCAATATTGCTTTTTTCATATTCTACAGTCTAATGTGTTAAACCTTTAAGCTAACAGAAGGAGCACAATTTTAGTGCCATTTTGCTTTTTAAGGCTTGCTGAGATGCTAAAATTATGGGTTTTCCCTAAGAATTCCCCTACCTTTTAGCGCTATTCTATAACTTCCTTTATCATCCCTGATCACAACAATTATTAGCCTACAAAACCAGCTCTTTTGTGCGAGCCGTCGCAATATGGTTTGTTTTCCGAGGCTCCACAACGGCAAAAGGCCGTATTTTGGGTTTGATGCTCCATACTGCCATCGGCCAACTTGATACTTAGGTCGCCCTGCACTAAAAGTGGCCCATTAGGGACTACAGTACATGCTGTTTGTGTAGTCACTAACTGCGAAGCCTCATTCGCCATGGTATAGGTTAACGCACCCGATGGACATTTAGCAATTTGGGATTGTAAAGCTGCCATAGAGGCATTTTCCGGTTTGATCCATGGCTTACCCTTAGGGTCGTAAACCTCAGGAAGGGTGCGCCAACATATTTCGGAATGGATACATTTTTGGGGCTTCCAAACAATGGTGAGCTCCCCTTTGGGATAGGTTTTTACAATCTCTTTTTCCATGGTTATGCGATATTAATTCCCTTAAGCACCAAGGCTCGATATTCGGGATTGCGTTTTATAAATAGTGCAACAAAAGGGCATAACGGTATCAAAGTCAATCCCTTAGCCTTAACGTCTTCCAACGCTTGTTGGACAATAGTTTTTCCGATACCCTTACCTTCCAATCCTTTAGGTACTTCCGTATGCGTAAGGTAGATCTTGTCTTGGGTTTTGATATATTCTATAAAAGCGGTACCGCCATCTACCTTGTATTCATACCGTTTATTGGTGGGATTGTCTTGAAGCATTGGTGCCATAGCTATCGGTCTTTGTCTTAAAGATAAGAAGGAGAAAGGAAAACTAAAGAAGGGACACGAGGTTTATGCTATTCACTGGATTTTGTTCAGGAAAATTTTGATGATGTTTTCCAATGTTTTTTTGACGGTTATAGTTGTACTCTTATGCCACTAAATACAGAAAAGTAAATGGGGTGCGGGTGCGCTGCTCCACCCCGATATCCTCCCATTTGATAGATCATTGTAGGTTCAATTTCAAGGCTTATGGCTTTTGATATTGGGTATTTTAAGCCGAATCCTATATGGGAGGCGATAGTAAGTCTGGACAGGTAATTGACTTCCCCTACATAAAAGTTACTAAGGGATGGAGTGGATAGCAATACCTTATTGCGTTGTAGCATAAAAAAGTCGATACCACCAATCAAGACCATACTTAATTTCTCTTTTTTCAAGTAATAGACCGCTTCAAGAGGCAGTTGTATATACCTTATTTCATTTTCTAAAGTAGCGTCAACCCCTTGGTTTACATCGTTTTGAAGGTTGTCTGGTAAATTGACCAAAGGATTAGATAATTGGGAAGATATCAGCCCTAGATAAGTCCCTTCTATGGCAGAACCCAGGTTATATGAAGATTTAAAGCTGAATTCTTGTTGCCCGATACCAAAACGTATCTCGGTGTTACTACTTGTGGGTATGTTGAAAAGAATTCTATAGGAAAACGACGTTCCTATGGTATTGGATTTTGGAACATTATTGGGCAGTAGCAACCCTTGACTATTTAAATACCCTGAAAAGGTCGGAGCGGCCTGTATGGAAATATTAAATCCTTTCGCAGTATCTTCTTTTTTCTTGATAAATGTGGTATCTCTTTTTATTTGCTTATCAACCTTTTTTGGGTTGACTTTTTTGTTACTTGCAATGGTCGTGGTATCCAAATGTCTTTTTAAAATAGTATCATCTTCGATAACGGATTTAATGTGAATATGATCATTTGCAATTGATTCTTTTTCGCTTATTTGAAGGACTGTATCACGCTTTCCATAAAATGCAGGTAGATGCTGTTTCTGGGTATTATCGGTCTGTTTTGTGCTTGAAAGCAGCGATTGCTTTCCTTTTTGAAAGAAAGAATTTGAAGGTAGAACAGCTTTTTTACCCGCTATTGCGCTTTTTTCTTCAATCCTATTTTGTTCACTACGAGTATCTATCCTTTTTACATCTGTAGTATGGGTTGGGCTGCTGTTTTGGTTTTTATATCGGTTGGTAACTTTTTCTATTTTTAAATTGCTTTTTAGAGGTGGTTTGGTCTCGGTAAATAGCACAACTATTGGCAACATTAAGAATAATGCACCCATAAGGAAACGCAACCATAAGACTCGCTTCTTCTTTTTTCGTCTGAGTGTTTCTTGAATTTTTACCCAAACACTGTCGGTTGGTTCAGGACTTCCCTGCTCTAATTGTTCTTTGAAGAAGTCTGCTATTTTCTTTTTATTATTCATGTACTTCCTCCTTACGGGTTTGAATTAGGTAATCTGAAATTCGCTTTTTAAGGCGCTGTTTGGCTCTAAAAAGATTCGATTTTGAAGTGCTTTCACTTATTCGGACTTGTTTAGCAATGGCTTTATGGGAGTAACCATCCAGTTCGTAAAGACTGAAAATCAATCGGTATTGATCTGGTAGCTCCTGGATAAACTGCAAGAGTTTTTCAAAAGGGATATTGGGCTCTTCAAAGTCAAGATAAACTTCATCGATCAAACTATTTTCTTTGTGTTGTGCTAATTCAAACGTAGTTTTCTTTTTATATCGATCAATAGCCTTATTAATTGCAATTCGTTTCATCCAGCCCTCAAACGACCCAATTCCCTTGTATTGATGTATTTTTTGATAAATTTCTATGAACACGTCATGTAAATGGTCTTCGGCTTCCGCATAAGAGGCGGTGTATTTAAGACATATCGAGAAAAGTTTTTGCCTATAAATTTCGTAAAGCACTTTTTGTGCGCTAACGTCCTTTTTCTTGCATCGCTTAATGAGTTGTTCCAATCTCAAACGTGGGGTTT
>JBCDGY010000068.1:0-13242 GCA_039414375.1 Bacteroidota bacterium | reverse complement strand
TCTTGGGCTTGCTTTAAATTATGGTATCAGTTCAGGGATCGGTTGGTTCTTAGCCATTCTGGCTATTGCAGCTATTCGTGAAAAAATAAGATATTCTAATGTACCAGCACCTTTGCGAGGTTTGGGGATTACATTTATTATAACCGGTCTCATGGGTATTGGATTTCAAAGCTTCGGAGGTATGTTAACAGGAGATAACGAGCCCCCTGAGGCTGAGGAAACCACTACGGTCGAGCAGATAGAACAAGAAAAAGTAATTCAAAAAGAAATGGAGGATGATGAAAAAACCATTTCTTATAACACCTACCATAAAAGAATAAAATGATGTTAGCTACAAGTACTGGAGGTACCATTTTAATAACGGTGGTCGCATTTATGGTCTTACTATTGCTATTGGTGGCCTTATTGTTATTTACAAAAGAAAAGTTGTCACCTTCTGGTCCTGTTACCTTGACCATTAACGGTGAAAAAAAGATTGAAGTCGCTTCCGGGAGTACCTTGCTTTCTACCTTGGGAAATCAAAAGGTTTTTCTACCCTCAGCCTGTGGGGGAGGTGGTACTTGCATTCAGTGTGAATGTCATGTATTGTCTGGTGGTGGAGAGGCATTGCCTACAGAAACTCCACACTTCTCTCGAAAAGAGTTACAACATGGTGCGCGATTGGCTTGTCAAGTCAAGGTGAAGCAAGACATGGAAATTACTATTCCAGAAGAAGTTTTTGGAATTAAAAAGTGGGACGCAAAAGTCGTTCGTAATTATAATGTTGCCTCGTTTATCAAGGAATTTGTGGTTGAAATTCCGGAGATGATGAATTATAAGGCAGGTGGTTATATTCAAATCGAAATTCCTCCTTGCGAGGTAAAGTATGGCGATATGGATATTACAGCTCACCCAGAAGAACACGAGGTTCCTGATAAATTCAAAGCCGAGTGGGACAAATTTAACCTTTGGCCCCTGGTTATGAAAAATACAGAAACCGTAGAACGCGCCTATTCCATGGCTTCTTACCCTGCAGAAGGACGAGAAATTATGCTGAATGTGCGTATTGCGACACCCCCTTGGGATCGTGCTAAGAATGGGTGGATGGATGTAAATCCAGGTGTTGCCTCTTCTTATATTTTTGGACTTAAACCGGGAGATCCGGTGACCATCTCAGGTCCTTTTGGAGAGTTCTTTATCAATGAGTCCGAAGCCGAAATGTTGTATGTAGGTGGGGGAGCAGGAATGGCACCTATGCGTTCACACTTATACCACCTTTTCAAAACTTTAAAAACCAACAGAAAGGTTACCTATTGGTATGGTGGTCGTTCCAAGAGAGAGCTATTCTACATCGATCATTTTAAACAATTGGAAAGAGATTTTCCAAACTTTAAGTTTTATATGGCGCTTTCAGAGCCTCTAGAAGAAGATAACTGGAAGGTTAAAAAAGATCTTAATGACGAAGATGGGGATGGATTTGTAGGGTTTATACACAACAGTGTAATCGATAACTACTTAAATCACCATGAAGCACCAGAAGACATTGAGTTGTATTTCTGTGGACCGCCATTGATGAACAAAGCAGTTCAGAAGATGGGAGAAGACTTTGGAATTCCAGACGAAAACATTCGTTTTGACGATTTCGGGGGGTAATACTTCATCCGAAATTATTGACAAACCTGTGACTTATTAGTCGCTAAACCAATACCGATGCCCTGGCATCGGTTTTTTGTTCGCAATGAGTAGAGCGTTAACAGCACAAGAGTTGCATAATCTTGCTATGAATTTGGTAGGCAAAGAATTAGAGAAAGATGGGTTTGAGTTTATGGCGGTGAATAGTAAGCTGCAAAAAAACCCTCAGTTCGTATGTTTAAAGGACAAAGACTTGCATTTTGTGGTAGTACGTCATGTAGCCTTCCCAAACGATCCCAAAGCCTACGACAATGCGCTTATGCAGAAGGTAAAAAATCATGCTGATAAGTTTGAGGCCAAAACGTATTATGCAGGGGTAGGCCTTTCCAACGCCGCTGATAGATCCAAGGAGGTGTTGTTAAATGCGCCCTACATTGTGGACTATGAAGGCCTGATTACCATTTAAAGAAAACTACTTATGAAATATTGGAAAATAGTCACACTATCGCTATTACTTGGTAGTTGTGGACAGCAACAGGATTGGGTACGTAACCGAAACGTTGGTACTGTATTTGGCACTACCTATGCCATTACTTATCTCTCCAAAACACCTGTAGATTTCCAGCAAGAGATTGATTCCGTTTTTGATGCGGTCAATCGTTCCATGTCTACCTATCTTCTAGATTCTGACATTACCAAAATCAATCAAGGGGATAGTACCGTTGTTGTAGATACCATGTTTAAAGAAGTTTTTGAATTGTCCGAAGTAATTTATAACACCTCCAATGGTTATTTTGATCCAACCGTAGGTACTTTGGTTAATGCTTGGGGTTTTGGTCCTGGAGAAACCATAGCTCTAGATAGTACCAAAGTAGATAGCCTTTTACAGTATGTGGGTTTTAACAAGGTGCAACTTACCGAGGCTAATAAAATCCAGAAGGCAACACCAGAAATCTTCTTCGACTTTAATGCCATAGCTAAAGGTTATGCCATTGATCGCGTAGGCTTGCTCCTAGCACAACAAGGAATTGCTGATTTCTTAATAGAGGTAGGGGGAGAGGTATTGACCAAAGGAGAGAATCGTATTTCAAAGCAAATGTGGACGGTAGGCATTGATGACCCTCAGGCCACTGCAGAGAGGGAGCTCAAAAAAATTGTCTCTCTAAAGGATGCGGCACTAGCTTCGTCAGGCAACTATCGAAAGTTTCGCATTGATACCCTTACCGGCGAGAAGTATGTACATACAATAGATCCTAAAACAGGCTATACCAAAAATGCTAAAGTGCTTGCAGCTAGTGTGATTGCTAGTGACTGTGCTACGGCAGATGGCTACGCTACTGCCTTTATGGCGTTGGAGTTAGAGGCCACTAAGAAAATATTAGCAGCGCAACAGGATATGGAGGCCTACCTTATTTTTTTAGACGAGGGTGGCAATACCAGAGAGTTTATAACGGATGGGTTTCAAGCCCTAGTTCGGCCTTAGCCTTAGGGTTTGCTTACGAAGGGGATTAATTCTCCCTTTGCTAGGCAGTATTCCGTGACCAGCTCGGCGTCCAGATCGTGGGTTAAGTCAACAGGATCTACTGAAAATCCTATTGAGCGGAGTTTTTCAAAATAATCGTAACCATAAATACGAACATGATCGTACTGTCCAAAAATACGTGCTCGTTCTTTTTTGTCAGTAATCGTCGGATCTTCAAAAGTAGTTTCCCTACTTACATCTTGTGGTATTTGAAACACGCCCCATCCGCCTGGCTTCATAACCCTATACAACTCCTTCATCGCTTTGGTATCATCAGGGATGTGTTCTAAGACATGGTTGCAGAGAATTACATCAAAACTATCGTCACTAAAGGGAAGCGCACATATATCAGCTTTAACATCGGCTAGTGGGGAGTTAAGGTCTGTGGTAGTATAGTTTAAGTTCGATAGGTTTCGAAAACGTTGGTAAAATGCTTGCTCTGGTGCAAAATGGAGCACTTTAAGGTTTTTAGAGAAGAAAGGAGTGCGCTCTTTTAAAAAGAGCCATAGCAATCGATGTCGCTCCAATGACAGTGTGGAAGGTGACAATACATTTTCTCGAGGGTTTTCATACCCATAAGGAAGAAACTTCCGAAATTGTTTCCCATCAATAGGATCGGTGTATTGGTTGCCCTTAAAGTAGAAAGCGATAATAGGCCTGATATAATAGCTAAGGGCAATAAGCCAGGGTCGTGGTACCAGATTTAAAAAGTACTTAAAAATTCTGGACACTTTTAAGTCGTTTTTGCAGCTCTAAATTCTTTTTCCTCGTCCGAGGTAATGCCTAAGGCCTCATAAATATATTGGAAGGTGGAAAGCAGTTCCGGCTTTCCGTCTACCAAGGCTACATCGTGCTCAAAGTGTGCGCTGGGCTGGCCATCGGCCGTTAAAATAGTCCAACCGTCTCTAAGTTGCTTAATACGTCGGGTACCCATATTAATCATAGGTTCAATAGCGACTACCATCCCATTGATAAACTTTTTGCCACGCCCTCTCTTGCCGTAATTGGGCATTTGTGGATCTTCGTGTAAAGATTTACCCAAACCATGACCCACCAATTCGCGTACGACACCGTAACCATGCCCCTCACAAAAAGTCTGAATGGCAAAAGCTACATCTCCAACACGGTTTCCTAGTTGAAATGCCCGAATTCCTTCGTACAAGGATTGTTTGGTCACCTCAAGTAATTTTTTTGTTTCAGCGGCTACTTCACCTACTTCAAAGGTGTAGGCATGGTCTCCATAAAAGCCATTCTTCCGTGCCCCGCAGTCTACTGAAATAATATCTCCATCCCGTAGCGCTTCGTTATTAGGAATACCATGAACCACCTGAGCGTTGGGACTCCAATTTAAAGTATTAGGAAAATCATACATTCCTAAAAAGCCAGGTTCTGCCCCGAGATCGCGGATATGCTCTTCCGCCATTTTATCGAGTTTCAGAGAATTAGCCCCGGGTTTAATTTCTGTAGCCAAGATCCCAAGGGTTTTGGACACAATCAATGCACTTTCACGCATCAACTCAATTTCTTCTGCCGTTTTGGTATGGATCATATCAATTCCTACTAATCAATAACGTACAATGTATGAGATTTACACCAAAGCTTTCTGGGTCATAGCTTCTGGTTGTGCCACCCCTATCAACTTCAAAATAGTTGGAGCGATATCACCTAGTACACCATCGCTAACGCGATCTATTTCCTGGTCCACAACTATCAGAGGAACTGGATTGGTGGTGTGGGCGGTATTGGGAGTACCATCAGAATTTAACATGGTATCGCAATTACCATGGTCAGCGATAATAAGTGTGGTATAACCGTGAGTTAGACCGGTATCTACTACCGCTTGAGCACAGGTATCAACAGTTTCACAGGCTTTAATAGCCGCTTGCATATCTCCTGTGTGACCTACCATATCTGGGTTGGCAAAGTTAAGACATACAAAATCGACCTCTTCTTTTTGCAACTCAGGGATAATAGCATCTTTAATCTCAAAAGCACTCATTTCAGGCTTTAAATCATAAGTTGCCACTTTTGGCGAAGGGCATAAAATACGGTTTTCCCCTTCAAAAGGAGCTTCGCGCCCACCGTTGAAAAAGAAGGTGACATGAGGATATTTCTCCGTTTCTGCGATACGAATTTGAGTTTTACCTGCTTTGGAAAGTGTTTCCCCAAGCGTTTCCTTGATATTTTCCTTATCGTATACCACGCTAACCCCTTCAAAAGTCTCGTCATAGTTGGTCATGGTTACATAGTACAAGTTTTTCTTTTGCATATCGTGCTCCGGAAAATCTTGTTGATTTAGAGCCATAGTGAGTTCCCGACCCCTATCTGTTCTAAAGTTAAAAAAGAGAATCACGTCACCCTCGGTTATAGTTCCATCGGTTTCCAAAAGCATAGGTTCAATAAATTCATCAGTGGTACCCTTATCGTAGCTTGTTTGCATGGCGGCGGCCACGTCGGTCACTGCATCACCATCACCGTGAACTAATAGATTGTAAGCTTTTTTAACGCGCTCCCAACGCTTATCGCGATCCATGGCGAAATAACGACCAATAACAGAGGCTAAGGCAGTTTTTTTATCCTTACAAAAAACCACTAGGTCTGCTAAAAAGGCCTTACCACTTTTGGGGTCTACGTCCCTACCATCGGTAAAGGCATGTACATATGATTTTTCGATACCGTAATCTTCTGCTACGGTAATTAATGCTTTTAAATGATCGATATGGCTATGCACCCCACCGTCGCTTACCAAGCCCAGAAAGTGAACCTTTTTTTGGTGGTCTAGTGCATATTGAAAAGCTTCTTGTAACACCGGTAAAGTCTTTAGCGTGTCTTCAGCAACGGCTTTGTTGATCTTGGCCAGGTCTTGGTAAACAATCCTACCAGCACCTAGGTTCATGTGACCTACTTCACTATTCCCCATTTGGCCCTCGGGGAGCCCTACATTCATACCATGGGTAAGTAATTGTGCATGAGGATATTGCTCGTGTAGCCCATCTATAAATGGCGTTTTTGCCTGATCAATGGCTGAGATTTCGGGACTGGGCGATGTTCCCCAACCATCTAAAATCATCAAAACAACTTTTTTATTCATGGTTAGCCTTTACTTTAAGCGCCAAAAATAATTGTATTTCCAATGTTGTACCACTATTTCGGTGGATTTCCTTGAGACACTTCACAGGAGCAAATACGTCCTAGGTAAGCAGGATGTTAAAAATTGGTTATATCGATGTTAAAGGTGTAACGAAAACATCTGAAGATGGTCTTTTAAGCAAATCATTAATTAAAACATCAAAAAATTATTCATCATGAAAAAAACAATGTTAGTTCTTGGATTAGTCTCAATTATGGCAACTGGGGTTTATGCCACCACCAACAACACCTTGGAAAAGAATACGGAAGTTTCTAGTTATTTCACACCTTATGAAATCAACTCTTTTTGCAAAGCAATCATCAAAGGAGATCTGGAGATGGTTAAAAAAATGATTGATTTGGGAGAGGACGTTAATCAGAAGTCTTTGGGTAAGACTCCAGCGCATTATGCAGCACGCTATAACAAACCAGAAATTTTGGAATTGTTGATTGCCAATGGGGCTAATTTGAAGAAAAAGTGTGACAAAGGCTACACTGCCAAAAAGTATGCGCAAATGTCGAAGGCTGAAGAAGCGCTTGAGGTTATTGAAACCACGCTTAAAAAGTAGAAGAAAGTGCTTGGTCGCACAAAAAAGCCCTGGCGACTAGCCAGGGCTTTTTATTTTCCATATAGTGTTCTCGTCAAAAGGAAAATAATTAAAATTCAAATCCAGTCATAGCCCTGTAAACAAAGGCGTAAACTGCCATAAAGATCATGAGTGCGCTGAAGATCGAATATGCCTTAAGCAGCACTACCAAAAAGGCCGGCTTACAATTGTGAAAAGCCGCCAAATACAAGTTTTTAAAGTTTAACAGTGTCCCCATAATGTAGTGTTCTAAATAGCTACGTGGGGTAAGTATCTCAGTGAAGATTCGGTCTATCGAAGATAGGAAAAAATGCCCTAAAGCGAGAATATATCGATGAAGTACACGATTTTATCGACCTCCGTACTTTTCTATAGATTCTTGTATGCGCACAATCCTATTTTCCGGGTCGGGATGGGTACTCTGAAATTCGGGCACTCGATTTGGACCCGCAGCTTGTTTGATAATTTGCATTACTTGAATCATTTCATGGGGGTTGTACCCTGATTGCATCATTAGTAGAACACCTAGATCATCGCTTTCTAGCTCGTCATTTCTTCCATTTTTTAATAGTCTGTTTTGTCCCATACTTTGCACTAAGCCACCCATATCGCCACCTACAGAAGCTCCCATCGTAAGGGTTTGCCAAAAGTTGCTTTCGGCAATGCGTTCCGCCGAGTGCCTGCCGATAACATGCCCAATTTCATGTCCTAGTACTCCGGCTAGTTGCGCTTCGTTTAGTTGTTTGAATAGTGCATAGGTAATAAAGCATTGACCGCCTGGTAGGGCAAAAGCATTGATTGTACGGTCATCCGCAAGCAAATGAAAATGGTATTCATAAGGAGTTTCCCGAGCAATATTACTTTCCACCAGTTTTTTTCCTACGGCATCTACATATGTTTGCAAACGTTCGTCTGGGTAAAGGCCTCCATATTGCATAGCGATATCAGATGCATTTTTTTGACCAATTGCAATTTCTTGTTCGGCGGACATATCAATATTTTGCACACGCCCAGTATACGGATTTTCCTCTTGGTTACTACAACGCTGTACAAAAGCGAAGCCGACGATAGCCAGACCTATCAAAATGCGAACCTTCCAACTTCCTCTGCTGCGCATCACGGGGTTTCTTTGACGGATTGTAATAAGTGTTTCATAGCAACACGGGGTTGATGTCTAAGATATAATCATTGATGTAATTCCTTAAAAACCCAGTGGTAAAATGTTCTGCACCTAAAAAGTCTTCATTTTGAATGAGCTTAAAAATGTTCTTTTTTCTAAACTGTTCCAACATGGGTATCGAAAGTGCAGCATAGCTATAATGCCACGGTTCGTATTTGAATCCGCGTCGCCCAGGAGCATTGGTATAGGTCAAATAAAATCCAAAGCTTTCGGAGTTTTTATCTAACCATTGCTTTAGACCTTCAAAAGGACCACCTTCTTCAAATTTTTCGGGTACCAAAACATCACCAGTAACTTTAGGGTTACCATCTATAACATCTACTTCGGTACCCCAATGATGACGGCTAGTGCCCGGTATGGTGGAATACTCAATAATCTTTTCTATAGCGGCTAAGGGCGCCATACCACGGTCTTGGGTGTAGGCGTTGTATTTTCGTTCCCAAATGGCCCGTTGGCGATTAAAACTGCGATAGCTAGAAACCATTTTGAGATCAAAACCAGCCTCATATGCCGCCTTCTTCATTTTAAGATAAGCATCGTGGGCTTCCTTCAGCAGGTCAATGCCTTTGCCATGTAAAGGAATATCGGCTTTACCCATGAGCTCCTCAACAGTGTAAATTTTAGGATCGTTTATGGACATTGCCGGTAAACAATACAATCCTGCCGAAGCAGCAGCGGTTTTTTGGAGAAATGTTCTTCTTTCCATCGCAGAATACAATTTATTAGCTAAAAGATAAGCTAAAAAGTAGTGTTGGACTACAGATACAAAATAAAAAGCTTATCGATCTAAAAAAAAGAAACCTTGATATTGAAGATTTTCAGCTGAAAGATCAGCCGCGTAATAATAGATACCCTCCGGTAGTCCTGAATTTCGGCCGATAATAAAATTATTAGTATTGGCCACCCCATTGAATTGATCGGTATAATTTGATTGCTCAAAAACTTTCTGTCCAAATCGATTAAAAATAGATAATAGGTCTAATGGGGTGCCACTAAGATCATCAAATATTAGGTTATCATTGATGCCATCCCCATTGGGTGATAAATAATAGTTACCCAATGTCGGAACGTTTGAAATTTGGGGTTCTGTGGGTAAGGCGATAGCTCCAAAAGTTATAGCACCGTAATTGTCTGGGATAAAGTTATCCGACACCATAAAACCTTGTTCCAAGCTACCAGAAGCGACAGGATTACCTAAGCTAACCCATTGTTGTTGTACCAAGTTCCACCCTACAATAATGACCTCTCCGAGTGTATTGGCAATGGTATTAAGTCCACTTCGAGGGTTCCAGCTTATTGTAATTTGCGAAGGGGAGCTACCCGAAAGCACCCAAAACTCCGTATTCGATACGGCCTCAATATTTTGAGCAGTGGTATTGGTATCAAAATTTGCTGTCAAGGTGAACGGAGTGCTAGGATTCTCGAAAAAATAGGCGCAGCCTACCAGGTTGGTTGCGGTATCACTACTCCATAGCAAAGGACGCAGTTGGGCACGGTCACCAACAGGAAAGGAGAAGTTGAACTTGTTGGTGGCAGTTGTGAAACCTATCACTTTAGAATCATCATCTTCTCCAAGGAAAAAGCCATTTTGTAAAAACTCAAGACTTGGATTCAATGTAGATGGAGAGGTCAAAACATTACCCGCAATAAAATTGACATTGTTTGTGGCAGATACTGGAATTTCTAGAAAGGTATCCTCAAGGGCAAAAAATTCGATATCAAAAAGCTGGGCTGGATTGCTACCGTTAACCGTAAGAGACCCCTCGTTATAAAAACCGACCAAGCCTGCGTCAGCACTAAAAGCACCGTCATTTATCATATTCAGGTGTACACCTAGTTGCCCTCCGTCGTGCACCTGAAGGTTTCCAAAATTATGAACCCCTGTTTGGCTATAGGAGACCATCATCCCTAAAAAACAAATAAAGAGAACAGTGTTTTTCATGTTATGGATTAAAAATGGTATAGCTCCAATTGGCATTTGTTCCAGCCGGTGTAGCTCCAGAGAATTCATAAATCTGAACCGTAAAACTACCCGCGGTTTGGCTTTTCAACTGTATCATAATAGGATTCCCAGGAACATTTTCGGTAACGGTAAGTTGAATAACGGAAGAGGCTGTTACGGCGGTATCAGCTACGGTATACTCACCAGTACCATTGTTTGCAGCGGTAATGGCTACTTGTGCACCCCTAACTGGCGCTGCAGTATTGGTTATCCATTGCACTCCAGTACCTGTAGATGAAAGTACTTGTCCCGCTGTTCCTGAGGTATTAGTTCCATCCAATACAGCGCCTTCGATTCTAAAATTTTCCGTGATGTGCAGCTGTTCTGTTGGGGTACGGGTACCGATACCTACGCGGCTTATCCCATCTGGGGTACCACTGTTGTCCACATCATCTCCGGCATTGGTAATGGTCATAGCTATATTGTTATCAAAGAAAAGGTTAGGATTAGAACTACTTCCTTGCGGTTCTTGAAGAAAGTGAAAACTTCCCCTACCAAAACCTTCCAGTCTTTCATACACCAAAGCTCCTTTTCCAAAGTCACCTCCATCTTCTACAGAGAATAAAATTCCGGTAGCCGAGCCACCTGCAATATTATTTGCCCTGTTCTGGAGTCTTAGAGGAAACTGCAACTCATTTTGTCCTGGTTGACTCAGGTGCAGTTGCGTACCCAATCCGCTGTTAGGAGTGTTGGTTCCAATGCCTACTACGGTATTAGCGTTGTCCCAAAAAAGAGCTGCGTTATTTTCTGTAAGTGTTGTAGGGCCAGCGAAAATAATGGAACCTTCCGTTAAAGTAGGAACGCCTGAAGGTGCATCTATCCATGCCACACCATTGCCAGCACCCAAAGAAGAAAGTACTTGATCTGCCGTTCCAGTATCACCATTAATATCCACTAGATCTTCTTCTAATTCTAGGGTTTGTGCTACGGTAACCAAGGCATTTCCATCGGTAGGCTCACTAACTTCAAGGGCCAGAGTACCTCCGGCCGAAAAACCCATAAGATCCGCGGCCGATACAAATAGTCCGGTATCGGTATCCCCGGCAAATCGATAAGCCGGTTCGCCAACAGTACCATCAGAATTCAAAAGCCCTTCAAATCTACCTGCTCCGGAGACGTGTAGTTTGTTTTGTGGGGTCGCAGCACCGTTACCGATACCTACATTTCCCAAAATAGTTGCTCCTGAATTGTCTAGAAATACCAAGTTATTTCCGTTAAGATCATAACTACGGTTTTCGGAATCTTGCACCAAATCATCTGTTGCTAAATTTTGAAAAGCATCAGGGGTAGCCCAGACGACATCGCCAGCACCGTCCGTGGTAAGTACCTGTCCATTGGTAGGGGATGGAGCTATTTTTACAGGGGTAACCGCTCCATTATTGATTTTTATAGTGGTTATACCGTCATCTACGACCTCCAAGGCATCTGAGGCACTGATACCTACTGAGGTGCCATCTACATTAATATCATATCCAGTATTGGCATTATAGTCCGAAAGGCCATCATCGGTATCTGTATCAGTTGGACCAAGAAGGCCACTAAGGTTTACAGCATTGGTTGGCGTCGCAGGATTGGTAAGTGTTAGAATATTGGTAGTCGAGTCAAATTGTAGGTCTTGCAATTCGTTAGAATCATCAAGATCTTGATCATCTGTAATATGATCAGTAATAGTCTGTTCTAGCAAGCTGTCATCATAGAATAAACCATTGTTATCTATAATCGCGTTATTGGCTTCTGTGCTTAAGATATCTGTAATTGCAGCAATGCCCGACTCGTCGTCGCCAATCACCCAGGCACCGCTGGCGTCATCCCACTTTATAATTTGTCCATCTGTTGCACCGTTCTGGTCTATTTTTGTCAAGGTTACCGCATCGTTTTGAAGTGCTGCCGTGCCTATGGCTTGTTCCAGAGTAAGATTTACGGTGTTACCTTCGCTATCCGTTAAAACCAACTCATTGTTATTGAGTTCTAAGCTCACATTAGTTGTATTCTCTCCAGTAGCACAGAGGTTGATCCACTGGGTACTGTCAAAGAAAAAAATACATTGCGCCTCTGTATTGTAAACTAAAGCACCGCGCAGTGGTTGCATTGCAATCATTTCTGCTTGATCTACTCTCGTAATTACCAAGGCTCGCGTGCTGCTTTCTAGCTCAAGTACAGATGTTGCGTCAATAGTCTGTGGATTTTCACCAACTTTTACTTGGGCATTGGCTATACAACCACCAAGTACCAACAATAGGAATATTGGGGCAAGATTCTTCATTAGTCATAAATTGTTTAGTGCGTATGGTATTTACAAAAGTAAAAGTATAGCGGTAGGCAACTAATTTAAAACGTTAAAAGGCATTTGTAAGGGGTTAAGTTGCAAAAATTAACTTCCATTTTCAGGCTAAAATCAAATACAATTAACAAAAGTTTACCAGCCAAACGCTTTCATTTATCCCTAGCAAAACCTTTCTTTAGGCAACTAGCGAAATGATATGATACGTTTTTTAACGCTTTTAGGAATTACTTTTTTCTTGCACTTCGGACATGCCCAAGCTGATGGTCGGGATTGGTTAAGGGGACAGGTGTTGTATCGCGGCAACAATGTTGTTAATGAAAATGTGGTTAACAGTAATACGCAAATAGCAACCATTACCGACGAAGATGGACGCTTTATGATTAGGGTTAAATCTGGCGATCAACTGGTATTTACTGCGGTAAACTACGAATTGCGTATCATCAAAGTAACTCCAGAGATTTTGGAAAATAAACGCTTAGTAGTCGAAGTAAGTGAGAAAGTGACAGAGTTGGACGAAGTCGTTGTCTCCCCAGAAAATCAAGAGCGTTTTTTACAGGTTAAAAATGAAAAATTTAAAGGATTTGAGTATGAGACCGATCGCAGCACTGAAGTACAAAATATAGCCTATGAGTCTCAAAATGAACGTATTGAAGGGAGACTTGATTTTGTTAATATTTTTAAGGCCATCTTCCAATCTAGAAATCAAGAAACTGGCGAAGGGGTAACACTCAAAGTGAGCGAAGTACTACGTCAGGTTTATGATGATGAGTTTTTTGTGGTAGACCTCAGTCTACAACAGGAAAAAATAGATGCATTTTTGTTGTATTGCGATGATAGAATTCCTTCCCAGTCCCTATTCAAAAAAGAGAATGAATTTCAGCTTATCGATTTTTTGGTTACCCAGAGTAAGAATTTCAGGGCTGAGAG
>JBCDGY010000067.1:0-13349 GCA_039414375.1 Bacteroidota bacterium | reverse complement strand
TTCATTTTAAGGAAATACTATTTTTTACAAAACTATGGTTTGTAATTTAAATAGCGAATCATATGGATAAAAACGCTTTGTAGTATACATTATAATTGTATAGCCATATTTTTTAAATATCTGACAATCAATTATAAAAACGTTTCTAAACGTTTACAAATGAAAATAAATGATTTCTAAACGGATCAAAACAGGATGCTGTGATAGGTTTGCCTCGTCGAGTGAAACACATTCGATAGTATGAACTGTTAACGCTTAAAACAAAGACATGAACGCATTAAAAAACAAAGTACAGTTGATTGGAAACCTGGGACGTGATCCCGAAATTATTACCACCGAAAATGGGTATAAATTAGCCCGTTTCAGTATGGCCACTAGTGATAGTTATAAGAATGCCCAGGGTCAAAAGGTAGAAGATACCCAATGGCATCAAATTGTAGCCTGGGGTAAAATAGCAGATATTATAGAGCAGTATGTTACTAAAGGACAGCAAGTAGCTGTTGAAGGTAAATTGATGCATCGCTCCTATGAAACCGAAGGAGGAGATAAACGATTTACGACAGAAATACGATGTAATGAACTTCTTTTATTAGGAAAATAGCAAAAAAACGCTAATAAATCGATGAAAAAGGGCCGTTGGGCCCTTTTCTTTTTCAGAATGATTATTTAACACTAACTTAAACAAAACTAAGGCAACAATCTCCGAACTTGAACGTCTAAAAGATAGTTGGTTCTTAAAATTTGAGATAAGCAAAGACTTTTTGGTACATCCTTTTGATCAGGATTAGAATAAGTCTATCAGACTTAACAGCTAAGTCTAAAATTTTAGCTTTTCATCTTCTAGGAACTGGAATATTTGGAACAAATGAAACAACGTCTTCTTTATGTGCTATTGCTGAGCAGCTTACCCTGGGTTCTTATGGGGCAGGTAGCTTACAAAGACACGAAGATGTTTTATACCTCCTTGGGCCTTAAAGATGCCAAATATGAGATCTCACTAACCCATTTGAGTCCTGAGGACGAAAAGGATTTTTGGGTAGACCAACAAAATTATGAGACCCTTTTAAAGCGCAGGCATCCACAAGGCTATCAATACTATTTAAAGGGAAAACGTCAAGTATACCAACAACACAAATTACTATGTGACGAAGGCTATGCGCATAGTCCTTTGTTTGCCCAAAAAATGTCTTACTATTTGGCTAAAGGAGATTTGTTACCCGATCAGAATGTGGTGTATTCTTCAGAATCGAAACAATAATACTAACGACTAACCTTTTATTAGGCAGCACGCCCTAAGCTACTTTTTTTAGCAAATCGTAACACGGACACTTGCTACAACGTTTCCGCTCTGCCTTCTTGTACTTCTTACAGCACTTACTCTTGCATTTGATGTTGTCTAGTGCTTCTAGTTTTAAAAGATGTACTTCGGTTAGTTTGCTTTTCTTTTTGCCCATTGGGCACAAAGATATAGGAATACCTATTATTTTAAATAAATCTAAATAAAATTATTGAAGTGTTTAAGCTTCCATGGTGTCCGAGGCAGCACTCTCTACCGTCAACTGTTGTATATCACGATCAAAGAGGTACAATCCACCTTTGTCATCTCCGATGAGGTTGATTTTATCGAGTACCGTTCGTGCCAAAGCTTCTTCTTCTAATTGTTCCGCCACATACCATTGTAGAAAGTTGTGGGTGGCATAATCTTTTTCCTCTAAGGTAATATGAACCAGTTCATTGATACTTTTAGATACAAACAGCTCATGTTCATACAAGCGCTGTAACATTTTTTGTAGCGAACCGAACTCTGTTTCTGGGGCTTTTAGCGCAGAAATTTTGGCATGTCCCCCCCGTTCGTTAACGTATTTAATTAATTTAAGCATGTGCATACGCTCTTCATCAGAATGGCCGTACATAAATCCTGCAACACCTTCCAAGCCTTTTACTTCAGCCCAAGAGGCCATGGATAAATATACTTGAGAGGATTCCGCCTCAATTTTGATTTGTTCGTTAAGTGCTTTTTCTAGTTTCTTAGATAACATCTTCCGTAATTTCTCATAAAGCTACGAAGAAACCTTCTGGCTTAAAAGTAGATCTCTTGTGCCAAACGAAAGGTATTGGCGTGGGCTTCTACTATGGTCTTAATATCAGGAGAATAACCGCCTCCCATACTGCACTGTACAGGAAGTTGGTACGCTTTACAGGTATCTAAAACAAAACGATCTCTGGTTTTGCAACCATTTAGGGTAAGACCTAGTGTCCCCAATTTATCAGTGCCCAGTACATCGACACCACATAAATAGAAAACAAAATCAGGGCATACCTGATCAAGCAATTTAGGTAAGGTTTCTTGTAATAGGTCAAGGTAGGTTTGGTCATCAACGCCTTTTGGGAGCGGGATGTCTAAGTCCGAGTTTTCTTTTTTAAAGGGATAGTTGGCCTGGCCATGCATGGAAAATGTAAATACAGTGGGCTCATTTTGAAATATCTGCGCAGTACCATTACCTTGGTGTACATCTAGATCTACAATTAAAATTTGCCGTGCTAATTTTTGTGATAGCAAATAGCGTGCTCCTATCGCTTGATCGTTGAGCATACAAAAGGCCTCTCCGTGTTCGGAATAGGCATGGTGGGTGCCACCTGCTATGTTCATGGCGACACCGTGTTCCAAGGCAAAATGACACCCCTTTATAGTACCATCTGCAATAATACGTTCGCGTTTCACCAGTTCTGAGGATAATGGGAACCCTATTTTACGAACTGCACTGGGCTTTAATTGTAGGTTGAGAAGATCATTAAAGTAAGTTTTGTCATGTACCGCCAAGATTGGGTCGTTATCTGGAATCTCTGGATTAAAAAAATTGTCTTCCGTACAACTCCCTTCATGCAGCAATTGTTCCGGGAGCAATTCATATTTAATCATCGGAAACCGATGTCCCTCAGGTAGTGGATGTTTGTAAATAGGATGATGAGCGATCTTAAGCATTAACTGACTGTACCACCGTTGGTCATCCCCTTTTCATCGGGATTTAGAAAAATCAATTGTCCCTCAGAATCTTCGGCCATTAAAATCATCCCCTGACTTTCTACACCGCGTAGTTTTCTTGGTGCCAGATTAACCAAAACGGTAACCTGCTTTCCTACAATAGCTTCTGGGTCGAAGTAGGGGGCTATTCCAGAAACTATGGTACGTACATCCAAACCAGTATCTACCTTAAGCACTAACAACTTATCTGCTTTTGGCATTTTTTCAGCCTCTAGAATAGTACCTATTCGAATATCTAGTTTGGTAAAGTCATCAAAATTAATAGTGGGCTTTTGCGGTTCCAAAGGAGTTGTTTCTGTGGGCATGTTGGCTTTTTTTGTGGCCTCCAATTTGGCCAGTTGTGCTTCAATTTCTGGGTCTTCTACTTTTCTAAAGAGCAGTTCGCCTTTTACTATGGGGTGACCCTCTGGTAGGGTATGCGCATCGTTGGTAATAGACTGCCAGTTTGGTATTGTTTTTAACTGGCTATGACCTAAATAGGCTTTTAGTTTTTTAGAAGTAAAAGGTAAAAAAGGCTCACTGAGCGTACCTAGTGCGGAAGCAATTTGTAAGGCAACAAATAGAATAGTTTGTGTTCGGGCTTCGTCGGTTTTAATCAACTTCCAAGGCTCTGCATCGGCTAAATATTTATTTCCCAATCGAGCTAGGTTCATTAGTTCCTGACTGGCTTCTCTAAAGCGAAAACGCTTTAGGGCATCCGATAACTTTTTAGGAAATGCCGAAACGGCTTCTAAAACTTCATAATCGGGAGCAGTTAAAGCAGGTTTTGGCACCTTACCATCAAAATACTTATGGGTGAGTACGATAACCCGATTGACAAAATTACCAAAGATGGCGACAAGTTCGTTGTTGTTTCGAGCTTGTAAGTCTTTCCATGTAAAATCGTTATCTTTAGTTTCTGGAGCATTGGCGGTGAGCACATACCGCAGTACATCTTGCATATCAGGAAATGCTTCTAGATACTCATGCAGCCAGACTGCCCAATTCTTAGAGGTGGATAGTTTTTGACCTTCTAAATTGAGGAACTCATTGGCGGGTACATTTGTTGGTAATATATAATCGCCATGAGCTTTGAGCATACTCGGAAAGATGATGCAATGAAATACAATGTTGTCTTTACCTATAAAATGGTACAATTGGGTATTGGCATATTTCCAATAGGGTTCCCAGTCTTTACCTGCTCTTTCGGCCCATTCTTTAGTGGCTGAAATATAGCCAATAGGCGCATCGAACCAGACATATAGTACCTTACCATCTGCATCCGCCAGGGGTACTGGAATGCCCCAATCCAAATCTCGAGTTACTGCTCGTGGTTTTAAGCCATCGTCGATCCATGATTTACATTGGCCATAAACGTTGGGTTTCCAATCGGCCTTATGCCCTTGTAGTATCCATTCTTTTAAAAACGGTTCATGATCGTTGAGGGGTAAAAACCAATGTTTCGTTTTTTTTAGCACTGGTACTGCTCCAGTGATGGTTGATTTCGGATTGATGAGGTCTGTAGCGTTTAATGACGATCCACAGTTTTCGCATTGATCTCCGTAGGCTTCATGATGCCCACATTTGGGACAAGTGCCTACTACAAAACGATCGGCCAAAAATTGTTGGGCCTCGTCGTCGTATAGCTGCTCGGTTACTTCTTCAATAAAATCGTTCTGGTCGTATAACTTTTTGAAAAAGTCAGCTGCGGTTTGGTGATGTATTGGTGCTGAAGTTCGAGAGTAATTATCGAAAGAAATACCAAAATCCTCAAAAGACTTTTTAATAATACCGTGATAGGTGTCAATAATTTCCTGTGGAGAAACACCTTCTTTTTTGGCTTTCATAGGAATGGCAACGCCATGTTCGTCGCTACCACAGATAAAAAGTACGTCTTTGCCCTGAAGCCTTTGGTAGCGTGCATAAATATCAGCAGGAACATAGACCCCTGCTAAGTGACCAATGTGTATTGGACCATTGGTATAAGGAAGTGCTGCGGTAATGGTTATTCTATGACCGTTGTCAATAGACATGGTTATGCAATTTTGCCGCAAAAATAGGGAAATGGGATCATCTGCTCACTAAACTGAAGGAATAAGGCTAGCAAAGCTGGTGTTGGCATTGCAAGTGCGCAGTGGGAATTAAAAAAAGGAATCCCCCGGAGCCGAGCATCCAGAATTGGGGCAGGGATAGCAAGGGCGAGGGATTCTATAAATTTGGGGCGGCTATTTTTTACATCAACATGATGGACTTACTCATCCTTTTATCAGCCACATGAATTTGATAAATGTATTTGCCTGTGCTTAAGGTATCGCGCAACTGTTGGCGTATATTGATGTCTACAGCACCTTGCATTACCATCTCATTGAAAACAGTACCTACGCGTTGCCCTAGAATATTGTAGAGTTGAATATCTACATGAGCACTAAAGGGCATTTCCAAATAAATATGGGGACTGTTTTCTGTGGGGTAATACGGTCTGTGCACGACTTCTGCATTCAGTTGGTCCGGAGTAGCATCATCTTCAGACTGACGAGGTGGTGTCTCCGGTAAAATTGGGGGGTCGTTGTCCATGACAATATCATCAAATACTTCCCCACTGCAATTAAACCCAAGGTCTATGGCCTGGTATTGATAACCTAAGAGGTGTTGCTCAACTGCTGCGCGCGGCACACAGAGCCACTCTGCTAAAACAGTTCCATATAGGTTTCTAAAATCCATCGTATACTCCAAGTTGCCTCTGCTATTAGGCTGGTCTAGGGAAGGATGATTACCTACAAAAGCACTACCATTAAGCCCAGTTCCAAAGAACAAAGTGGGCGCTGCTTTCCCATGATCGGTGCCAAGCGAACCATTCTCAAAGATGCGACGTCCAAATTCTGAAAAGGTCATGCTCAATACTTTTTGGTCCTGTTCCGTAAAAGCAAGGTCTTCGTAAAAATTATTGACAGCAACCGAAAGTGTAGACATCAAACGTTCGTGTGCTCTGGGCTGATTACCATGTGTATCAAAACCTCCCATGGAAATCATATATACTTTAGTACCCAAATTACCTTTTATCAAACGCGCTAAAAGAGCCATTTGTTGGGCAAATCCATTATCTTGATATTCTACTTGGTTTTGTCCGCGAGCATAGGCTTCATGGATTTTACCAGCGTATTCATAAGTGGTATTGGCTACCCCTCTCAAAAAGCGAAGTTGATCACCATACATACAAGCATCAAAAGGGGCATTCGCAATGTCGTAAAACGATCCTGTTTGAGCGATTTCCTCCAATTGGTCTACATTATTGGTAACGAAGGCATAGTTGGTTTCTTCTCCTTGAAAAACCAAATTAGAAATGCTTCCAATTTGAATAGCCGCGGGCGCCTCTGGAGGATTGATTAAATAATCAGGATAACGATCTTCGAAAAAACGACCCATCCATCCTGTGTTTAGACCAGAAAAGCCAGTGGTGGTCAAATCGGTATTCGCATAGATATCCGATCCTGTAAAATGCGACAAACTTTGACCCTCATAGCCAACACCGTGTACAGCTTTAAACTGTCCTTCACCCCAAAGGGGCTCCAGGGCATTCATATAAGAGGGAATACCAAAATCGTCGGTTAATTTTAAGACCTTACTTTCTGGAATGTAGATATTAGGTCGTTGATTGGCATAGGTATCGTATTGTTGCACGGGTATCACCGTACTTAAACCATCATTACCCCCATTCAAGCGAATCAATATTAAAATATTGTCGGTTTCAGAAGTGTTTACTGCCGCCATTAAAGGGGAGGGGCCCGATGCAGAGAGCATACTATGGCCCAAAAACATAGATCCCGACCCTGCAATGCCCAAAGCTTGCATAAAAGAACGTCGGCTCCATACCTTATGTTCTTGATCGTGACCGTCGTGTTCTAGGCCTTTATATGGCGTACCATTTGGTTTATTAGAAGAATCACACATAGCTTTAATAGGTTATTTGAGTTGGAATTCGGGTTGTCTAACAAGATGCATTAACAATAAAAATACCTGGGCAGGGGCATCTTCTAACATCATATTCCAACTCCCAGTTTCATAAACATTATTATCCTCATACGGTTCTCGGAAGACCACAATGGCGATATCATAATCTGCTTCAGTTAATAAACCTTTGGGTAAAAATTTATCAATTATAGCCCGAGCCACCTCATTAGGGTCATCTGTTGTTGCTCCATTGACTCCTGTAGCGGCAACCCCTAAAGCTCGGAATTGTTGTGTATCGTCTTGATAGAATTGTTGTAAAAAGACCTCTGCAGTTAACCAACGACCGATAATGTAGTTGGTATTGATCCAAGCGCGATCGCGCTGCCATCCCGCAACATCAACAGGGTCCCATAGTTCTTGTCCAATCATCCTTGAGGCATCAAGCACATTAACAATGGTATTGTCTGTGTAAGCGAAGTTGGTCTCCTTTAAAAGATTCAAATAATGATCAAAAGGACTTTTAATAATAACCCCAATAGCCGTTTCATCAAAAAAGTGTTCACTTTTAAAGAGCTGTCGCAATACGGGGGCTATGTTAAAGTCATTAGCAATAAAAGTAGCGGCAAGACCATTGATAATGGGCATTGCCTCATCGGCTAGCGCATCGGGATGCACAAAATAAGCGTAGAGTTTTTTACATATAAAAAAGGCAATTTGGTCGGCACGTTGGTCGAATAAAATATCGATAACATCATCATAACCCCAGTTGCCGGTTTGCCCAAGAACAGTTTTTGTTCCGGTATCAAAGTCTTCGGGATCAAAAGTAATTAGGGTACAACCAACTTCTGTTCTATTGGTATACCCTGTTAATGCTTTAGCAGTTTCAACGATGTCTTGTTCTGTATAGCCTACGCCTTCCCCTAAAGTAAATAGTTCATATAGTTCGCGGGCGTAGTTTTCGTTTGGTCGGTTTTTATTGTTAAACGCACCATCTAAATAACGCAGCATGGCACTAGTAAGGCCTATTTCGCTCACAAAGGTCTTGAAATTGCCTAAAGCGTTACGTTGTAAACAATTTACATATTCATAGAGAAAAGAATTGCATTCGTATATATCTAGTTCGGTAACAAAATGATTGCTCCAAAAGACACTCATGCGATCTGCGAGGTTGTTGTCGATGAGCGCATTACCGTAGTCGGTTCTTAGCTCAGTGCGCTGCGTGTTTCGCAGTTGTCGGGCAAGATCATCATCTTCAGGATAGTTGTTATTTGTCCATGTTGCCCAAGCTGGGGCAGGAACAGGCGCGGAAGCCAATGCCTGATCTACAAGATCGTCAACGAGCGCACCAGCTGGGTCTCCCACGGCTTGATTAATAGTTTCAACGTTCGCACTAAAACCCAATCGTCGGTAAAGATGCTTTGCGCGCAAGGCATCTAGCGGCGTGGTGTAGGGATCTAGGGAACCTGTGTTACAATTGATAAACATTTCCATAGCAGGAACAATTAAGAATATGGGCCATATTTTCGAAATACATCATAGCCGTAGCTCTAACAGGGCTACCGCTTACTTACGTAAGCTAACGCAAGATTAGGCTAGAAACACAAAGTTTTTCGATGAAATGCACATAATTTTTTATTTTTTCAATTATGAATCCGAATCATCAACTTGGAAAACAGGGAGAACAACTGGCGGTTGATATGTTAGTCGATAAAGGATATACGATAAAACAACGTAATTACCGCTATCAAAAGGCTGAAATCGATATTATTGCTCAAAAACAGGAGATTATCGCGATTGTTGAGGTAAAATCAAGAAGTTCGGAGTATTGGGAAGAAATCGCAGAGACTGTTAACCAAAAGAAAATCAGCCTACTGGTTATGGCTGCTAATCAGTATGTGATTGATCAGGAATTGGACGTTGAGATCCGTTTTGACATTATTACCGTATTACAAAAAGGACAAAAGTATCAACTAGAACATTTGGAAGACGCCTACTTTCATTTCTAAACATTTGTTTTATATATAACAAAAAGTTATGTTTGCCTAAAATCATACCTTGTGAAAACAATATCTGCTGCTGTTGAAGAGTACATCAAAAAGAAACCTTTCTTGCAAAGTGCGCTTGGACAGGGAATTATAAACTTAACCTCGCTATCGAGAATTGTTAAACCTGAAATAGAGAGTGATCTCGGTAAAAATGTCCGTAACGGTGCCATAGTAATGGCTTTGAAACGTTTATCAGACGATTTGGAATTTAGAGCTACCCACAAAATTGTAAAGGTACTCAAGAACATAGGGGAAATTACAGTACGCTCTAACCTTACCGACTACACCTTCTTATCCTCAGAAACAATACTAGCGCAACAGGCTCGGCTCTTAGAAAAGGTACATGAAAATCAAGATATTTTTTACACTTCTTCTCGGGGAGTAAATGAAATTAATATTGTAGTAAGCAATACTTTGGATGCCACCGTAGAATCGCTTTTTCAACAAGAGCGTTGCACTCAAAAAGCTGAAAATCTCTCCTCGGTTACCGTAAAGTTGCCAGCGGAAAACGTATCTGTCCCAGGGATCTATTATTTTATTTTTCAACGTCTGGCATGGGAGGGTATTATCCTGTACGAGGTAATCTCTACTACCAATGAATTTACAATTTTGGTTAATGACGATCAGGTGGATGTCGCCTTTAAGACAATTAAAGATTTAAAAACCCTGTAATAAACTAAACCTAATAGCTTTGTCGTTTTGTAAGCATTAGTTTTTGCATATGAGCATAAAGTGGATTTTTAGAGGCATTTTGCTCCTTTTACTGCTTTACCTGGGATACCTCCTTTACATTTTTGTCTTATCGCCTAAGGCCAACCTTCAACCGATATACTTGGTGCCTAAGGATGCGGTATTTTTAATTGAGACCGATACTCCTGTCGAAAGCTGGCAAAAAATTAGTGAGAGTGCCACCTGGGAACACCTCAAAAAGAATAGCCGATTTTCTGAGTTAACGGAGAGTATTCAAATGATGGATACTGTTTTTAACAATAGGCGTAAGTTGTTCCAACATTTTGACGGGAGATCGCTTTTAATATCGATACACATGATCTCTCCAGACGATTATGGGTTGTTTTATGTGTTGGATCTCAAGCGGATTGCGAAACTCAAATTGATCAAGCAGTATTTAAATACCCTGCTTAATGAAAACTATATTTTAAGCAAGCGGGACTATAAAGGGCATGAGATTTTGGAGGTTTTCGATCGGAAAAACAAGGAAACTTTGCACTTAGCCTTTATAAAAAATCAGCTTGTGGCCTCTTATACGCATACACTGGTTGAGGCTTCTTTAGACCAACATCAAGAACCAGTAATTGGTAGAAATCTCGATTTTATCAAGATCAATAAAAAGGTAGGGTACGAAGACCTCTTTCGCCTTTATGTACAATACGACTATTTGGACAATTATTTGGCCCAATATACCGATGGCCCTAATGCTTGGCTAGACCGAATTAGCAACAATTTGCTTTTTTCTGGCTTTAGTATGGACTTTGAAGAAGAGTTGATTACCGCTAATGGATTTACCAATATTAGCTTGAACAATGAGACCTACTTACGGGCTTTACAACAATCAGGTACTGCAAAACGCCAAGTACCCAAAGTTGCTCCAAAAGGAACGGCGCTTTATGTGAGTTATGGTTTTGATAGTTTCAAAGATTTCTACGAGAATTTTGAAAATATTAAAAAGGAAAGTCCTGAAAGCTTCGAAACCTATGATAAAGGTATTCGAGCAGTAGAAAAACTCTTAAAAATCGATATCCAAGACCATTTTATAGATTGGATAGGGGATGAGTTGGGATTTCTTCGAGTAGATGATCATATCGATGGTCTTGCTAGCGATATCGCCTTGGTACTAACCACCAATGATATTTCTGAAGCTAAAGAAGATCTTGGTTTTGTATTGCAACAAATTAAAAAGCGAACACCTGTTAAGTTTAGATCGGTAAATTATAAGGGGTACGATATTCATTACCTTGCTATTAAGGGTTTTTTTAAAATGCTATTTGGGAACCGATTTAATGCCTTAGACAAACCTTATTTTACCTTTGTTGACGATTTTGTGGTTTTTAGCAATGACCCGAATACCTTAAAGAGTATCATTAATGACTTTGAAGAGGGAACTACCTTAGCCAGTGCTGAAGAGTTCAAGCGTTTTGACAACCACTTTGAAGCAGCGTCCAGCCTTTATGTTTACGGTAACGTACCTCTGGTTTTTGATGCTGTGTACGGAATGGTCGATGCAGCAACCAAACGCGATATGCGTAAAAACAAAGATTTCTTTATCTGTTTCCCACAGGTTGGCCTGCAATTAACCCCTAAAGACCATCTTTTTGAGAGTCTACTGGTAGCACAATATCAAGATGTAACTAGCGTTAAGGACAACCCTTACTACAAGATTCAAAAAGCGGAAGTTCCTGCTAAGTTTAAAACAACAACTCGGCAGTCTGAGCTAACAGAGGCTGTTTTTAATCTTCGTCCGATATATCCTCCAGATTTAAATGCGACGCTATACGAGCGTAAGTATACCAATGGCCAAGTAAAACTAAGAGTACGTCTTAAAAACGGACAAAAAGAAGGGCGTTACGAGGCTTTTTATCCTTCTGGGGAAAAGCGGATGACGGGGCGCTTTAAAAAAGACCAGCAAGTGGGTACTTGGCGGTATTTTGATACCGAGGGTACCCTAGTGCTTAAGAAAAGATTTTGAGGGTGGCTTTTAAACCTATTTTGAATTTCCCAAAGGTCACTTATGGCATAGAAAGCTAAGATAACTTCGCTAATTTTTTGTTCATTATCCAAAACCAAAGTGGCGGCGCCAGCGCCAAAAGCATCATTCCCGGATAGCCGGTAGGCATTTGAGGGCTTTTTTCGTGGGACTTTAGCAAATGGTATTTTTTACTGCCATTGTAGTGGTGGTCTGAGTGGCGAGATAGATTAAAAAGCAAAACACGACCAATAGGATGGTCCGAATTCCAGGAGTGTTGGTGTCTTACTGGCTCATACCTACCCCGATCGTTCTTCTTGCGGAGCAGCCCGTAATGTTCGATATAGTTTACCGTTTCCAATAAAATAATACCGAAGACTGCAGATCCTATAAAGGCAACAAGCACATTAGCCCCAAATACCATATAGATTATAAGAAGCAATGTAATATTAGCTATTGTATATACTACCATACGGTTCTGTAAATGAAACCAGGATCTACCATTGTCAGTCATTCGCTGATTTTCTAATTGCCATGCTTCAAAGTAGCTGCCAAAATGAGAGCGTAACCAATAGAGAAATAGCCATTCGTTTTTACGCGCCGTAGCCGCGTCCATGGGGGTTGCTACATTTCGGTGATGTCCAGCATTGTGATATGGTAGAAAATGAGTATCTAAAGAAGTCAACAACAGTATCTCCCCCAGCAATTGTTCCCAGCGTTTTGGTCGATGACCAAGTTCATGTCCTACATTGATACCAATAACACCGCACATGAAACCCATGGCCATTACGCGCCCTACAAATGTTACACTACCTACTGGTGTTGCTTCAATAACAAAAAGGAAATACACCAAAACACTGAGTTGTATCGGTAGGGTACCATATAATATGTAGTCATAAATTTTTTGATGCCGTTCTTTGTTCACCTGCTCCTGGTCCATATTCGTTCGATCTGGAGGACATAAGAGTTCCAGAAGCGGTACCAAACCAAAGAATACCATAATTGGTAAAAAGGTCCAAATGCCTTCCAATTGTAATGCAAGCAACACGGTTACTGGAATGGTGTATACAAAGAGATATTTTAACCTACGCATAAGGTATTGTTTTTAGGCTTATTCCAAGAAGATAAGTTGGGTGATGACTTCAAGTTATAAAGATGGTGCTAAGACCTTCAAATCCCTTCTTTGGAACTTACTTGTTCCATAAAGGTAAGTGTATTTTTTAAAAAGCAACCGATCCCCTATTCTCAGATATCGTAGGAATATTCTTATGTGATCGACGAAATGCATCTGAGCTCGTTAAGTGGTTAATGAGGGGTAATACCGTTATCGGTATTTTTTGACACTTTATCGTCACATTGGTTTTTCAGCGATTATTTTGAGGGTTAAACGACTAAAATAGCTTCTGAGTGACATCGGAACTAATTTTACATTGTAATCAGATCCCAAGTCATGAAAACAATTTTAACCATCCTTTTTATAGCCTTCGTAAGTACAGCAGCAATGGCTAATACTCCAGCTCAAAAGGTAACAACGATTACAAAAGGAGTTAATATGGAAATTGTGATTACTTCTGAACCTGTGCAACACCAAGTAGCGCGTTTGTATAAGTTCAAGAATTCTAGAGTAAAAAAG
>JBCDGY010000066.1:0-13351 GCA_039414375.1 Bacteroidota bacterium | reverse complement strand
GCGAAGTTTTTGACCAATATTCCGACGTTATTAGAAATTTTATGTATTACAAATGTGGAAACTTAGCGCAAGCGGAAGACCTAACGCAGGACGCTTTTGTCAAACTTTGGAAAAACTGTAGTAAGGTGGCTTTGGACAAAGCCAAATCTTATGTTATGAAAATTGCCCAGAATGCCTTCTATAATGTCATAGAACACCAAAAAGTGGTTTTAAAGTATCAGAAAGCCCAGTCCGCTTTTAAAGCGAACTTACAGAGTCCTGAATTTCTTATGGAAGAGCAGGAGTTTTTAAAGCAACTAGAACGTAGTATAGCCAAGCTACCACAAAAGCAGCGGGAGGTTTTTCTTTTGAACCGGATCGATAAAAAGACGTATAAAGAAATTGCGTTTATCGTGGGCATCACCCAAAAAGCAGTAGAAAGAAGAATGCATTTAGCCCTGTTGACCTTACGAAAAACCATTGATGTAAAATTATAAGAACACACAGGAATGGATCAAAACTACACCCAAGATGATTTTTTGGCCCGATGGGCCGAAGGTAGCTTATCTGAAGAAGAAGCTAAGGCCTTTAAGAACACATCCGAATACGCCTTATTCGAGGCCATTTTAGCGGGAACCGATGCCATGAAAGTACCTACTTATGACAAAGAACGGTTATTTCAAAAGGTGAAAACTGAAAAAATAGCACATATTCCAGTGGTACGGTTGATTCCTAAATGGGTCTATGTAGCGGTAGCCTCAATAGCCTTATTGCTGGGGGGGTATTGGTGGTTTAACGCTTCTTCCACGACCTACACTACTAATTTTGGAGAGCAACTCACCGTTCACTTGCCTGATGCCTCTACGGTCATCTTAAATGCCCATTCAGAAATACAATACACTCCGGGGGAATGGTCCAAGAAAAGAACCGTAAAGCTTCAAGGAGACGCTTTTTTTAAGGTTCAAAAGGGATCGCGGTTCTTAGTCGATACAGAACAAGGTGTGGTCAAGGTTTTGGGAACCACATTTTCGGCAAGTGCGGCCAATGGTATTTTCGAGACAATTTGCTTTGAAGGAATGGTAGAGGTGTCCACCGACTCTAAAACCGATACCATTACCCAAGGGGAAGCTATCAAAGTGGTGGCTGGTGTTTTTGAGAAGTGGCATTTTCAAAATCAGAATATCCCTTCTTGGATACATGGAGAAAGTAGTTTTACTAATGCCCCTTTGCCTCAGGTGATTCAAGCCCTAGAGAACCAATACGGTATTCAGGTAACTACCGCCAAAGTACCAACTTCATTGAGGTATTCAGGTAGTTTTACGCATAGCGATCTGGAAAAAGCGTTAAAAACCGTATGCCATCCTCTGGGACTTGGCTTTAGGCAGATCGACGATCATACTGTGGAGCTGTATCAGAAGTAAATGAGGGGATTATACCTATTGATGCTCCTTTGTTTGCTTTCATTTGTGCGAGGGCATGGGCAAACGCTTCCAGACGAACACAACACAGATCGCATTACCTTACAGGCAGCACTCACACTCCTTGAAGACCTGCATAAGGTACGGTTTTCCTATAATCCACAGCATATACCCCCCGGCGAAATAACTTTACCTATAAAGACTTTGGCCTTAGATAAAGCCCTTGCTCGTCTCTCAGCCACTTACCAGGTCTATTTTGAAAAAATTGATGCCCGCTACTACGGCGTACGTATGGAACTCGCTAAGATGACTATTTGTGGCCTGCTTTGCAGTAGTACAAATAAAGCCCCTTTGGAAGGAGCTAATATCTTGAATACCTCCAACCTTCGCGGAACCACCACCGATGCCAAAGGGTATTTTGTGTCTCAAGGGAATAGCACTAAGGATTCCATTGTTATCTCCGTTCTGGGATATGAATCCCGCACCATATTGGTGGATCAATGGGTTAAGACAACCTGTGATACCCTTTTTTTAAAGCCCACTAATTATGCTTTGGACGAGGTAGTCGTGCAAGAGTATTTGGGAGTAGGTATGCTTCAAAGGAATGGTGGTGGCATCATCATAGCTCCTAAAAATCTGAACCTTTTATCGGGGTTAGCTGAACCCGATGTGCTACAAAACCTACAATTGCTTCCCGGGGTGGAAAGTCCTGGTGAAACCGCTTCAGGGTTATACGTACGCGGAGGATCACCAGATCAAAATCTTGTCCTATGGGATGGTATTAAGATGTACAACACCAACCACTTTTTCGGAATGGTATCCGCCTTTAATCCTTACATTGTAGAATCTGTAACCCTTCACAGAAGTGGAGCCCACCCGAAATACGGAGACCGTATTTCAGGGGTTATTGACATCCAAACCGAAGAGGATATCCCAAAAAAAGTTCAAGGACAAGTGGGCCTAAATACCCTCCATTTTGATGCCAATCTCAAGGTACCATTATCCAAAAAAGTAGGTTTCTTACTTTCTGGACGACGTTCCTTTACGGATATTTTTCGATCGCCTACCCTACACACTTTTTCTCAAAAGGTGTTTCAAAACACCAGTCTGGATGAGCCCATAGGGAATTTTGACCCCAATTTGGCCGAAGCCGATTCCTTTTTCAGTTATTATGATTGGAGTGCTAAAGCCCTTGTGGTCCCCTCAAACAGCGATAAACTAAACTTCTCCGTGTTGACCACTGAAAACGCCCTGGGTTATTTTCTGCGTCCCTTGGGCACCGAAGAGGTTTCTGGAAATGACCTCGATCTGCTTAATATTGGGGGTAGTACCCGTTGGTCTAGGGTGTGGAGTCCCCATTTTACTTCTGAGGTAACGGCCTACCTCTCACGTTACCGCTTAACTGATCAGGGGGAAAATCCGTTTTTAGATCAATCGCTATATTTTCAAAAAGCCAATACTATTACTGAGATTGGCCTATCTACGCATGTGGTATGGTCACCCAACAAGGTGCATTCCTATTCAGGCGGGTACCAGTTTTTCAATAACAAGGTGAGTTACAACTTACGGTATAACAACTTCATTACCAGCGATGAGACCAGAGGGCGCACCCATAGTGTCTATGCGCATTACCACTATGACAAAGTGAACCGCTGGAACCTAGGTTTGGGCATTCGATGCAACCATTACAGCCCTATAAATATTTGGGTGGCCGAACCTCGTCTACAAATAGCACATCAACTCCTAGCTCCCCTTCGACTTAAAGCCTCCGCAGAAATTAGAAATCAAGCAGTGAGGCAGATTGTAACGTTTTTTACACCTGATTTTGGGTTAGAAAATCAGGTATGGGCCCTTGCCAATGACGAAGGTATTCCCTTGCTGCGAAGTGAACAGTTTTCTACTGGGCTGCTATGGGCCTCCAATAACCTGTGGCATATTGATATTGAAACCTATTACAAGCGCATTAAAGGTTTTACCTCCGCCACCCGGGGTTTTGAATTGATGAATGATGCCCTTTCAGAAGGTCAGGGTTACATTAAAGGGTTGGACGTTTTAATTAAAAAAACCATGGGTAACTACACCACTTGGTTAGGCTATACCTGGGCTAAAAACCAATTTTTTTTTCCCGACCTTAATAATGGAGTACGCTTTCCTGGAAATAACGATATTAGGCATTCGTTTAGCTGGTCACACTTTTATCGCTGGAAAAAATGGGAATTTTCCATGGGGTGGAAATACCGTAGTGGCATCCCCTACACCCAAGCCCTAGGGCTAAATACTACCAATAATACCACAACCGTAGTCTACGACGTCCCAAATGCTAAGAACTTACCAGCCTATCACCGCCTGGATTGTTCGGTACGCTATACGTTTAAATGGTCTAAAAAAGCTCCAAGCAACAATGCCAAGATGGGCCTTTCTATACTCAACCTTTACAATCGAAGAACGGTGCTTAACCGTAGCTACGATTTGCTGGGGAATACCGATGAAAACACCGAAGATACAGACATTGCGTTGGGTACTGTAGATGAATTTTCTTTAGGCATTACCCCTACAATGTTTATACGTGTATCGTTTTAAAAACAACAAAAGACTTCGCTATTAAAGCAGTACGCATGAGATGGAAAGTACCCCTACGCATCATATAGAACAAAGATAACTTACCGACAACCTTCAAATTTAAAAGACCTTAGAGAACCTAAGTATGACTTTCGTGAACAAGTTTAAGGTCACCGAAATGATGATCTCATTTTTAAGAAATAAACCCTTCGCTATTTCGTTTTTAAATAAAATCTTTTGCTAATGTCCCAAACACTACTACGCAAAGCTTACCTTTTTACACTTACATTTTCAGTCTTAGCGATCCAAAGCCACGCACAACAGGCGACTCCTGTTGGAACCGGTTTACCTCAAAACTTTGAAGTTGACAAACTTATACTTAGCAATCAATCACTATTTGCTAATGTACGTCCCTGCAAGGATAAAAACTGTGATACTGGAGAAAGCGTTTGTAGCGATGGAAGCACAGAAAGTGGGCTATACCAGTTTGATAGCACCAATAATGAATGGAGCTTAGCCATTGCCACAGGCTATGGTAGCACCCCCAAAAACAGTGTTGGTTCGGTTAATGGGACGGGAGACTTGTATCAAATACTTCCCGACGGACGGCTACAACGTCTAAGGCCTACAAGTGGGCAACAATGGGAATGGGAAACCCTGGTAGCTATCAAAGAAATGATCTTTCCAGGACATCCTGCAGAATTCAGTAAAGCAGATAACTTTTTGGTTCCTAATACAGAACGTATTTATGGATATGCCAGGATTCCCGCTAAAAATGGTTTCGAGGAACATCAGGTTATTTGGATTTACGATCCTGAGACCGGGAATTTACAGTATTTGTTGGATGAGGGCATCAAACGACAATTTGAAGACGCCCCTACCTCTATAGCAGCCACAAGTGATGGTGTTATCTATTTGGGCTATCGCTGGTATGCCAGAGAAAGAGCGAAGGCTTTATTCGATGATCCTATTATGGGTACCGATGAAAACATGCAAGGCAATATTTTTCGATATGTCCCCAATACCCCTTTTGATTATTCTTCGGGAGAATGGCAATCTGGACATCAAGGTTTAAATCAAGGAAATTTGACTAATGGTGCTTGTTGTGGACCAGGAAGGAAAATAGAAATCTCAGATGATCGCAATACCTTGTACTATGCTACAGAACAAGCAAATTATAGTTACAATATTTCTACTAGACAATGGGAGTTACTAACGGAGGCTAACAATAACCTCTACAGTGGAAAACAAGGCCTACTCTTTTCAAAACAAGGGAGAAAGAATCTTACCATAATTGATGGTGCGCTTCAAACACCAGTAGGTACCGCTGCTTGGAACGCTTGTATTGAAGAGATTTTAGATTACCATTTTGTGCCAGGAACGGACCAACAAGAATTGTTAGTTGCTACGCGCAGTGGTTGCGATATTGGGGAAGAATGTGCAACGGCCTTCCAAACCCCTAATATATGGCGTATTAACTTAGGTACCATAGCATCTGCTGCTGGTAAGGTCTCGAATATTCATCCAACCAGTCTTACCTATTTGGGTGGACCAGGAGATAATGAGGGCATCGCCTTAGCGATTGCCCAACCATCTGGAACAACGGCACCCAAGCTTTTTGTAGCCGGAAATTTTGGCAAACAAGGGAATCCAGAGACGATTGCCATCGATGAGGCCGAAGGGAATAGCCCAGGAGTGATTTTACAATTGAATTTAGAAGGCACACAAGTAGAACGCTTATTTGCTTTAGGAGATGAAGTTTTTGATTTTGAAATGAATGCAGAAGGAAAGGCTATTGTTGCATACAGAAAAGAAAGCTCTTATCGAGTAGCTTTACTAGATATCACCCAACCTGAGGCTGCTCAGATACAATTACTCGATCCTTTAGAAGATCCCTACGGTACTTTCCGCGTGAGCGTTGGAACCGCAGGGGAAGCAGCGGCGTTGGCCGATAAAACCTTATATTTCTTCACCGCGAGTGGGGTAATGACTACTACCGATCTAAGGACCAACAAACCCACTAGTATTTTTCCTTCCTATGTAAAGGATGTAGCGATTAGTAGCACTCACGAACAGATATATATTACAGGTTTCGACAATAAGACTTGTGGAAATCCAGTACAAGTCGCTTTTGTAATCGCCTATGATTTCAACTTAGTATATCGCTGGAAGACTTTTGGCTTTGATGGGAGTGATATGTGTGGAGATTCTGGAAATGATATGGCAGATACTAGAGGATACCGCATCCATGTGGGGCAAGACGATAAATTATACTTTGCCGGAGAAAGTGCGGGCGGTAATACAGCCTTTAGATGGGATGGCACCTATACCGACGTTACTGGAACCAATAAGCAAAGTACTTTGGTGCAGATTGACGAACATACGCTGGCTACCAATACCAAATCCAACCATATTAGCTACTTTGCCGAAATAGACCACAGCTCCGGTCAGGTATTGAAAGGTCAGTTAATCTTGGCACGTACGAGTAGCCTTGCCGGCAACACTTACCGCGTGCGTCATGGGGCGTTACATGCAGACGATGCTGGAAATGTTTATGTAGGTGCTACCGCTGCGGCCTTTTATGGCGGGCGGGAATCTATGCGTTTAGGCGGCAAGTTATTAGGACCATATGGTTCCGGTCCCAATACGGTACATAGTGGGCAGTACAACGATCAAGAAATAAGCTTTGGAGATGCAGTGCTTTATGGTGTGAATACCGATTTCAATCAAAGACGTTTATGGACTGGGTTTACCCGTAATGAAAAAGATGAGGAATATGCTGCTGGAACCATTGTTGGTATCGCTTCTGGTTTCGGAACCACTGCCCTACTCACCGTAGGTAGCGGGCATCATTGGACTACAGAAAATGCCATAGCGCCGGAGCCATTTTCTCCTTTTGACAATACACATAACGATACTTATTTGGCGGTTTGGCAGAGTGATATTGCAGCAAATGCCAATAAAGATTCCCTAGAAAGCAAAATTATTATTGGTGATTTCATGAAGCAGCTTCCTGAAGGACAAGCCGCGCCTGGCATAGCGGCTACGGATGTTTACGTATATCCTAATCCGCTAACCGACGAGATGCTGACAGTTGAAGCCAATTTCACAATTATCTATATCAGTATTTACAATATTGCAGGACAACTTGTTACAGAATACCCGGGATTGGATGCGCAAAACATCGATTTAGACCTATCCAGGCTTGCAAGTGGCACCTATGTCCTTCAAATTGGTGGCTTCTCCGGAATCATCACCAAAAAACTCTTAAAAAAATAAGAAAAAGATGAACGCCTTTGGGTTCTGACAATAGTAGACTGGAGTAGCTATGGAGTCATCTAGTTACCATGAACTATCTTTTAAGGGTAAAGTGGCCTTTAAGTTCTTCTTGGGATCCATTTCTATTATAAGAAGTAGAGAACCAGTAATCAGAGGAGGGCAATTCGCGATTATTCAAGGTTCCATCCCATCCTTGATTTGAAGGGGAAATTTGAGTTAAGAATTTACCATATCGATCGAAAATAAATATTTGAGCATTCGGTTCAAAGGCTAAATCTGAAATGTTCCAGAAGTCGTTGACCCCATCCCCATTGGGCGTAAAAAAATTGGGATACTCTAAAATAAATATATCCTTCTTGCTCAACGCCTCTGAACACGGTCCATTAAAGTACACACTAATAACATTTGGTCCTGCTTCAACACTAGTAAAAATCGGAGAATCTTGAAGCATCCCATTGTTGAGTTGATAGGAGTAACTGCCTTGATTAGGCAGTTCAATCTCAATTCTTCTATCGAAAGATGTTTTGATAACCGAATAATCGAATTCAAAGTCATTTTGTAAGGTAGTTAGTGCTATCGTAATGGAAAGGTCAAAGGATGCTGCACACTGACCAGGGTCTGGATTAAAGGTATAGATATCTCCAATGGTACTGTCAACAATCGCGGGGAACCAGGTACCTGTAATCCCATTATCAGAAGTTGTGGGTAAAGCAGGGATCGTACTACCTGTGCAATAGGAAGTTGCAAAACTAAAACTAGGGGTTATGCTGTTATCAATAGTGATGGTAACAGAAATAGGGCCACTATCACATTGTCCAATATCAGGAGTAAAAGTATAGGTCGTAGTCGTAGTATTGTCTATCGCTGGAGACCAGATTCCTGTAATCCCATTATCGGAAGTCGTCGGTAAGGCCGGAATACTACTGCCTGTGCAATAGGAAGTTGCAAAACTAAAACTAGGGGTTACACTGTTATCAATGGTGATCGTAACGAAAACAGGGCCACTATCACACTGACCAGCATCAGGAGTAAAAGTATAGGTCGTAGTAGCAGTATTATCTATCGCCGGAGACCAGATTCCTGTAATCCCATTATCCGAGGTCGTCGGTAAGGCCGGAATACTACTGCCTGTGCAATAGGAAGTCGCAAGACTAAAACTAGGGGTTACACTGTTATCAATAGTGATGGTAACGGAAACTGGACCATTATCACACTGACCCACATCAGGAGTAAAAGTATAGGTCGTAGTAGCAGTATTATCTATGGCCGGAGACCAGATTCCCGTAATCCCATTATCAGAAGTCGTCGGTAAAGCAGGGATCGTACTGCCCGCGCAATAGGTATCGGTAATGCTAAAGGTGGGTGTTACCGAAGGACTGATTGTTATCGTTTGCGTCGTAGTGGTCGCACATTCCCCAACCGCAGGCGTAAAGGTATAGGTCGTAGTAGCAGTATTGTCTATCGCCGGAGACCAGGTTCCTGTAATACCATTATCAGAAGTCGTGGGTAGAGCCGGAATACTACTGCCTGCGCAATAGGAAGTCGCAAAACTAAAACTAGGGGTTACACTGTTATCAATGGTGATCGTAACGGAAACAGGGCCACTATCACACTGACCAGCATCAGGAGTAAAAGTATAGGTCGTGGTCGTGGTATTGTCTATCGCTGGAGACCAGATTCCTGTAATCCCATTATCAGAAGTTGTGGGTAAGGCCGGAATACTACTGCCTGCGCAATAGGTATCGGTGATGGTAAAGATGGGCGTTACACTGTTATCAATGGTGATGGTAACAGAAACTGGACCATTATCACACTGACCCCCATCTGGAGTAAAAGTATAGGTCGTAGTCGTGGTATTGTCTATCGCCGGAGACCAGGTTCCCGTAATCCCATTATCCGAGGTCAAGGGTAAAGCCGGAATCGTACTGCCTGCGCAATAGGAAGTCGCAAAACTAAAACTAGGGGTTATACTGCTATCAATCGTAATCGTAACGGAAACAGGGCCATTATCACACTGACCAGCATCAGGAGTAAAAGTATAGGTCGTAGTAGCAATATTGTCTATCGCTGGGGACCAGGTTCCCGTAATACCATTATCGGAAGTCGTCGGTAAAGCCGGGATCGTACTACCCGCGCAATAGGAAGTTGCAAAACTAAAACTAGGCGTTATACTGTTATCAATTGTGATCGTAACAGAAACAGGGCCACTATCACATTGTCCTGCATCTGGTGTAAAAGTATAGGTCGTAGTCGCAGTATTATCTATCGCTGGGGACCAAGTTCCCGTAATACCGTTGTCAGAAGTGCCTGGTAATACTGGTGCTGTAGCACCACTGCACAAGGCATTCGCTATGCTAAAGGTGGGGGTTGTAGCAGGATTTATGGTTACTTCCTTAGTTAAGGTTATTGTATCGCAAGGATAAGTAACTTCAACCGTTACCGTAAAATTACCTGGCCCCGAAAAAGTATGTTTAGGCGTTAAACTTGTCGATGTATTTTGTGCACCACTAGCCGGATCACCAAAATCCCAAGACACAGATTGGACATTCGTAGTATTTGATAACGCAAAAGAAATTTCGTCCGCAACACAATCCCCAGTAACAACAATATCATTGGTAATGCTCAATTCATCCAGAATATAAACTTTCTGAGGTAGGCCATACCAAATATCACTAGATAGACCGGGGACTGGATTGCTTTGAAAATTACAGGCGGCCCCTGCATTATTTGGATTGTTAATAACAAGTAATTCATTGCGTTCTGCGGCGTAAATTTTATTGTCAGGTCCCAATTGTAACGTACCTACAGCACCCGTAGTAACCTCAAAAAAGGAAGCGGCTATAGTAGCGGGATTATTTGAGCTGATATCATATTGAATAATACTAGAGAATGCAGGAGACACATATAATTTATTACCATTGGGCGAAAACGCTACCCCTTGAAATACATTTGCAATTTCAATTGGATACTCCCAGGCAATTGGATTTGAAATAACACCGGTATCTGCATTGAAATCATACAATTCAATTTTGGGATCTCTTGGAAAACCCTGCGTTCCATTACCTACTGCAATTTTGGTGCGTTGTGGATTAATTTTTATATGCCCCCGATCATCATTTTTGGAAGAAAGTTGTGGGCTTATCACCGGAGTCGTATCAATACCAGTACTTGTGATTGAATAGGCCAAGAAATTATTGGTATTAGAATCTGTAGAAACCAACCAATAACCGCAGCCATCATTCTTTGGAACAGCCTGTAGTTTTTCGGACCTTGTAGTACGCAGGAAAATGTTTTTTTGTCCAGCAACAACAGCACCTAATCCACCATTAAGACTTAAATCAACCACGCTGTAGCGCAATCCTTTATCGCTATTGGTTTGATCTATGGTTATCACATAATAGATGTCTGGCGTAAAAGGTCTTGGCACAATAACTGCTGCACTCGTTGAGGAATATCTACTCCCTTCAGAAATTCCGGCGTCTACCCCTCCTAACAAACCATCCCCATTTGGCATGATATCATTATTCTTATCCCAAACGGTAACACCATTGGTATAGAATAACAAGTCTCCAGTCGTTGGATCTGAAAAAACCGCGCTTCCCTCTCTGGTGAAAACCGCACTACCCCCTACCGCAGATGGTGGGGTAGTATTGAAGCTAATTGCATTGTTAAAACCAAAGTGCCATTGATTATTCTGATTTTGCCCATTAACGGAATAGGCAATCATAAAACAAATGACTAAACATTTATAATTGAAATACATCTGTAACCATTTTTATAGTCCAGTGTTCATGGAAAATGCAATAATGAAGCGGAAAGTAGGTCACGGACTGGGGATTGACTAATATCGAGATTTCAGTGATATACCAAAACGGAACTCGATAAAACTAAACTATATTCGTTAAGATGTCGAATCTGTTAAAAGGTTGTGCGTCGACATTTCTTTCTCCTACATTTTTTGATCCAACCACAATCCATTTATAGCCCTCTTGAAAATACATTCTTTTGAACTAAAATAGATTTAATAAATTCAATATCAATTATTTAGACTATCCATAAAATATAGACTAAAATCGTAATATTAAACCAATCACCTAGAAATTGAATTCCTTTAAAATCACGATGCAACAGCGCTAATCATAGATTGAAAAATTCATCGGATTAAAAATGATACTCCTGTCCAAGATGAGGTATTGCATATTATTAACAGAATTTCCATAAGGTCATTCTCATCTGAATCCCTAACTTTAGAAATATCCAAGTAGGTCTGATATGCCTTTTTGTTTAGAAAGCTCATCAAAATCGCTGCTAACATTGAAAAAGGTATTACAACAACAAAACTTGGTTTAATTAGAACAATCAAAAAGCTTAATAGCCATGAGATACGTATTGATGATTTTAATAGCGCTGTGTACGCTACCAGCTATGGTAGCGCAACCCAACTATGTACCATCACAAGAAAATATAGCGGCTCGAAAAGCATTTCAAGATGATAAGTTTGGAATGTTTATCCATTGGGGGGTTTATAGTGTTTTAGGCGATGCCGAATGGGTAATGAACGATCAAAGTATAAAGGCCAATCGCTACGAATTGCTACCCTCGTTTTTTAATCCCATTGGGTTTGATGCCAAAGAAGTAGTACAACTCGCTAAAGATGCGGGTATAAAATACATCACCATAACAACCAAACATCATGACGGATTTGCGATGTACGACTCCAAAGTGTCCGATTACAATATTGTTAAAGCCACGCCTTACGGGAAGGATATTTTTAGAGCCCTAGAACAAGAATGCGAAAAACAAGGCATTAAGTTATTTGCCTATTATTCACAACTCGATTGGCATCATCCAGACTTTTACCCTAGAGGGCATACAGGACAGGACTTAGGCAGGCCGGATTCTGGAGTTTGGGAGGATTATATTCAATACCAAAACGCCCAAATACAAGAACTGGCAGAAAATTATAATATCGCAGGCTTTTGGTTTGATGGTTTTTGGGACATTTTAAAAGAAAGAGGACGTACACCAGCAACTAGAAAAGCAGGTTTAGAGCGTTGGGATCTTTTTACGACCTACAAGACCATTCATGATATTGATGCTTCGATACTAATAGGCAACAACCATCATTTATCCCCTTTCCCAGGCGAGGATTTTCAAATGTTTGAAAAAGACCTTCCTGGAAAAAGCACCACCGGTTTTGGAAGCGCTAGCGTTTCCACTTTACCCTTAGAAACTTGTGAAACCATTAACCATTCTTGGGGATTCAATCTGCAAGATGGTAAACATAAATCCAGTAAAACACTGATTCAGTATGTTGTAAACGCAGCGGGTAGAAATGGCAACTTTTTGCTCAATGTTGGACCTATGCCCAACGGTAAAATTCAAGAGGAACACCGCCAACTTTTAAAAGCAGTAGGTCAATGGTTTGACAAAAATGGAGAGACGATCCATGGTACACAAGGAGGTATTATTGCTGCAACCGACGATTATGTCTCTACACAAAAGGGCAAACGGTTATACCTCCATATTTTAAATCCAGAATTAAACGAAATACAAATTGATGGTTTTACAGCGAAGATCAAAAAGGTAATTTTCTTTAAGGATAAGCAAGAACACCCATTTAATTTGCAAAAAGGGCAATTGACCATGACTATTCCGAAAGACAAAAAAAATGATATCGATACTATTCTTGCGATTCAGTTAAAATAAAATAGAAGATTGAACTTTGTAGCATAGCGCGAACTATTTGGGGAGATGAAATAAGATAGAACAAGCCAAAAACGTTCCACGAAAAAGAATGAAAGTTATCCTTATTTAAGTTTTAAAAACGATAAATGAATATTATTTCCTCAAATTGATCTTATCAAACTCTTGCTCAGTAGCACTATTGCACCGATGTATAAAATCATTGAGTTTTTTAACCTGAGCATTTATAAAACTAGAAACTCTTTTCACCTCTAGACGTTCCGCCTCAGTAGGGTGCGAAAAAGAAGAAATTAAAGGAAAATATAGCCTATCCAGCATAATTGTAGCGTGCGGTCCAATGTATAGATCTACAGGTTTTTGAGCTGGATATATGAAATTATATGATATTTCCCTCAAGTCTTTTAAAAGCG
>JBCDGY010000065.1:0-13352 GCA_039414375.1 Bacteroidota bacterium | reverse complement strand
CGTTTTTGTCGTTGCTAGCGCATTTTGTTATCTCTATTTTGCCTACTTCGTAATCCGCGAGCAATTTACGCTACTACTTGTATTGTATGCCTTACTTTTTATAGGTTATTTGGCCTTAGTTCCTACCCCAGCAAACCGTTGGAATACCAAAGCACTACTAATTGCTGGCCTCCTCTTTCGCTTGGTTTTTCTCATCACCGAACCTAACTTATCGCAAGACTATTATCGCTTTATTTGGGATGGTCAGTTATTATTAAAGGGAATCAATCCATACCTGTATACCCCGAACGAACTTATCGCACTTCCCGATTTTCAAATGCCAAATGACAACGCCCTTCATGAAGGCATGGGTACCCTTAGTGCGAGACACTATAGCAATTATCCTCCAGTAAACCAGCTCTTTTTTGCCTTTGGTGCCCTAGTAGGTCAAGGTAACCTGCTAGGAACAATTGTTGGGCTGCGCCTAAGTATTATACTCGGCGATCTGGGCATATACTATTTCGGGCGTCGACTTCTTGGTCTTCTCAATGCAGACCCCAAACTTATATTTTGGTATTTCCTGAATCCCTTAGTCATCGTTGAACTTACTGGTAACCTCCACTTTGAAGGCATCATGCTCTGCCTTTTTGTTAGCGCTGCCTATCTAGTGCATACCAAAAGGTGCTTTGAAGGTGCACTGGCTTATGCAGCTGCCATTATGCTCAAACTAGTGCCCTTACTTTTTTTACCGCTCTTTCTGCAAAGCTTGCGTAGTACAAAAGGTGTCTTTTTTTATACAACTGTTGCGCTGGGCTGTTTACTTTGCTTTGCACCCTTCTACCATCCTGAATTACTAGCACATTACACTAAAACCATAGGCCTATGGTTTTCTAATTTTGAGTTTAATGCAGCATTGTACAATCTCGTCAAGTACATTAGCGTAGAATGGTTTGGTGCAAAGCCCTGGGAACTGATTAAAGTTTATGGAAACGTCGTAAAACTTGTTACCCTTGTTGGCTTACTCCTACTCGCATGGCGTCGATGGCCATTACCTCCTAAGTCAATACCTCAACTACTTCTTTTTGTTTTAGCCACTTATTTCTTTATTGCCACAACGGTACATCCATGGTACTTGGCTTTCTTGGTCTTGTTAGCTGTTTTTACCCCTTATCGTTTTCCTATCGTTTGGAGTGGGACAGCGATACTCAGCTACTACGCCTACTCGCAACCTGGGTATCAGGAAAACCTGCTATTGATTGCGCTGTCCTACCTTTTGGTAATCGGCTATACCTTGTTTGAACTATGGAAATATGCTAACATTTTCACAGTCTTTTGTAAAAATCGTTAGTAAAACACTGCGCATTCCCAGAAATTTGTACTTTTACCCTTCATGAAAGCGATAATTGTAATAGTTAATAATTCAATTTATACGCGTAGGCCACTTCGCCGCCGCCCGTAAGGGTGTACCATAATCTTTGGAATTAGGTGAGTCCAATTCCGCTTCCACAGTCTAAATAAGTCTAGATTTTTATCAAACAAAAATGCAGCAATGAAACTTTTAGTTGCTACCGCATCTCATTTTAAATACGCGCAGATCATCAGCGATACCATTACCGAATCCGCTAAGGTACGGGGTACAGGTATCGCACAACGATCCCCGGAATACATCCAAAAAAGATTGGAACAAGGCAATGCCATTATCGCCCTTGACGGCGACAATTTTGCAGGGTTCTGCTATATCGAAGTATGGGGTAATAAAGATTTTGTGGCGAATTCTGGGTTAATTGTGCATCCCAACTACCGTGGACAAGGGTTGGCCAAAAAAATCAAAAAACGCATTTTTGAACTGTCGCGTGAAAAATTCCCCAATGCCAAAATATTTGGGATTACCACAGGCCTCCCAGTAATGAAGATGAATTATGAGTTAGGGTACAAACCCGTTACCTTTTCTGAGCTAACCGATGATCCTGATTTTTGGAAAGGATGCCAAACCTGTAAGAACTTTGATATCCTATCGAGAACAGAACGAAAAATGTGTTTATGTACGGGCATGTTGTACCATCCTGACGATAAAAACAACACTGCCAAAGGGCAAAAAAATAATAATACCTTTCAAAAAATCAAGGAACAACTGTTTCTTAAAAAAAAGTAATCAAGAATTATGGCGGTGATACCGCAAGGGTCTCTGACAAATCAAAAACCAAAATCACAATAACAAAACCATGAAAAAATTAGTACTCGCCTACAGTGGTGGTCTAGATACTTCTTACTGCGCCAAATACCTCTCTCAAGAAGAAGGTTATGAAGTACATGCCGTTAGTGTCAATACTGGCGGATTTTCAAAAGCGGAGATACAAACTATAGAAGAAAAAGCCATCGCCTTAGGAGCAACGAGCTATACTTCTTTAGATGCGGTGCATACCTTTTACGAAAAAGTGGTCAAATACCTTGTTTTTGGTAATGTACTACGCAACAATACCTATCCGCTATCTGTGAGTGCCGAGCGCATTGTACAAGCAGTAGAAATTGTGGAGCATGCTAAAAAAATTGGGGCACAATATATTGCCCATGGTAGTACTGGAGCGGGTAATGACCAAGTGCGTTTTGACCTGATCTTTCAAACCCTCGCGCCCGAAATCAAAATTATTACGCCAATTCGCGACAACAAATTGTCTCGAGAATCAGAAATCGCCTATCTCCAAAACAATGGTATCGATTATCCTTGGGCCAAGGCCAAGTATAGTATCAATAAAGGTTTATGGGGAACTTCTGTAGGAGGTGACGAAACGCTTACCTCCCACTTACCCCTTCCTGATAGTGCTTACCCCAGCCAACTGCAACAAAAAGAACCCTCGAAAGTAAAACTGACTTTTGATAAGGGAGAACTGGTGGCAATAAACGATAAAAACGACCATCCCGTGGCCAATATTGAAAAGCTAGAAACACTAGCTGCTGCCTATGCCATAGGAAGAGACATTCATGTGGGCGATACAATTATCGGCATTAAAGGGCGTGTTGGCTTTGAAGCTGCCGCTGCCCTTATTACGATCAAAGCACACCATTTACTAGAAAAACATACCCTCAGTAAATGGCAACAATACCAAAAGGAGCAATTGGGGAATTTCTATGGCATGCTCTTGCACGAGGGTAATTATTTGGATGCTGTAATGCGCAACATCGAAGCCTTTTTAACCGACACCCAAAAAACTGTTTGTGGTGAGGTTTTTGTAAGCCTGTATCCTTTCCAATTTCGATTAGACGGTATTCAATCTCCCCATGATTTGATGAATGCTTCTTTTGGCAGTTATGGAGAAATGAATAAAGGATGGACTGCTGAAGAGGCCAAAGGCTTCATTAAAATCCTGGCCAATCCTGGTAAGATTGCCCATCACGTTAACGGTACCAGTCATGATTAAAGTAGGTATTATCGGTGGATCGGGCTATACTGGTGGGGAATTGGTACGATTGCTATTGCACCACCCAGCAGTGGATATCGACTTTGTATACAGTACTACAAAAGCAGGGGAACCCCTATCCAATGCACATCCCGATTTGGTGGGCCTTACCGATTTACACTTTTCAGATCAAGTCAATAGTACTGTCCCTATTGTTTTCTTATGTCTTGGGCACGGCAATTCTACCCGTTTTCTAGCGGAGCATCCGTTTTCTAGCGGCACTAGAATTGTGGACCTCAGCAATGACTTTCGCTTACGGGCAGATCGTAGGTTTCAGAATCGAGAATTTGTCTATGGTCTACCAGAGCTCCAAAAAATAGCTATTGAAAATGCGGATGCTATTGCCAATCCAGGTTGCTTTGCGACGGCCATTCAGTTAGCTCTTCTCCCCCTAGCGCAGGCAGGGCAATTGCAAAACGAAATCCATATCAATGCCACTACGGGCAGTACGGGAGCAGGTATTAAACCCGCTGCAACTACCCATTTTAGTTGGCGTAACAATAACGTAAGCTGGTACAAACCTTTTGTGCACCAACATCTAGGGGAAATTGGGGAAAGTCTGGCTACCTACGGAAAACCTATTGGAAAACCTTACTTCCTCCCCCAACGCGGTAATTTTACTAGAGGCATTCTAGCCACCGCCTACACCCATTTTGAGGACAGTTTGGAAGAAGCTCAAGAATTGTTTACTAGCTATTATCAAAATGCGGTATTCACCCAGGTGACCACACAGCCCATTCATGTAAAGCAAGTAGTGAATACGAATCTTTGCCATATACACTTACATCGCTATGAAAACCTCCTTTTGGTAACCTCAGCGATCGACAATTTGTTAAAAGGAGCGTCTGGGCAAGCGGTACAAAATATGAACCTGATGTTTGGATGGGAAGAAGATTTAGGACTACAACTAAAAGCAGGAGTATTTTAACCAGAAACTAAACCAAATTAGCATACCATGAAAATAGCCATCATTGGGGCTGGAAATCTAGGACTCTCTATAGCCAAAGGGCTGTTACACAGCAATGGCACAACAGCCATGTACCTAACCAAGCGAAATCCAAAAGAGATTGAAGCATTTAAAAAATATGGGAATGTAACCCCCACTTCCGACAATCGCGAGGCGGTTAAAAACTCCGATATTTTAATTTTTGCAGTGCAACCAGGGCATTTTGAAGCTATTCTTTGGGATGTAAAAGACCTATTGACAGAAAACCATGTGGTTATTAGTACCATCACCGGTTTTGGCATCTCCAAAATCGAGTCCATTATTGGTGCTGATCAGTACATCCTACGTTGTATGCCCAATACGGCCATTTCAGTAGGGAAATCCATGACCTGTATTTGTAGCAATGGTCCAGGCAAAAAAAGAATCGATTTGGCCAAGGCTATCTTTAATCGCATGGGGCACTCCTTAGAAATTCCTGAGGAGCAGATGCAAGCAGCTACAGTGATTTGCGCTAGTGGCATCGCCTTTTGGATGCGCTTGATCCGTGCAACCACTCAAGGCGCCATACAATTGGGTTTTGATGCCAAAGAAGCACAAGAGCTGGCCATGCATACCTGTAATGGGGCGGCGGACCTCTTAATCGCATCTGGCAACCATCCAGAGGCCGAAATTGATCGGGTAACCACCCCACAAGGCTGCACCATAGAGGGGCTCAACGAAATGGAACATCAAGGACTAAGCTCGTCGCTTATACAAGGTATTGTAGCATCATTCCAAAAGATTAATGACATTAAAAAAGGGTAAGGTTCGTGAGACAATGCATCAACTAAACCCTCTAGAAGCGCTACAAACAACAATTTAAAATTCGACATAACATACCAAAAACCAAACCAACAACCCCTATGAAACTCTTTGATGTATACCCACTTTACGATGTTACCCCTGTAGCAGCTAAAGGCCTTGAGGTTATGGACGATAAAGGCCAGGTCTATTTGGATTTCTACGGGGGACATGCCGTCATCTCCATTGGACATTCGCATCCCCATTACGTGAAATGCCTTACCGAACAATTACAGAAGATGGCCTTTTACAGCAATTCCATCAAAAATCCTTTGCAGGAAACCTTAAGCACACGACTAGGGGCGGCTTCCAACTGTGAGGACTATCAGTTGTTTTTATGTAGTTCTGGAGCCGAGGCCAATGAAAATGCCTTAAAAATGGCCTCTTTTCATACAGGGAAGGCCAAGGTAATCGCTTTTAAAAATAGCTTTCACGGCAGAACCTCGGCAGCTGTGGCTACTACCGATAATACTAAAATTAATGCGCCGCTTAACGCACAACACCATGTTGATTTTGTATCCTTCGAAGATTATAAGGGCTTTGAGGATTGTATTGATCAAGGAGATCATTGTGCTGTAATTCTAGAAGCCATACAAGGTGTAGGTGGTTTAGACGAGCCCTCAACTGAGTTTTACCAGTTTGTTGCTAAAAATTGTAAAGAAAAAGGGATTATGCTGATTGCCGATGAGGTACAGTCTGGTTTTGGAAGAAGTGGAGCATTCTTTGCCTTTCAGCATCATGGCATAACCCCAGATATCATCTCTATTGCCAAGGGCATGGGCAACGGCTTTCCCGTAGGAGGTGTTTTAATTCACAATACCTTAAAACCATCCTATGGGTTATTAGGTACTACCTTTGGAGGTAACCATTTGGCCTGTGTGGCTACCCTCGCGGTACTCGATGTGCTTGAAGAAGAAAACCTTATGGCCAACGCTAAAAAACTAGGAAGTTATTTTTATGAAAAGGCGAGTGCCCTAAAAGCCATTCAAAAAGTAAAAGGGCGGGGATTGATGTTGGGCCTAGAATTTAATTTTGAAGTAGCCGACTTACGAAAAAAGCTCATTTACGATCATCATATGTTTACGGGCAGTTCTGCAAATAAAAAACTATTGCGGTTTTTACCTGCTCTCAATATTACCGAGCGTCATATCGATACTTTTTTTGACGCCCTAACCAAAGCTTTATCATGAACACAAGACTATCCATCGAACAACGTAATGCGGTATTGCACCTAATGGCCGAACTAGTCGATCAACGTTCAGCAGATTTATTGATCGCCAACCAAAAGGATAGCGATGCCTATGATGGGGGCGACCTTGCGATGAGAGACCGTCTTAAAGTGGACGATGCTAAAATTAAAGGGATGCAGCTAGCCCTTCGTCAATTGGCCGATCGTGAAGACCCTCTTAATATAGAACGCTTTTCATTTACCCACGACAACGGTATTCAGGTGAGCAACCGAACGGCCCCTTTTGGCACCATCCTCATCATTTACGAATCAAGGCCAGATGTGACTATTGAAGCCGCAGGAATAGCCTTTAAATCGGGGAATCGCATCCTTTTAAAAGGCGGGAAAGAAGCCCTAAATAGTAATTTGTTGTTGGTTGAGCTATGGCATGAAGCATTAACGGCACAAGGTTGCCAAACCGATTGGGTGCAATACCTTAACTATTCCAGAACGCAGACCCAAGCTTTTTTGGAAAACCCAACAACCCCTATTGATCTTATTGTACCACGTGGGGGAGAAAAGCTTATTGCTTTTGTAAAAGCGCACGCCACCTGCCCTGTGATTGTAAGTGGACGCGGCAACAACTTCGTTTATGTTGCGGAAGATGCCGATCCTGAAATGGCCCTTAGTATTATCATAAATGCCAAAACCGCGAAAATATCAGCTTGTAATGCCTTGGACAAAGTGCTTATTGCTAGCGATATGCCGCATAGAGAAGTCTTCCTTAACCGTTTGGTAGCCGATCTAAAAGCGCAGGAAGTCAGCATTATTACAGATCAAAACTTAGCAGGATTACCGCAGACTACACCTTTAACTGACGATGCTATCTGGCACGAAGAGTTTTTGGATTACAAGATTGTGCTGGGGCAAGCAGCAGATCTTAAAACAGCCATTGAACACATCAACAAGTATTCTGGAGGGCATTCTGCCTCAATTATTACCACCGATGCACAGAAGGCTCAACAATTTATGGAAAGTGTAGATGCCGCAGCAGTATATCACAACGCTTCAACACGGTTTACCGATGGTGGACAGTTCGGGCTAGCTGGTGAACTGGCCATCAGCACCGATAAATTGCACCAAAGGGGGCCTATAGGACTACAACATTTGGTAACTAACAAATGGTATGTTACTGGCCAGGGACAAATACGATAGCATGAGAAAACGCATTGTACTTAAAATAGGTTCCAATACCCTTACCAAGGAAACCGATCAGATTTCCCGAGGAAAAATAGAAGACATTGGTCGCCAACTTGCCCAACTCAAGGAACATTACGAGTTTATCATTGTTTCCTCGGGAGCTATTGCCGCAGCCAAACAATTCGTAAAACTCGAACATACTGGACAAGCCATCGATGTAAAACAAGCACTAGCCGCTATAGGGCAACCACGCTTGATGCATATTTTTGCGGAGAACTTCAGGGAATTGGGGCTATTTACCTCACAATGCCTTTTTTCCTATTCCGATCTTGAAAATGAAGCATCGCGAGCCAATATCAGAAATACGATTAACGTATTGCTAGCCAATGAGGTAATCCCAGTGATTAATGAAAATGATACCGTAGCTACAGATGAAATTAAGTTTGGCGATAACGACAAGCTGGCCGCTTTAACCGCTGCTTTTATACAGGCAGACTTGTTACTAATAGCCACGAATACCGATGGCATTTATACGAAAGCCTCCATGGACAAGGGAGCGCCAGAAACTATTGCCGCAGTGGAATCAATCGCCGAATTAACCCAAGAAATTGACATTGGTAAATCTTCCCACGGCACTGGGGGGCTATCTTCAAAAATTGAAGCAGCTACCATTGCAAAAGAAGCGGGTATAGAAACTTGGATTGTTAATGGTCTTAACGACAACTTTATTTGCAATGCCTTCGAGGGAAAAACAGCTTACACCAAAATAACCATTTAGCAGACGCAGACCTGTTTGAACACAGTCAATAAGACTTTAAAGGAAATGAGGAAAACTATAATCCGATGAAACACTATTTATCTATAAACGATCTAGGAGCACTGTCTCAAGCAGTGCAGGAGGGATTGGCCCTAAAAAAAGCACCTTTAGCCCATGCGCAATTGGGGCATCAAAAGACTATTGGCTTACTGTTTTTTAACAATAGCCTACGAACCCGCCTGAGTACCCAAAAGGCAGCCCAAAATTTAGGTATAAAGGTAATGGTGATGAATTTTGGTAACGAAGGTTGGCAGCTGGAATATGAAGATGGCGTAGTAATGGATGGTGGTAAGGCCGAGCATATTCGAGAGGCTGCTCAAGTGGTTTCTCAATATTGTGATATTGTGGCCATTCGTGCTTTTGCAGGATTGCAAGACCGAGAAATGGATGAAAAAGAAATTGTTCTAAGAGGTTTCATGGAGCATGCCAGCATTCCTGTAGTGAATATGGAAAGCTCTGTGGCACACCCTTTACAAGCCCTTGCCGATGCTATTACCCTGGCAGAGCACTCCACCGTCGCCAAGCCTAAAGTGGTACTTTCATGGGCACCACACCCAAAGGCGTTGCCTCATGCAGTCGCTAATTCTTTTGTAACCATGATGCAACACCAAAATGCCGATTTTGTAATTACCCATCCGGAAGGGTATGACCTGAGCCCTAGTATCACTAAAGGGTGCTACATTACCCATAATCAGGAAGAGGCCTTTGCCAACGCAGACTTCATATACGTAAAAAACTGGAGTAGCTATAGCAATTACGGTCAAGTACTGTCTCAAGACCGTAACTGGACCATTACCCAAGAAAAGTTAGGTGGTGCAAAGTTTATGCATTGTTTGCCCGTTCGTCGCAACATGGTAGTCGCCGACGGCGTGCTTGATGGGAATCAGAGCTTGGTTATTGAACAAGCCAACAACCGTACCTATGCGGCGCAGTTGGTGTTGAAACGACTATTAGATACCTTGTAAAACGTTACTTTCAAGAGTACTAGGACGTATGGAACCATTGAACATCGTAAAAATAGGAGGCAACCTTATCGAAGACCCTGTTGCATTGCAGCAATTCCTAGAGTGCTTTGCTGCGCTTTCAGGACCTAAACTTTTGGTGCATGGTGGTGGTAAAAAAGCGGCTGCCCTATTGCCTCAGCTGGGTATTACTCCCAAGATGGTCGATGGCCGTCGCATTACAGATGAAGCTACATTAGACGTGGTGGTCATGGTTTATGGTGGCTTGATCAATAAGACGCTCGTAGCGCAACTACAGGCCTTATCTGTAAATGCTATAGGGATGAGTGGTGCTGATGCCAACAGTATACAAGCACATAAACGCCCGGTAAAAGAAATAGACTACGGCTTTGCTGGCGATGTGGAATCGGTTAATGCCGAAACTATCGCGCAATTGCTACAACTGGGTCTTACCCCAGTATTCTGTGCATTAACCCACGACCAACAAGGGCAGTTGTTAAACACCAATGCCGATACCATAGCGGCAGTGCTGGCCATTGGCCTAAGTACACATTTCCGTACCATTCTAAACTACTGTTTTGAGCTAAACGGAGTGCTCTGCAATCTGGAAGACAAAAACTCAGTTATTAAACAAATCGATACGCCTACCTATCAACAGCTCTTGGCGGATGGTACCATAGCCGCAGGGATGCTCCCCAAACTACACAATTGCTTCGATGCCCTGCAACAGGGCGTTAGTGAAGTACGTATTGGCAACCTCGGGTTATTTAAAAAAGAAAAAGCAATATACACACGGTTAGTATTATGACGATCACTCAGGAAACGTTGGCTGAAGAAGCCTTACAATTATTACAGCAGCTTATCGCTATCCCTTCTTTTTCGCAAGAGGAGGACGAGACCGCGGCAGCCATAGACACTTGGCTACAAAAGTTTGGCGTAGCTACCCATCGCCAATACAACAATATCTATGCTTTTAACAAGCACTATGACGAAAGCAAACCTAACTTATTGCTCAACTCACATCATGACACGGTTAAACCCAACAGCGGATACACCAAAGACCCTTTTCATCCACACATTGAAGATGGAAAGCTATATGGCTTGGGCAGTAACGATGCTGGGGGCGCCCTCTGTTCCCTCCTAGCTACTTTTGTTCATTTTTATGAGCGCGAGGATCTTATGTACAACATCATTATGAGCGCTACCGCAGAAGAGGAAGACGCTGGGGAAAAAAGTATTTCTGCCTTGTTACCAATTTTACCAGAAATTGATGTTGCCATTGTGGGCGAGCCAACCCAAATGCAGCTTGCCGTTGCCGAAAAAGGTTTGGTAGTCTTTGAAGGAACCGTAAATGGCACCCCTTCTCATGCTGCTCATCCTAATGATAATAATGCCATTTACAATACGATAGGGGTATTGGATTGGTTTAAAAACTACCAGTTTGAAAAAGTATCTGAAGTCTTAGGCCCTGTAAAAATGACCGTCACACAAGTTAGTGCTGGGAGTCAGCACAATGTAGTTCCAGCCCATGTTAATTTGGTGATAGATACCCGAGTGAACGATTGCTATACCAACGAAGAAATTTATGCTATTTTACAACGAGAGGCCCCCTGTTATTTAAAACCGCGGTCTTTAAATCTAGGTAGTTCCTCAATACCTATGGATCACCCACTGGTACAATCGGGGGTGTCCTTAGGGCGAGAAACTTACGGCTCCCCTACACTATCCGACCAAGCCGAGCTTAGCTGCCAATCCTTGAAACTAGGACCAGGACATAGCCCTAGATCACATTCCGCCAATGAGTTTATTTATGTTGAAGAGGTAAAAGAAGGAGTACATTTATATATTGACATTCTGGAGCCATTCCTTAAACCCAAATAATGCATTAGAGGAGCGTAATGAAGGTTGAAAACGCAATAAAATAAAATGGTTTAGAGATTTTAGCGTAGCCACGGCTACGGTGAAATCGAAAACATAACGAAGTGGTTTATTTTGCAGGGATTTCAAGCTGTAATAGGTTTTCTAATGCATTATTTGGGTTTAAGCATAGATTTGAGTAATGAGATATCAGATTTAAGTTAAGATGAATACTAATCAAAAACTTATTGTTGAAACTCAAAAAATGCTTTACACCCTAATTAAAAAATTAGGACACCCCTAAATACTATTATCTTAATACCTAATATCTATAGACAATGAAACTCTGGGACAAAGGTTTTAGCACCGACCAAAAGGTGGACCATTTTACGGTTGGAAACGACCGAGAACTTGATATGGTCCTTGCAAAATACGACGTTATCGCTTCTAAAGCACATGCGCAAATGTTGGCTAAAGTGGGCTTGTTGTCGGATAAAGAAGGGGAGTTGCTGGTCAACGCCTTAGAAGAGATTGCACAGTCCATCGAAAAGGGAAGCTTTATTATAGAAGCAGATTTTGAGGACATGCACTCTAAAATTGAGTTTGTGCTTACCGAAAAACTAGGTGCTATTGGGAAAAAGATACATACGGCCCGTTCCCGCAACGATCAGGTATTGGTAGCCATGCAACTATACCTGAAAGATGAGCTTACTGAAATCAAAAGCCAGGTAACAGCCTTGTTCGAATTGCTTTTGCAATTGGCTGAAAAACACCACAATGTACTCTTACCAGGATATACCCATTTGCAGATCGCCATGCCTTCCTCTTTTGGACTGTGGTTTTCTGCCTATGCGGAAAGTTTGGTAGACGATGTGTACTTTGTCCAAGCAGCATACAAGGTGGCTGATCAAAATCCGTTAGGGAGTGCTGCGGGCTATGGTAGTTCTTTTCCAATAGACCGTGGCTTAACTACTGAAATTCTTGGCTTTGATACCCTCAAATACAATGTGGTTGCGGCTCAAATGGGTCGAGGCAAAGCCGAAAAGGCGACAGCCTTTGGAATGGCGAGTGTAGCTGCTACGCTGTCGAAGTTAGCCATGGACATTACATTATACATGAGTCAAAACTTCGATTTTATTACTTTTCCCAATGAGCTAACCACTGGGAGTAGTATTATGCCGCATAAAAAAAATCCAGATGTATTTGAATTGATTCGTGCCAAGTGTAATAATATACAAGCAATACCCAATCAGTTAACCTTAGTGACCAACAACCTACCTAGTGGTTACCATCGTGACTTGCAACTGGTAAAAGCCATTATCGTTCCTGCCATACAAGAGCTAAAAGCATGTCTGGAAATGACCACCTTTAGTCTTAACACCATCAAGGTGAACAAAGGTATTTTAGAAGACAAGAAATACGACTATTTGTTCAGTGTAGATACACTTAATGAAATGGTCAAGAGTGGGATGCCTTTCAGAGATGCCTATAAGTCCATGGGCATGGCTATTGAACAAGGTACTTTCCAACCAAAAAAGGATATAAACCACACCCACGAGGGTAGTCTTGGCAATTTGTGTCTAGAGAAGATTCGAGAAAAAATGCGTTCGCTAACTTGATGAAAAGGAGATCAATTACTACGATTCTTAAAGTATATTTTAGACCAATCCAAAACTTAAAGTATATGGAAAGTTGACATTCAATAAAACTTTAACCCAAAGCAAAACTCTTGATTTTAAAGGCTTACAACTAAGAAAATCTGTGCTTGTTAAAAACTTATAAAGTACCAGCGGTAAAGAAAAGTTGTAGATATTTATCTTGGCTTTATATTCGTACTTGATGAAAGTTATAAGAAATAATGATGGCCCAAAAGTTTCAGAGGTAATTGTGGAAATGGTAAATCTGGTTGATTCCGAGTTACCAGAAGATTTAAGTTTTGAAGATGTTTTAGATTTGGCAAAACAAGCTTGGAACCTAGCGGACATTGAAAATCCAGAGACCGTTATTCTGAAAGATAGTCTATATAGCGAACAGCTACTAAAAATGATCGCTTTAAAAAATAAATTACAACCAGAAAACGAACTCATGATAACCGATCTTTATTTAGAAGATGACCGAGTTGTTGTTG
>JBCDGY010000064.1:0-13392 GCA_039414375.1 Bacteroidota bacterium | reverse complement strand
TATTCTATCAGGGGCTATTTTGGCCAACACATGCTGTATAGCCTCAAACTCCTGCTCCCGATCTGGTAAAATATTGGAATGGAACAACTTATCTTCAATTACAAAGGCAATATCCCTTGAAAAAATCTGATTGCAATCTTTAATAACGGAGGGACGATACAACTGAACACCATACTTTTCAAACACGCGTGCAAAAGCATCCATCTCTTTTACCATATCCCCTTCTTTGGGATAGGTGCCAGCCAAAATGTGTTCCAGCGATTTTGGGTCATAAGCTGCCTCAGGAGAGGGAACAGGACCCGAGCTTTCGGCAGTGCCCAGCACAACCGCTTTTAGCGGCGCCGTTTCATTAACTACATTTAGTTTGAGCATGTTTTCAACTAAAATCGAAAATGGACTGGTTTTTTATTTAGCGCGGATTAACGCTTTTCCAAGGTCTTGAATGTTCTATGACCTTCCCCGATATAGATTTGCCTTGGCCTTCCTATGGGCTCCTTACGCAAACGCATTTCACGCCATTGGGCAATCCATCCAGGTAGCCTTCCTAAGGCAAACATTACCGTAAACATATCTACTGGAATACCCATAGCCCTGTAAATGATACCGGAGTAGAAGTCCACATTGGGATACAACTTTCTATCCACAAAGTATGGGTCTTCCAAGGCTTCTTTTTCTAGTCCTTTAGCGATATCAAGTATAGGATCTTCAATACCTAAATCCGAAAGCACCTCATCCGCTGCTTTTTTGATTATTCTAGCTCTTGGGTCAAAGTTTTTATAAACGCGATGTCCAAAGCCCATGAGTCGGAAAGGATCGCTTTTGTCTTTGGCTTTGGCCATATATTTTTTGGTATCGCCACCATCTTCTTTAATCGCTTCGAGCATCTCAAGAACCGCCTGATTAGCGCCTCCATGCAATGGACCCCATAGCGCCGAAATACCGGCAGAAAGGGAAGCAAACAATCCCGCGTGAGATGATCCCACTATACGTACCGTAGAAGTGGAGCAATTCTGTTCGTGATCGGCATGAAGGATGAACAACTTGTCCAAAGCATCAACAACAATCTGATTCTTTTTGTATTCGTGATTAGGTTTGCGAAACATCATTTTATGAATGTTCTCCACATAGCTTATCGAATCATCGCCATAATCTAAAGGCAAGCCTGTTTTTTTGCGCATGGTCCAAGCCACTAAGACAGGAAACTTCGCCAAAATGCGTACAATAGAACTGTACATGGCACCTTCTGAAGCAACGTCTACAGATCCGGGATTAAAGGCTACCAAGGCACTTGTTAAGGAAGAGAGCACACCCATAGGATGCGCTGATTTTGGAAAACCGTCCAAAATTTTCTTCATCTCTTCATCGACATGAGACTCTGCTTTGATATCACTTTCAAACTTATGAAGCTGGTCTTTATCGGGTAGTTCTCCGAAGATAAGTAGATAGGCAACCTCTAAGAAATCTGCCTTTTCGGCCAAGTCTTCAATCGCATAGCCGCGGTATCTTAAAACTCCCTTTTCGCCATCTAAAAAAGTAATTGCACTTTGGCAAGAACCCGTGTTCTTATAACCCGGATCCATCGTAACAATACCGGTAGTACCTCTTAGCGCCTTAATATCAATACCCAGTTCGCCTTCGCTACCTTCCAAGACTGGAAATTCATATTTTTTTCCTTCGAATTCTATAGTTGCGCTTTTCGCCATTGATCTGTCTTTTATCCTTTTTGCAGTTTTGCAAAATTACGATAAAGACAAGGTTTTAACAATTCAAAAGGGCGATTTGGACTATTCTTAACAACCATTAGGAAAAATTTGAAATTCTAAAGACTGTAGAGATCGCTATAATAGCCTTCTACCGATTTTTCCCAGGTAAAGCGCTTTCTTTTCGCCGCAGCTTGTATTTTTTTCCAAGCCGGTTTATCGTTTTGGAAAAGTTCTAAAGCCTCGTCCAAGGCGTTTAACATATTGTCAATTTTCTCGTCGTAGGTATCACCGTCAAAGGCAAAACCAGTCTTCAAATGCGTAACCGTATCCTTGAGTCCACCAGTGTGGTGTACCAAGCAAGGATTTCCATTGCGCATCGCTAGCATTTGACTGATACCACAAGGTTCAAAAAGACTTGGCATAAAATACAAATCTGATTCCAAGTACATAGAGTCGATCAGGCTTTCAGATTGTCCGTTGGTAAAAATAAAATTCTTGTGCTTATAGCTCATTTCACGGAACAATTCTTCATACTCTGGGGCTCCGGTACCTAATAGCATAAATATACCTCCCATCTTTTCTAACTTCTCCAATATGGCAACAAATGCTTCTGGAGACCGCAAGAAGAAATAAAATTTTTGCTCTGTAAGCCGAGCTACACTGGACATGATAAACTTGGGTCTATTGCCAACATATTTCATGATTTTTTCCCCAGTGTGGGCTAAAAAATCGGCCTTGTACTTTTTATCCTCGTCTTGCAACCATCTAAAAAGGGCTTTAACGGTATTGCGGTATAGCGCGCCCTTTGATTCCGTATTGATGTTTTTATAGTTGCAGCCATTAAGAATTCCGAAAAGTCGACCTTCGGCATCTGCCGCTTTAAGATCTTGTTCTAGTCCTTCGCCCCCTATAAACTCTGGTGGTGAACTGGGTAACATTACGTCTTCTTTATAAGAAGGTGAGACCGTATGTACAGCATCCGCCAAACGAATACCTACGGCCATCAAATTAATACAGTCTTGGTAACGATAGTCCATCAAGCGTTGATAATCGATCGGCAGCTCTGGGAACCAATTTTGTAGAGAAGCGTAATTCCCCATAAATGGACGTATTCCCTGTATGGCAAGATTATGAATACTGTATACAAATTGTAGATCCTTTAAGCTACTATACGCCGGATGGTACTCCCTTAGGTAAAGTAACAAACTAGAGTGCCAATCATGAAGGTGCACTACATTAAGTTGACCAAAAGCGCCTTGTTTAATGCACTCTGCTAGAGCGGTACAAAAAATGACATACTTAATGAAATCCGTAAAAAATGGTTCTTTGGGATCGTCGTGATAGATGTGTGCGATACCACCAGCTTCGATTTCAGGATGATGGATTACGTAATGGTGAATATGCGCATTTGGCTTTTTACCATTTACTTCATACAGTTCCGCTGTATAGTCAAGACCTTTGAGCGAAAATGTGACTTTGGTACGTAAAGCACCATTTTGATGCAGCCTACCATAAGAGGGTACTACTACGTGAGTACGATCACCCTGGGCAGCAATCTGACGCGGAACATCACGAACAACATCGCCCATACCCCCGGCCTTACAATGAGGAATGGCATCGTTCTCTGCGGCAGCAAAAAGGAAATTATTCATGGTTCTCAATTATCGCTTTCTCGCTATTTTACCCTGTCAAGGTACGGTATTCATCGCGCAAAAAAAAGCCTTTCTGAAAGTAGAAAGGCTTTGCTAATATTACTGTATTCAAAGTGTTATCGCTGTACTTTGAAGGCTTTTTCACCGGGGTAATAGGCTACTGTTCCCAGCTCCTCTTCTATTCTTAAAAGCTGATTGTATTTGGCCATCCTATCACTACGAGAGGCAGAACCCGTTTTAATTTGACCGGTATTTAAGGCAACCGCCAAATCGGCAATGGTATTGTCTTCAGTTTCTCCAGAGCGGTGTGACATTACTGAGGTATATCCCGCATTTTTGGCCATATTAACTGCTGCAATGGTTTCCGTAAGGGTTCCTATTTGATTTACTTTAATCAAAATAGAGTTGGCAATACCATTATCAATACCTCTAGAAAGGCGTTCTACATTGGTCACATAAAGGTCATCCCCAACCAGTTGTACTTTACTCCCTACTTTATCGGTTAGCAATTTCCAACCGTCCCAGTCGTTTTCGTCCATCCCATCTTCAATGGAAATGATAGGGTATTTATCGCAAAGTTCAGCTAGATATTGTGCTTGCTCTTCTGAGGTACGCACCGCTCCCTTATCTCCTTCAAACTTCGTATAATCATATTTTTCATCTACATAAAACTCTGCCGCCGCACAATCCAAAGCTACCATTACTTCGTCTCCAAATTTATAGCCTGCTTTTTCTACCGCCTTTGCAATGGTATCTAAGGCATCCTCGGTACCGTCTAGCGTAGGAGCAAATCCACCTTCATCGCCAACGGCAGTACTCAGATTACGATCGTGTAGTACTTTTTTTAGATTGTGAAAAATCTCTGTACCCATTTGCATCGCATGGCTAAAGCTTTTGGCCTTTACTGGCATTACCATGAACTCCTGAAAAGCAATAGGAGCATCGGAATGCGAACCACCGTTAATAATATTCATCATAGGCACAGGCAATGTATTGGCACTCACTCCTCCTACGTAGCGATACAAAGGCATCTCCAATTCTTCGGCAGCTGCCTTGGCTACTGCAAGAGAAACTCCTAGTATAGCATTGGCTCCTAATTTTGATTTGTTAGGAGTGCCGTCCAAATCTAACATCATTTGGTCGATATCGTTTTGCTCAAAAACAGAAGCACCTACCAAATGGTCTGCTAATATTGTATTTACATTACTGACTGCCTTGCTTACGCCTTTACCCATGTAGGCGTCCCCTCCATCTCGTAGTTCAACTGCTTCGTGCTCCCCAGTAGAAGCTCCCGAAGGTACTGCTGCACGCCCTAAAATACCATTCTCGGTTATCACATCAACTTCCACGGTGGGGTTACCACGGGAATCCAATATTTGTCTTGCATGAATGTTCAAGATAGTGCTCATAGTGTTTTCTTTATAAGGTTACGTTTTATGCGGCGAAAATACGAAAGAGTGATGGCTGTGCCATGTGTTGTAAGGCATAATCCACCGTTGAAATCAAAAATAAAATGTTGTTCAACTTTGGCTAGCTTTGATAGCCTCGAAGAACTGATCGAAAAGGTACTCGGCGTCATGTGGACCTGGGCTAGCCTCGGGATGATACTGTACTGAAAATACATTTTTGTATTTCATTTTTATGCCGGCTACGGTACCGTCATTCAAATGGGTATGGGTAATCTCCAGGTCTGGATGCGCCTCTGTTTCCTCTCGGTTAATCGCAAAACCGTGATTTTGAGAGGTGATCTCTCCCTTACCCGTCATCAAATTTAAAATAGGATGATTGATCCCGCGGTGACCATTGTGCATTTTATAGGTAGATATGCCGTTGGCTAAAGCCAATACTTGATGCCCCAAACAAATACCAAAGAGCGGCTTACCGGTTTTCAAAACCGCCTTTGTGGTCGCTATAGCCTGTTCGAGGGGTTCAGGATCACCAGGACCATTAGAAATAAAATATCCATTTGGGTTCCAAGCCGATAGCGCTTCAAAAGTAGCATCATACGGGAATACCTTAATATAGGCACCGCGTTTTGCTAAATTTCTAAGGATATTCTTTTTGATGCCGATATCCAAAGCGGCTATTTTATAGGCTGCATCCGGTTCTCCAAAGTAATACGATTCTTTAGTAGATACCTTAGATGCCAACTCAAGCCCTTCCATACTAGGCACTTCTTGCAACTCTTTTTTTAGTGCCTCCACATCATCTACCCGCGTTGAGATTAGGGCATTCATCGCTCCATGATCTCTGATATAACTTACCAAAGCCCGAGTATCTACATCAGAAATGGCCAAAAGATTATTGTTGTTGAGAAAGTCCAAAAGACTTTGATCTGCCCCTGGCCTAGAATAGTTATAGCTAAAGTTCTTAACGATAAGACCTGCAATTTTAATGGAATCAGACTCTACTTCCTCTAAATGGGTTCCATAGTTACCAATATGCGCATTGGTGGTTACCATTAACTGCCCATAGTAAGAGGGATCCGTAAAAATTTCTTGGTAACCTGTCATCCCTGTATTGAAACACACCTCTCCAAATGCTGTTCCTTCACGATCACCAACAAGTTTACCGTAAAAAATGGTACCATCTTCTAGCAGGACCAATGCTTTTTTTCGTTTTTGATATTTCATGTGTCTAAACCAAAATTTTCCAAAACAACAAAAAAAAGGATACGTGTTCACGTATCCTTTTTGCTATTTTTCAATGACTAATCAACATCTATTCTTCTGAATCGTCAGTAGTCGTTTCTGTTTCGGCAGCTAAAGCCGCTGCATCAATAGATTTACCTTTTCCACGTCGACTTCGTCTTGTTGACTTTTTCTTAGGCTTCTCTGCATTGTAAACATCATTAAAATCTACAAGCTCAATCATTGCCATGTCAGCGTTATCCCCTAATCGGTTACCCATTTTGATAATACGGGTATACCCTCCTGGGCGTTCCCCTACTTTTTCGGCAACAGTGCTAAAGAGTTCAGCGGTAGCATACTTACTTCTAAGGTTGCTAAAAACCACGCGACGATTGTGCATTGTTTTTTCAGTAACCCCGTTGTTTTCTAGCTTGGCCTTAGTGATTAGCGGCTCCACAAACTTTTTTAATGCTTTGGCCTTAGCCACTGTGGTATTGATGCGTTTATGCTCAATTAAAGAACAGGCCATATTGGCGAGCATTGCTTTACGGTGAGATGCCGTACGTCCGAGATGGTTGAATTTTTTTCCGTGTCTCATAGGTTCAATTTATCATCTTGCTACCAGACCCATATAACATAATGGGGAGCAAAAATATGATGGTTAATCTTTGTCTAATTTATACTTGGCCAAGTCCATTCCAAACTGCAGGCCTTTATTGATAACTAGTTCTTCCAACTCCGTCAATGATTTTTTCCCAAAGTTTCTAAACTTCATTAAATCATTTTTATTGAAAGAAACCAAGTCTCCAAGGGTATCTACTTCTGCTGCTTTCAAACAGTTTAAGGCACGAACAGAAAGATCCATATCGACTAATTTTGTTTTCAGCAATTGTCGCATGTGTAGGGATTCCTCGTCGTAAGTCTCTGTTTGCGCTATTTCATCTGCTTCCAGCGTAATGCGTTCGTCAGAGAACAGCATAAAGTGATGAATTAACACCTTGGCGGCTTCAGTAAGGGCGTCTTTCGGATGAATAGAACCGTCACTGATAATCTCGAAAACTAACTTTTCGTAATCTGTTTTTTGTTCTACCCTGTAGTTCTCGATACTGTATTTTACATTTTTTACAGGCGTAAACACAGAATCAACAGCGATAGTTCCTAGTGGTGCATTGGATTTTTTATTCTCTTCTGCAGGTACGTACCCTCTTCCTTTCTCAATGATGATTTCCAAGTTGAGGGAAATTTTGGAATCCATATTACAGATTACCAAATCGGGATTTAATACCTGATATCCTGAGATAAACTTTTGGAAGTCCCCAGCTGTAAATTGTTCTTTCCCGCTAACAGAGATTGCTACTGTCTCACTCTCCACGTCTTCGATCTGTCGCTTAAACCGAACTTGCTTCATGTTTAAGATCATCTCCGTAACATCTTCAACCACCCCAGGAATAACGGAAAACTCATGCTCTACCCCATCGATACGCACAGAGGTGATCGCAAACCCTTCCAATGAGGACAACAATACCCTTCGAAGGGCGTTACCAACCGTTAATCCATAGCCAGGTTCCAAAGGGCGAAATTCAAATTTCCCTTCGAAATCTGTCGAATCGATCATTATAACTTTATCGGGCTTCTGAAAATTAAGTAATGCCATAATTGGATGAATGTGTTTTTATTTTGAATACAATTCGACGATGAGCTGCTCTTTGATATTTTCCGGAATTTGAAGTCTTTCCGGGATGTTTACGTAAGTACCTTCTTTGCTATCACTATTCCAAGTAAGCCATTCATAAACACTACTGTTATTGGCTAAAGAATCGTTGATAGCCTGAACGGATTTTGACTTTTCGCGAACACCAACAACATCTCCTGGCTTTAAGCTGTAAGACGGAATGTTAACTAACTTCCCATTTACGGTAATATGCCGGTGTGATACCAACTGGCGGGCGCCTCTTCTTGTAGGGGCGATACCCATGCGATAAACAACGTTATCCAATCGAGACTCACACAATTGTAATAGTACTTCACCAGTTACCCCTTCGCGTCGCTTAGCCTCCACAAAGAGATTTCTAAACTGACGTTCTAAAATACCGTAGGTGTATTTGGCTTTCTGCTTTTCTTGCAATTGAATAGCATATTCGGATTTCTTACCGCGACGACGGTTGTTACCGTGCATCCCAGGAGGATAATTTTTCTTTTCGAAGGCCTTATCGTCTCCGAATATTGCTTCTCCGAACTTTCGTGCAATTTTTGATTTAGGTCCTGTATATCTTGCCATTTTCTAATTTTTTGATGATGCGATTATGAATTAAGGCTAATCCTTCGATAATCTTGATGGGCACCATCGGGTGAAAAATCCTTGTAAGGATTGTATTTAAATAATTATACTCTTCTTCTTTTTGGAGGTCGGCATCCATTATGCGGAAGTGGGGTAACATCAACGATTTCGGCCACTTCTATACCAGAGTTGTGTATGGTACGTATAGCAGATTCTCTTCCGTTACCTGGTCCCTTAACATATACCTTAACTTTTCTAAGACCTGCCTCGTGGGCTACTTTTGAACACTCCTCTGCGGCAACTTGAGCTGCGTAAGGGGTATTCTTTTTTGATCCACGGAATCCCATTTTTCCAGCAGAAGACCATGAAATCACATCACCTTTCTTATTCGTTAAAGAGATGATGATATTGTTAAACGATGCCACAATATGGGCTTCCCCAGTTGCTTCTACGACAACTTTTCTCTTTTTCGTAGTTTTTGTATTTGCCTTTGCCATATGATCAGTTTGCGAAAGTCAGCTATTTACGAGTTGCGAAGATTGAATAGACTACGCTTCTATAATGCGGCTGACCCCCATTGACTAATGATTATTTGGTTGCCTTTTTCTTGTTAGCTACCGTTTTACGTTTTCCTTTTCGTGTTCTGGAATTGTTTTTGGTTCGTTGACCTCGCAATGGTAATCCAGATCTATGACGAATTCCACGGTTACAACCAATATCCATAAGGCGTTTGATGTTCAATTGCGTTTCTGAACGCAACTCCCCTTCAATAGTGTAGTTACCTACTGCCTCACGAATTTTTCCAATTTGGTCATCGTTCCAATCAGAAACTTTGATGTTTTCATCAACACCAGCTGTTTCTAAGATTTCTTTGGCACGGCTTATTCCTATGCCGTAAATATAGGTAAGCGCTATAGCGCCCCGCTTTTGTTTTGGTATATCAACCCCTGCAATTCTTGCCATAGTTTCCTTTATTGTTGAAGGTCATATATTGAAAACTCATAGGCTTCCAAAATAAAGACCACCTTCTACTTTTATCCTTGTCTTTGTTTAAATCTAGGATTCTTCTTGTTAATCACATACAGCCTGCCCTTTCTACGAACGATTTTACAGTCTGCACTTCTCTTTTTAATAGATGCCCTAACTTTCATTTCTTCAGTTTCTTAATATCTGTATGTTATACGAGCTTTTGTTAAGTCGTATGGACTCATCTCCAATTTTACTTTATCCCCTGGTAAGAGTTTAATGTAATGCATACGCATCTTCCCAGAAATATGCGCAGTCACAATATGTCCGTTTTCCAGTTCTACTCGAAACATTGCATTAGACAATGCCTCAATGATATTTCCATCTTGCTCAATAGCAGGTTGCTTCGCCATACTATGCTACTTTTCTGTTTTTACCAGTTTTCATCAATCCATCATAGTGCCTGTTCAATAGGTAAGAGTTTACCTGTTGTACGGTATCAATAGCTACCCCAACCATAATTAATAATGAGGTACCGCCATAGAACAAAGCCCAGCCAGCTTGAACATCCATCAACTTCACAACGATTGCAGGCAAAATGGCTAAAAAGGCCAAAAATACTGAACCTGGGAAGGTGATAAGTGACATTATTTTATCCAAGTAATCCGCTGTCTCCTTTCCTGGACGAATACCCGGCACAAAACCACCACTGCGCTTTAAATCATCGGCCATTTTATTGGTAGGTACTGTTATCGCTGTGTAGAAATAGGTGAAAATGATAATCAGCAAGGCAAACAAAATGTTATACCACAATCCAAAAATATCTGCAAATTGAACTTCAACCCACTGACCGGCAGAAGAATCATTAAAAGTACGCCCCAAAAGACCGGGTACGAACATAATGGCCTGAGCAAAAATAATAGGCATTACTCCAGAAGCATTGAGTTTTAATGGAATATACTGCCGAGATCCCATTACATTTTTTTCATAACCACCAGAAGCACTTCTTCTTGCATACTGCACTGGAATTTGACGTATAGCCATAACAAGGAGTACACTCGCTAAGATCACTAGGAACCAGATGATAACTTCTATCAGCATAAACATCAACCCTCCTGTATTGTTGGTTGTTCGAGAAACAAATTCCTGAACAAAAGACTGAGGCATCGTAGCAATAATACCAATCATAATGAGCAGTGATATCCCATTACCAATCCCTTTGTCCGTTATTTTTTCACCTAACCACATCGCAAATACACATCCAGTTACCAAGATAACTACGGCGGGAACGATAAAATCTAACCCCTTACCGAGTACAAAAGCACTATCCGGTACACCGAGCGCTCCTAACCCATATAGGTAAGCGGGCGCTTGTACAATACAAATGGCGATGGTTAACCATCGCGTAATTTGATTTTTAGTTTTTCTTCCGCTCTCTCCTTCTTTATCTAACTTCTGTAAATAAGGAATAGCAATACTCATCAATTGTACAACAATGGAAGCCGATATGTATGGCATGATGCCAAGAGCAAAAACAGAGGCATTGGCAAAAGCTCCTCCAGTAAATGCGTTCAAGAGACCCAAGATACCATCACCAGCATTACTAGCAAGTTCCGCCAATTGCGTAGTATCTATTCCTGGCAAAACGACTTGTGCTCCGAAACGATATACCAATAGCAGCCCTAATGTCACTAAGATACGTTGCCTAAGCTCTTCAATTTTCCAGATATTCGATATGGTCTCAAAAAACTTTTTCATAATCAGGTTTTACAAACTAATGGCTTCTCCTCCTGCAGCTTCAATAGCAGCTTTAGCAGAAGCACTGAATTTGTGTGCAGTAACTTTTAGCGCAGCTTTAAGCTCGACATTCCCTAAAATTTTGACCAAATCATTCTTTCCGGCCAATCTATTTTCCATCAACACTTCCAAGTTTACCTCATTGGTCACGATTTTTTCATCGACCAAGTGTTGCAACTTATCTAAGTTGATCGGTTGGTATTCTTTTCTGTTGAAATTCTTAAAGCCAAACTTGGGCACACGTCGTTGCAAAGGCATTTGCCCTCCTTCAAAACCCAGCTTTTTGGAATATCCTGATCTAGATTTTGCTCCTTTATGTCCTCGTGCTGCAGTACCACCTTTTCCAGAACCTTGACCTCGTCCTAGTCGTTTGCCTTGTCTTTGTGTAGCTCCTTCAGCCGGTTTCAAATTACTCAAATCCATTTGTACGCGTTTATGCTTCCTCAGTAGAAACCAAGTGTTTTACTTTATTAATCATCCCCAGTATTGTTGGAGAATCATCATGCTCTACCACCTGTCCCAATTTTCTGAGACCTAGGGCAGCTAATGTTCTTTTTTGGTCTTGTGGCCTTTTGATGGCACTTTTGACCTGCTTCACCTTAATCTTCGCCATAACCTTATCCTTTGTAAACCTTTTCTACACTTATTCCGCGTTGCTTGGCCACTACTCTGGCATCTCTCAATTGCAAAAGTGCGTCAAAAGTTGCTTTTACCACATTGTGAGGATTCGAAGAACCTTGAGACTTAGAAAGTACGTCATGTACTCCTACAGATTCAAGAACGGCTCTTACTGCACCACCAGCAATAACCCCAGTACCCTGAGAGGCAGGCTTCATAAAAACCTTTGCACCCCCATACTTACCTTTTTGTTCATGAGGTAAAGTACCTTTGTTTAGAGGAATGCGTATCAAATTCTTCTTCGCATCTTCCACAGCTTTAGCAATAGCCGTAGCTACCTCTTTCGATTTTCCTAAGCCGTGACCTACAACACCATTTTCATCCCCTACAACCACGATGGCAGAAAATCCAAAAGCACGTCCACCTTTAGTTACTTTAGTCACACGTTGTACACCAACAAGACGATCTTTTAACTCTAAACCGCCCGGCTTTACCGTTTCTACATTTTTATAATTCTGATACATATGATTTAGAATTTAAGTCCTGCTTCGCGTGCAGCATCTGCCAATGCTTTTACTCTACCGTGATATAAGTTACCGCCTCTGTCAAAAGCAACCGTTTCAACACCTGCAGTTTTAGCCTTTTCAGCAATCGCTTTTCCAACAGCTGTAGCAACCTCCGTTTTTGTCCCTTCGGCACTAATTTCCTTGTCTCTTGAGGAAGCAGCTGCTAAGGTGGTACCCGTACGATCGTCGATCAATTGGGCATAAATTTCTTTATTACTACGAAATACAGAAAGACGTGGTCGTGTTTCAGTACCGAAAGAAATCTTACGTATCCTTCGACGTATTCTCAATTTTCTATTAGACTTTGATAATCCCATTTTTCTGTCTATTACGCTGATTTACCGGCTTTTCTTCTAATTTGCTCTCCTACGAACTTGATCCCTTTTCCTTTGTAAGGCTCAGGTTTTCTAAAAGAACGAATTTTAGCTGCTACTGCTCCCACCAATTGCTTATCGTGAGAGGTTAACTTTACGATTGGATTCTTCCCTTTCTCAGATATCGTTTCAATTTTTACCTCCGGGGCAATATCCATAACGATGTTGTGAGAAAATCCTAAAGCCAAGTCCAATTTTTGTCCTTGATTGCTAGCACGATACCCAACACCTACAAGCTCAAGCTCTTTGGTAAAACCATTAGAAACGCCCTCTACCATATTATTAATCAAAGCGCGATACAATCCATGCTTAGCACGATGTTCTTTGGATTCGGAATGGCGCGAAAGGGTTACACTACCCTCTTCTAATTTAATGTCGACACCATCGTACTCCTGAACGAGTTCTCCGAGTTTCCCTTTAACAGTAATCGCATTGTCGTTTATCGCAATATCGACTCCCTGAGGGATTGTGATCGGATTTTTACCTATTCTTGACATCTCTTTCTTCGTTTTCTATTAATATACGTAGCAGAGCACTTCGCCACCAACATTCTCTTTACCTGCTTGCTTACTTGTCATTACCCCATGAGAGGTAGAAACAATAGCAACACCAAGGCCATTGAGCACTCTTGGAAGTTCACCAGCATTGACATATTTTCTAAGTCCTGGCTTACTTACCCTTTGGAGCTTTTTGATGACTGGCTCTTTGGTGAATTTATCATACTTCAAGGCGATCTTAATGTTACCCTGTACGCTATCGTCTTCAAACTTATAACTCAAAATAAATCCTTGATCAAAAAGGATTTTAG
>JBCDGY010000063.1:0-13417 GCA_039414375.1 Bacteroidota bacterium | reverse complement strand
AGGAAATCCCGCTTTTAAAAAATTTAATCGGACACTACTGATTCTTAATTATTCTCAATATTAACCCAAGAGCCATAGGTGCTATTGCTTTTTAAAAAAGTCTTTGGAAAAGTAAAAATGCCACAAAAACAAGAGTAAGCTTGTCAATTTACGTTTCGCTTAAAGCTATGGAAATAGTAGTTTTGCTTAAATGTAATTCTGACCAAAGGATCTAAACAAACGTTCTATGAATTCGAAAAGTAAAGATCAATATAGGCAATGGCTACCTATCGTAATTTTTGCAGTTATTTCTTCATGTGCCTCAAAAACTGAAGTTGTCTATTTTCAGAATGCTGCAACCAACGGGGTTGAAGCGAAGTTCGAAGATAATTTACCACCTACAAAATTCAAGGTAGACGACTTGATCAGCATATTTGTTTCTACCTTAGATGCTGAGGCCAGTGTACCTTTTAATCTATTTAGAGGTCCAATTACCGGAGGTATTCTACCAGAGCAGGTCGATTACTTGGTCGATAGATCCGGAGAAATTGATTTTCCCGTTATTGGTAAGGTTAGAGTGGTTGGTCTATCTCCGGAAGAGCTGCGTGTTTTATTGACCAATAAGCTTTCGGACTATTTAAAAAATCCGATTATCAATATACAATTACTCAATTTTACCGTTACAGTGTTGGGCGAAGTGAACAGGCCTGGTACTTATCGTGTTAATGGAGAGCAAATTACTGTTTTAGAAGCCTTAGGACTTGCAGGTGACTTAACCATAAAAGGGAAGAGAGAAAACATTTTGGTTATTCGAGAGTTTCACGACTCTAAAACCTATGAACGCATTGATTTAACAAAGAAATCAGCCATAGGTTCTCCAGTGTACTACCTTACCCAAAATGATGTAGTTTATGTAGAGCCTAACCGTTCGGCAATTACTGCATCAAGTTTAGACAATAGAGCTACTATCGCTATCTCAATAGCTTCTGTATTAATAACATCTACGGTGCTTTTACTTACTAGAAATTAATATCCCAAATTACCTAGCTATGCAAAAGTCAATGTTCAATACGCCTTTTGGTAATCGCAGTTTAAGAGAAATCTTAGTGCACTACTTAAGATATTGGAAATGGTTTTTATTGTCAATAATAGCTATGATGGGTATCGCCTTTGTCTATTTACGCTATTCGATACCCAAATATCAAGCAAACGCCATAATTCAAGTAGTTGAAGAAAAAGGTACAACTTCTCAACTCAATTTATTCAGTGACTTAGGTATATTACCTGGTGCTTCAAAAAAAGTGAACGATGAGATTGAGTTTTTACGTTCAAGAAGCAATTTTATCCAAGTCGTTCAAAATTTGGAATTGGATCGCAAACTATTTGAAGTAGGTAAGGTTAAAAACACGGAGATTTATGGGATTATGCCATTGAACATCAATTTTATCCCGGTAGACTCTTTAGCAATTACTGAAATATTTAGTTGTTATATTGAACCTATTTCGGAGACTACATTTCGATATTGGACCAATAAAGAACCTTCAGAAAAAACATTTACATACGGCGATAACATTGATACTCCTCAAGGAACACTTGTTTTGCTTCCTGCAGAGGGAACAACTTTGAAAGGTTTTACCAACAAAAAATTACTACTTGAGATTTTGTCTGTTGAAGAGACAGCACTTGCTTATCAAGCTGCACTAAAAACTGCTATTCTTGATAAATTCTCTTCTATTATTACTTTGTCTTTGCAAGATCCTGTACCACAAAAAGCGATTGATATCTTAAACGAGCTTATTATGGTATATAATTTTAATGGGAAGAACGATAAAAAAATAATTGCTGATAAAACTGCAGAATTCATAGACGAACGAATAGCTAATATCTACAATGATCTTTCTCAGGCAGATCAAAGCGCAGAGGATTTTAAATCCGGACGGGGGCTCACCGATATTCAATCCCAATCTAATATTAACCTCAATGTTAGCGCAGCAAATCAGAAAGAGCTTCAAAATTCTAGAATTCAACTAGAAATTGCTCAAAGTGTTAGTGATGTTTTGGAACAACAACAAGGTTATGACATATTGCCCCCGAATCTAGGACTTACCGACCCAACAATCATGGGAACTACTGAACGCTATAACCAACTGGTGTTACAAAGGGAACGATTGTTAAAGAGCTCCAACGAGAAAAATCCAGTAATCGTAAATATAGATGAGCAACTTCAAAGCTTAAGCTCAGGGTTAAAATCTAGTTTGAACAATACTATCAGAAACCTAAACCTCAAAGTTGACAATCTTAGTGCACAGATGGCAACATTAAATTCCAAGATATACTCTACTCCACGAAATGAAAGAGCATTGCGCGAAATTACCCGTAAACAACAAACTGTAGAGGGGCTGTATCTTTACCTCTTGCAAAAAAGAGAAGAAGCTCAAATTACTTATGCGTCAGCTTCACCTAACTCCAAAGTTGTTGACGCTGCTTTTTTGGTGAGTAGATTCCCAATTTCTCCCAAGAAAAAAATTATCGTTTTAGCTTTTTTACTCATCGGTTTGTTAGTTCCCGCTACGGCTATTTATGGAACGCAACTCATTGATGACAAAATTCATAATGCACAATCTCTAGAAGAATTAGCGATGGGAGTACCAATTTTAGGGGAAATGCCCAAAATCCAAAGGAAAGCTAAAACCCTTGTTGGCAAAAATGATCGTTCAATGTTGTCCGAAGCATTGCGGGTGATAAGAACAAATTTAGACTATTTGTTACGCCAGCAACAGACCGATACTCCCAACAGGAATGTCATCTATATTACCTCTAGTATTCCTGAGGAGGGTAAAACATTCTTTGCTTCTAATTTGGCAATCATTCTTGCTGCCACTGGAAAGAAAACACTACTCGTAGGAGCGGATATCAGAAATCCAAAGTTTGAAGTTATTTTCGATCGTTCTAAAAGGCATAAAAAAAGTAGGAAAGTAACCCATGCAGATAAAGGTTTAACCGATTTTTTAAGAGATTCCTCAGTTAATATTGCAGATATCGTTGTCCAACGGGACATTAATGAAAGTGTAATAGATATCCTTTATACCGGTAAGGCACTCCAGAACCCAACGGAAACACTCATGAACAGTAGATTTGGGGATTTGATCGCTGAGGCTTCGGAAAACTATGATTATATACTGGTAGATACTGCTCCAATGATGCCCGTTTCAGATACCCTATTAATATCGGATTTTGCTGATATGGTCGTGTATGTTACGAGGGCTGGCAAAACAAGTGTTAAAACCATTGATTTCCCATTAAAACTCCAAAAAGAAGGAAAGATTAACAATTTAGCCTTTATCGTAAATGGGGTAAATATCGATAAACTGGGATACGGTGGTCAATATGGGTATGGTTATGTACAAAAACATCAGAAGCCTTGGTGGAAATTATAGCACATCCATTTGTTCTAATATGGCCATTTTAATCTTTTTCCCGGTAACCTCCCAATTGTATTGGTTCCAAAATAGCTGGTGCCCATAAGCACCAAAGGCCGTCATTTTCTCTGGATTAGCCAAACAACACTTTATCGCCGTAGCTAACTGTTCTACATCTTTTGGAGAAACTAAATACCCATTTTTTCCGTCATGAATAAGGTCAGGTAATGCTCCGATATTTGTTCCAATAACCGGAGTTTTACTGGCCATAGCTTCTAAAAACACAAAACCAAAAGGTTCTAGATTGGTAGGTAAAACAAAAAGAGAGGCTTTTTGGTAATAAGCTTCCATTTCAGAAAGAGGTACTTTACCGACTACCTCACAATTTCTCAAAGGGATTTTCGGAGCGGTACCCACAATAGTTAGCGTGGCATCTTTAAAAGTCTGCTGGACTATTTTAAAGGCCTCCACCAAAACTGACCCTCCTTTTCTTTCCCAATCCACACCAGCAAAAAGAATATTTTGATCCTTGTATTTTGATTTCGGGATCGAAACATTTTGAGATACCCTAACGTTGGATCCGCAACCCACTGTGAGTACCTGATCCTCCTCTAATCCATAGTCTTTTATCATGGAGGTGGCGATATTAGTACTCATCGCAAAATTAAGCGCAGCATTGGCATAAACTGATTGTTCTAAAGCGATCCATTTGCGATGAAAAAGGTTACTTACGTCAAAATCCGGATAACGTAAATTTTCCAAATGAGTATGATCAGTATAAACAAAATGGGGAATTCCAGACAAAGAACCGTCAAAAAAAGACTGTGTTTGAAAAGTAAAAATAAAATCCGAAGATTCATATTTAGCTTGAAGCACCTTACGTATCTTTTGAAACATGTATGGTGTCCTGAAGTAGTATCTACTGATTTTTTCTCTATCTAATTTTATTTTACGGCCATAAAGCATGTAACAATTGACCAAAGCCAAAAAATCATTTTTACTTATCAAGTCTTCCAAAGCGATTACAACAAACTCGAGATTGGGAAATTCCAATTTCAAAACATCTAGAAGACTAGAATTGGCATGAGAAAAACCCGCATATTTGATAAAACCTACCTTTCGTTTGTTCTTAATCACGTCTGCACCACTGAGATTATGGTCAAAATCTCCCGAGATTGTATACGATCCAGTTCTTAGATCTATCTTCCTCTTTGGATTCCAAAATTTAGAAATCTGTTGACGATTTTTAAGGCTATTATTTCTCTTTTTTGGGGATTTTCTTAGAAATGCGCCTTGTGCCCTATTAAAATATTGATGGTCCAAACTTAATAACATTCTTACGGTTACCAACGCTAACCGAGGTAAAACATTGTTATAATAAATTAGGAGCTTACTTTTTTTGCGAAAATAAGAAAAAGATAGCCCCAAAATAACGTAAAAAACAAAAAGTGTTTTTCATCGATTGTTGATTACATATGGCCGAATTTAGGCCCTATTACTTATCATAACTATTAACTTTGACCTTATTTTTGCAAATCATTTTGATACCTAATCAATGATTGGATTGTACCAAAACCTCAGTAGCAAAATAGGCGTTTTAAAAAACACTTATCTTTCCAGAGAACCCTTTATTTTTCTATGTTCTTTTCTATTTATTTTTTTATCCTTAACCTCTGAAATAAGAGCACAAAGTTTTTCGCAAGCTTTACTTAGTTTTAATGGAAATGAAGATTTAGCGGGAGGAATAACCGGAATGATGTTTGGCCCGGACGGCAGGTTATACGTGGTTTCTTTGCAGGGTAAAGTGAATATTTTTACCATATCTAGAAGCAATGCCACCACTTATGAAGTAACCGAAGTAGAAGTGCTTGACGATATTCAACAAATTGTTAACCATGACGATGATGGCAGTCCTTGTAGCGGTAGTTTCGGTCAATGTTTTACAAGAGAAACGATAGGCATAGTTGTATCGGGAACACAACTAAATCCTGTATTTTATGTCTCCTCCAGTGATATCCGCATTGGTGCTGGAGAAGGTGGAGGCAATGGAGATGTTGACTTAGATACCAACTCGGGAATAATCACAAGGTTCAGTTGGACCGGAACCGATTGGGATGTTGTAGATATTGTCCGCGGCCTACCAAGATCAGAAGAGAATCACGCTACCAATGGATTAGATCTAGTAACTATTGACGGTGTCGAATATTTGATGGTGGCACAGGGTGGTAATACCAATGGGGGTGCTCCTTCCGTTAACTTTGTCTATTCCACAGAATATGCCCTCGCCGCTGCTGTATTGGCCATCGACTTGAATGCCATTAATGGGATGCCTCTTAAAAATGATAATGGCAGAAATTATATCTATGACCTTCCTACAGTAGACGATCCCACACGACCCAATGTAGATGCATTCGGAGCACCAGCTTCAGAAGATCCGTCCTCCCCAGACTATTCACCTTTTGATGTGAATGATCCATGGGGTGGAAACGATGGTTTAAATCAAGCTCGTATCGTTGCTGACGGACCAGTTCAAGTTGTTTCGCCTGGGTATCGGAATGCTTACGACCTTGTTGTAACAGAAAGTGGCGCCCTTTACGTAACCGACAATGGGGCCAACATTGGATGGGGTGGATTTCCTCCTAATGAGGGGACAGGTTTTGTTACTAATGACTACAATCCTTTGGAACCAGGAAGTCAAGAAGCTTCGGGAGGAGAATTTATCAATAATGAAGATCATTTACATTTGGTTACAAACGATCTTTCTTCCTATGTTTTCGGTAGTTACTACGGGGGACATCCCAATCCTATCAGGGCGAACCCCTCAGGAGCGGGGCTTTTCGTTAATTTTGGTCAAGATGCCTCGGAGGGTGTCTTCCGCACCCTTATTTACGATCCAAGTACCCCAGGTCCAGGATTTACCGATGATAAAAACCTTGCTTTACCGGTAGACTGGCCTCCTTTACCCTTAACAATGGCAAATCCTGATGAAGGGGATTGGCGTGGTCCTGGAATTGATAACCCCGATGGACCCCTAGATGGAGAAGTTACAATCTGGGGTACCAATACCAATGGTATTGCAGAATACAAGGCGTCCAATTTTAATGGCGCTATGAAAGGTGATCTATTGGCTACGCATAGTGATGGAAATATAAGACGTGTTCAATTAAATGCAGAAGGGGGCTTGGAGACTTTGACTTCAAGTTTTCTGTCAGGAGCTGTAGGTTTTATTTTAGCAATCGATACAACGGGCGACGACCAAATCTTTCCAGGTACCGTTTGGACGGGAGACCTAAGTGGTAATATTCAAGTTTTTGAACCACAAGACTTTATCGAATGTATTACACCTGATAATCCTAATTTTGAACCTACTGCGGACAATGATTTCGACGGATATTCTAATCAAGATGAAATTGACTCAGGTACGGATTTTTGTAATGGAGGGTCTCAGCCAGCGGATTTCGATCGCCTGCAAGGTGGGGTATTGCTCTCCAATTTCAATGATCCTGACGACGACTTTGATGGAATTTCGGATGTAGAAGATCCTTTTCAATTGGGGGATCCGGCGCAAGAAGGTTCGGATGCCTTCGTGCTACCCATATCTAACGACTTTTTCAATTTTCAACAAGGTTTAGGAGGTTATCTTGGTCTTGGCCTAACCGGTTTTATGAATAACGGTTCGGGGGAAGGTAACTGGTTAAACATGGTAGATCGAAGGGATGACCCTAACGATCCTAATCCAAACGATGTACTTGGGGGGGCGCCAGGAATTGTGACCATGCATATGACATCAGGAACGGCTTTAGGTACTACAAACGACCAAGAAAAAGGGCTACAGTACGGTATACAAGTAGACCAATCCACCGGACCTTTTGAAATTACTGGTGGTATGGTAGGCCTCAATGGGCCATTACGGTTATATGGAAACACCGCAGCTATTAATGGAGAACTTGGATTTTTTATAGGGGATGGCACCCAATCCAACTACATTAAATTAGTACTAACAGTCGATGGGCTGACTGCTCTGCAAGAAATTAATGATATTCCACAGCCCGCTTTAGATTTCCCTATCGCGGAAGAAGATCGCCCCAATGGGAGTATCCTATTTCGATTCACAGCAGATCCCGCTAATGGGCTGGTCAGTTTGGCTTTTCAAAAAGACAATGCTTCTTTTGAAACAGTAGGCTCGATAACCGCTCAAGGGACAATTTTAGAAGCTATACAACAAAGCAGTAAAGATTTAGCCGTAGGTCTCATAGGAACCTCCAATACGCCCGGAGTGGAATTAGAAGGAAGCTGGGATTTTTTAAATGTTGTGGGAAGTGCCCCCACCCTAGCTAAGCCCATACCTAATTTTGAACGTCTTGTAGGAACGAATCCAGAAACACTAGACCTTACCACTTTTTTTAGTGATGATGAAGGGGCCGAAAATTTGATTTACTCTGTTGTAGACAATTCCGATCCAGCGGTTATGGTTGGTATTAACGGTACCCTACTCACGCTTACTTTTCCTGAAAATGTAGAAGCAAACGCGAACATTACCATCAGAGCCAAAGACACCAATGGCTTTAATGTAGAACAGGTTTTTACGGTAACGGTTATTGAAAGTGCTCCAGTTCTGTATCGCGTGAATGCCGGGGGGCCTGAGATCATGGCTATAGACGGAGATATCAACTGGGAAGAAGATACTGCGGACAATGGAACTTCTTTTTTGGATAATGCTGGAACCAATTCTGCATCTAGTGGCAGTGGTATTAATAAATTGGATGCCAGTATTGATCAAAGCACTGTTCCTGTTGCGGTTTTTGATTCTGAACGATTTGACAATAGTTTTGGGCCACCAAACTTGTCTTATGCCTTTCCAATAGCCCAAGCTGGCAATTACGAAATCCGATTATATTTCGCCAATGCCTTTGGAGGAACCTCAAAACCTGATCAACGTGTTTTTGATGTAGCCATAGAAGGTACTGCACTTCCTGCACTTACCAATATTGACCTAGCCGCCCAGTTTGGACACAGAACCGGTGGAATGATATCACATATTGTAAATGTTGATGATGGCATTTTAAATATTACACTACTTCACGGACTTATTGAAAATCCGCTATTGAACGCCATAGAAATATTAGAAGCCTCCAATACGGAAACACCACTTTATGTTTTCGAAATTCCAAATCAAGTCAATACTGTTGGTGATGCCTTAGACGGTAGTTTGTCGGTAAACGCTATTGGTGGAGATGGCAATCTCACCTACACCGCCCAAAATCTTCCCCCAGGCCTTTTTATAGAACCTACCAATGGGCAAATAGGTGGTACCATATCCATCGGAGCCCAACTTAATAGCCCTTATTTGGTGACTATTGTTATTGACGATAACGATGGATTGAATAGTGATACCGTAACGTTGACATTTTCCTGGGATATAAAAGATACTAGTAATTTTAGAATCAATTCGGGTGGTAATGCCCTCGCTAGTACTGATATTGGAACTGATTGGAAGGCCAATGCCCAAGATGGTGCTCAAGAAGGAGAGGACTATAGCATTAATAAAGGTTTTGCGATACAAAGAACGGACGTTTCATTTGATAAAAGACATTCCTCTATTCCCGCCTATTTGGATGGGGAGACTTTTGAGCAACTCTTTTCAAGTGAACGGATCGACAATACCATGAGTCCTAATATGGAATATACTATTCCTATCGATAACGGTTCTTACATCGTAAATTTATACCTGAGCGATCAACGTGAGGCCTCCAACGATATTGGCTCTCGAATTTTTAATATTCTTATTGAAGAAGAGCGTGTGGTTGAAGGCTTAGACCTTACAACAGCTTTCGGTAACAATACCCCTGGCATGCTTTCTTTTCCAATTTCTGTAAATGACGAAGTAATGAATATTGCTTTTGAAAAAGAGTTGGATAATCCCACGGTAAACGCCATAGAGCTATTTTCAGTAGACGAAACCTTCCCTATACTTCTTACCCAGGAAATTCCTGATCAGGATAATTCACTTTTAGAAGAAATTACTTTGACGGCTGCCGCATCAGGAGGGGATCCAGATATTCCTGTTGCATACTATATCAATGGTCAACCTTTGGGGCTAACTATCGATGAAGCCACAGGAACCATTTCCGGTACAATCGATGCTAGTGCTGCTAACGGAGGCATCAATGGTAATGGTATTTACGAAGTGGTAGTAACTGCAATGAAAACCAACGCTGCCCCGTCAAGTGTTTCCTTCAACTGGACAATAACACCCATTGATGCTTGGGGCAATCTCGATGAGGATGAAAATTACACCGCACGCCATGAGAATGCTTTTGTGCAGGCAGGAGATCGATTTTTTGTTATCGGTGGTCGGGAGAATGCCACAACCGTTGATGTATATGATTATGAAAACGACAAATGGTCTGCCCTAACCGATTCGGCACCATTCGAATTCAATCACTTTCAAGCTATTGAATATCAAGGGCTTATTTGGGTAATTGGCGCATTTAAAGACAATTCTTTTCCAGCAGAAATCCCAAGTGAGTATGTATGGATGTTTAACCCCGCCACCAATGTATGGATCCAAGGACCTGAAATTCCGGTTGAAAGAAGAAGAGGCTCTACTGGACTCGTACAATACGACGGGCAATTTTATATTATTGGTGGTAATACGAGAGGGCACGATGGTGGCTACGTTCCTTGGCTAGATCGTTTTGATCCCCAAACAGGGACCTGGACTGTACTTCCGGATGCACCAAGAGCGAGAGATCATTTTCAAGCAGCATTAATTGATGATGAGATTTATGCGGTTGGCGGTCGATTGAGTGGTGGTATCGGAACGGTATTCGCTCCTGTTATAGCAGAAGTCGATATTTATAATATTACCACCGGAGAATGGTCAACGCTATCCTCCGAGCAAAACTTACCTACAGCACGTGGCGGAAGTGCCACATCAGTATTAGATAATAAAATTGTGGTAATGGGTGGAGAAGTTGAAGCAGAACCCGTTTATGGCGTAACCACAACGGGGGCTCTAGCGGTTACTGAACAATTTGATCCAACAACCCAAGAATGGTCACGCTTACCAGATATGAATTTTAGACGCCATGGCACCCAAGCCATAGTTTCTGGAGGAGGTATTATTACTACCGCTGGATCAGACATTTTGGGAGGAAAGCCTCAAAAGAACATGGAGTTTTATAAAGCATATAATCCTGTGGGAGCACCAAGTATTGCAGCAAGTCTTACTGCTCCATCCGCGATATTAGTTGCCGATGACAGCACCCAAAATATTGAGTTAGTTGTTGCAGAAGGCAATGTTGGTGTCTTTATACAGTCCATTGAACTTACCGGACCTGATGCAGCAGATTTTCAAATTGTATCTGAAACTCTTAATAATGTACTCCTTGAGCCAGATACAATAACAACGGTAGCTATTACCCTTTCAACAACAGCAACCGATAAATCGGCACAACTGGTTATCACCTATAACGATCAACAAACTTTAGCCATTGATCTTACAAATGACCCAGATGCCGTTTTCACGGTCGAAAGCCCAGGAAATCAAACAAATAGTATTGGAGACGATATTCTTTTAGCGATTGATGCCAATAGTACTGATACCCTTTTGTTTGAAGCGGAAGGGCTTCCACCAACTTTGAGTATAGACGGCCAAACAGGGGTAATATCTGGAACCATTGCCAACGGCGTCTTGACCGATGATAGCTTCCAAGAAGTAGACGGTCTCGTTGTTATAGAAGCAGAGTCAAACACCATACCCCCCACTTGGCGAGAACTTGATATTGAGGGAGCAACTGTCATTCAAGGAGGTACTGATCATTTTAATGATTTAAATGGCGGCCTTATTCCTTACTCTGTAAATATCACAACACCAGGTGTCTACCGTTTTAATTGGAGAAGTCTATACCCAGGAACGGAACCTACAGAAGAAAACGATAGTTGGTTGCGTTTCCCTAACGACGACAAAGTTTGGTTTTTTGCGCAGCAACAAGCGGGCGATGAGGCAAGTATCATTGCTAATTTACAGGGATCGCAAGACGGGGTATTGTTTCCTATCGGTAGTTCCCGGGTTACTGCAGACACTACTGCAGAGGGTTCTGGATTAGATGGTTTCTTTAAAATATTCAGAACTGGAGGCAGTTCCAATACTTACAAATGGGAAGCGGTAACCAATGATTTTGATATTTTTGATATCTATGTATGGTTCACTATACCAGGCAGATACACTTTTGAAATAGCAGAAAGATCTGAAGGGCATAGTATTGATAAAATGGTGCTCTACAAGGTGGATGGCCCTAGTTATTCTGAGGGACAGTTAACAGTTGCACCGCAGTCTCCGATTACCCCTGGTATTTCTGATGTGGTAGCCGATAGCCCTTACGACGTTACCATTACGGTTACACCGCAAACAGGAATACAGCAAGAAAAAGAAGTTACTTTTCAATGGTTTGTGGAACCTGCTGATGGCCCGGTCGCTGTTGCTGAGGCAGATACCCTTAGTGGCGAGGCTCCGCTCACGGTTAGCTTTACAGGAACTAACTCTTTTAATAATGAGGGACCTTTAACCTATAGTTGGGATTTTGGAGATGGTACCACCTCCCAAGTAGTAAACCCACAACATGTTTTTGAAGAAAGAGGGACTTACGTTGTGACCCTAACGATTAACGATGTCAATTCCAAAAAAGATACCGATACGATAACCATTGAAGTATCTGGAGAGAATGAACCTCCTGTAGCTGCGGCCACTGCAACACCACAAACTGGAGAAAGCCCCTTAACCGTTATGTTCGACGGTACCGGTTCTACGGACGATATCGCAGTGGCGGCTTACCTTTGGGATTTTGACGACAATGGATCTACCTCGACAGAGGCAAGTCCTACCTATGTTTTCAATGAGGCTGGAATTTATCAAGTATCGTTAACGGTTACCGATAACGAAGGAGCTACCGCCAGTATCTTGGTCCCTATCTCCATATCAGAACCAGGGAAAAGGCCAGTGGCCATTGCCTCTGCGACTCCAAATAGTGGAATTCCTCCCCTAACAGTTTCTTTTACAGGTAGTAGTTCTATTGGCGAAGAGGGTATTGCTAGTTATGCCTGGGACTTTGATGATGGTACAGTATCATCAGAAGCAGATCCCGTTAAGGTATTTGAGCAGCCAGGAACCTATTTGGTATCCCTCACCGTTACGGATAGTCTAGGCTTCTTTGATACTGTAACCATGGAAATTAATGTTTTGGTGAAGGATAATATTCCACCTGTAGCTGTGGCAAAAGCTAACATTAACGAGGGTCAAGCACCTTTAGAAGTAAACTTTGATGGAAGCGACTCCGAAGATGATTCAGAAATTGTGAGTTATGAATGGGATTTTGATGACAACGGAGTCACAAAAACAGGAGCGACAACAACCCATATTTTTGCTAATCCCAACACTTACGAAGTAACCCTTACGGTTACTGATGATGAAGGGCTGCAAGCTCAAGACACTATAACTATTATAGTCTTAGAACGTACTGTGGCAGGTCTCGATAATGGGGAACTAAGTATTATTGCAGTTCCTAACCCAGCGGGTGCGGATAATCAAGGCAATCTAGAATTATTTGTTACTAATGCACTGCGGCAACTGAACAATGACGGAATCCGGATTTTTGATACTACTGGAAGGTTGGTACTACAGTTGAATCCAGAATTTGTAAATGGGGCTTATCAAATTCCAAATGATATCCTACAAACCTTAGAGAATGGGTTGTATACTGTTAAGATTGGGAACGAAGCCGGGGATGAGCTAGCGGTTCGCTTTTTGGTAAAACATTAATAATCGAACTCAGGTTAATACTTCATACCGAAGAGAACCTTTTTTAGAATAACCGAGGAATTAATAGGTTCAAGGTTTTTTGGAAAAATATTAGTAAGGAACAAAAAAGCAAAACAAAATCGTTTTTTAGAGACCTTTGCAAAATTCAAAGTATGTGAAAAGTTCGACGCCCGATGAAATTTTAACCCGGAGCAACCTT
>JBCDGY010000062.1:0-13421 GCA_039414375.1 Bacteroidota bacterium | reverse complement strand
GATATCGCGAGAGGATTTTATCAGATTTACGGCGAAAAGAAGGAAGTCCTAAAGGAAATGCCCTAAATACTTCATCTTTTCACTAAAAATTCTTGAAAATAGCCAGTTATTTTGGCGCATTTTTAGCGAAAATCTAAAGCGATTTATAGCATTCTGTAAAAGCAATAATTATCGAACTCAGGTTATTCCCAAAAATTAGCAGTATTTCCTTTGTTCTTCTTAAGATTCAAAGGCCTTATCACAATTTGTACTACCGCCCAAGTTTTGGTAACACGCTTGGGAAATAGCTATTTTTAACACGAAATAAGAAGGGTTATGTCCATCAGTGTAACAAACATCATTAAGTCTTTTGGAACACAGAAAGCGCTCAACGAAGTGTCTTTCGATATTAAAAAGGGAGAAATTGTTGGTTTTTTAGGGCCTAATGGCGCAGGTAAATCCACCATGATGCGAATTTTAACCACTTATTATCAAGCTGATGCTGGAGTGGCTGTAGTCAATGGCCATGATGTGCAGCGTGATAAAAAAGCCGTGCAACGCTGTATTGGCTATTTACCTGAACACAACCCATTGTATCCCGACCTTTACGTTAAAGAATACCTAGGGTTTACAGCGGGCATGTATGGAGTAGCTAAAGCTCGTGTAACAGCGGTGATTGATCAAACAGGTTTGACAGAAGAGGCACACAAGAAAATCAAACAGCTCTCCAAAGGGTACCGCCAGCGTGTGGGTTTGGCAGCTGCGCTTATTCACGATCCACAAGTATTAATCCTTGATGAGCCTACTACCGGATTAGACCCCAATCAACTAATCGCAATTCGTAAGCTCATCCGCCAAATTGGTAAAGAAAAAACCATTTTGCTTTCTACTCATATTATGAAAGAAGTAGAAGCGATGTGCGACCGGGTTATTATCATCAACAAAGGCACTTTAGTAGCTGACAAAAAACTAGAGGCACTCCGAGAAACCGAAGAGCAGCTAATTGAAGTAGAATTTGATTACCGTGTGGAAGAAGTGCTCTTAAAAAAACTACCCCACGTTGGTACCGTTAAAAATACGGGGGGATTTGTTTACGAAATTACCTTTACTACTTCTAAAGATATGCGCCCAGCGGTATTTGACTTCGCCTACGACAATCAGCTAAAGACCTTACAATTACAGCGAAAAAACAAAAATTTAGAGCGTTTGTTTACCGAACTCACCAATGCTGCTCAGTTAGAAGGCTAACTTCAAAAAAACAGACCTCAATAGCCCTTACCATAATTTAAGCCGCTAATTTTGCAGTGTAAAACGGCTTGTAATGACAGAACAGCATACTTTAACTTTGGATGGGGAAGCCATGCGCAAATTAGGCTATCAAATGATTGATGCGGTAGTAGCCCATCACCTTCGCCAGTCTGAAAAACTTCCCGTATCTACCGCTACTAGAGCTGAAATGGATGCACTTTTATTAGAAGATGCACCTGAGCACCCTACCGATCCTCAAAAGACGATGCAGTTTATTGTGGACGAGGTTCTGCCCAAAAGCACCCTATTATCACACCCCAAGTCTTTTGCCTTTGTTCCAGGGCCTAGTAATTATGTGAGCGTAATAGGCGATGCCCTTGCAACAGGCTACAACGTTTTTTCAGGCAGTTGGGTGAGTTCTCCGGTAGCAGCAGGACTAGAGATTGCTACCATTCAATGGTTGTTACAATGGTTTGGATTTCCTAAAAAAAAGGGCGGCGGTATTTTTACGAGCGGTGGTTCTATGGCCAACCTTACCGCACTAGCTATGGCTAGAAACATGAAATGCGGCAACGATTTTTCAAAAGCCATTATTTACTTATCGGACCAGACCCACTCTTCAAATATCAAAGCCATTCGCATCCTGGGCTTTCAAAAGGAACAGATAAGGATCATTCCTACGGATAGCGATATGCGATTGTCGCTGAATAAATTAAAAAACTGTATTGCCAAAGATCGCCTTAATGGAGACCTTCCCTTTTGTTTGATTGGCAACGCTGGTACCACCAATACGGGGAGTGTAGACCCCCTACCCGCTATGGCAGCGCTATGTAAAAAGGAAGATCTATGGTTTCATATCGATGGGGCTTATGGTGGTGCTGCGGTACTTTCACCGCAAGGTAAAGCGGCACTCAAGGGTATTTCAAAAGCGGACTCTTTAACGGTAGACCCGCACAAATGGTTGTTTCAACCTTATGAGATGGGTTGCCTTTTGGTACGCAACTACAAGCACCTCTCACATACTTTTACTGAGCGGCCCGAATATCTGAAAGACATTGAGGGGAATGATTCTGAGATTAACTTTTACGATATGGGGGTGCAGTTAACCAGACGCTTCAACGCGCTTAAATTTTATATGTCGGTGAAAACTTTTGGCCTCAAAGCCTTTCGAGAGGCGGTAGGTTCTGGTATTGCCCTTGCTGAGCAGCTCGAACAGCATCTGCGAAAAAGCAAACATTGGGAAGTGGTTTTTCCAGCAACCTTAGCCGTCATTAATTTTAGATACAACCCCATGGATCAAGGTTTGAGTGAAGCAGCCATTGATCAACTCAATCAAACTATCTCAGACAAGGTAATGGCCTCACAACAAGCACTATTGGCAACCACCTTGTTACACGATCAGGTGGTATTGCGCATGTGTTTGATTAATCCGCGTACCACTTTTGATGATGTTACGACCATTCTAACGCTTTGCGAGGGTTTTGCCGAGGAAGCCCTATGAAAATTATGACGCGTAACCCTTTCTTTCAAAAAGAAAACTAGAGCTACTTAAATAGGTAATCGAAAGGTGTTGCGTGGGCAAGCCAAGCGGCTTCTTCTATCTCGTATTGTGCTTCGGTATCATAAGTCGCTACCACAGATAGATTCCGTTGGTAAGCCTGCAAATTCGCTAAGATGCGATCCACATTCTCCATTTGAGCATCACGATTCATATTCGCATAGTAGTGCAATGCTTCTTGGTATATGGTCGTTAACTGCTGGAAAAAGGTGCGCGCCTTTTGTTGTTCTTCCACTTCATACCATCCCTCTAAAAAGGGCGTAACAAAGTCATAATATTCATAAAACGCTAGGGGAATGTTTTGCATAGCGATAGCGATGATCTCCTTGGCCTGCTCTTTTTTGCCTTCTGCTATTAACGCTTCGACCAAACGTGCCAAACACAACCTAAAGGTAACCCCAAACTGTCGCCTGGTTTGCGGATCGTGATAGATCGTAGGGCTACCCGAGTTGCCCCAATCCCATTGTTTGACAATCTCATAAGCCTTATCGGTGTCGATCCGCCCCATTTCAAAACCCCCATCATAGTCGGTTTTTATAGGTACTAACTTGTAGGCCAAACCATCTAATTGCAAGTACGACTTCATCCATAAATACTCTGCATCCTCAAAACTACCACCCGAAAAATAGATAGGGCGTTCCCAGTCGTTATTGGCTAAAATATCGAGCATGATCAGCCTGTTTTTCGTCAAATAGCTCTTGGGAAGGTCAATATCGATATGATCCACAATTAAATGGGCGTCTTGTGCAGATACCAGGCCGTTTTGCAACACTTTTTCCTTATTCACAGGCACCCTTATTTTGTGCGTAGGGTAATAGACCATGTTTTGGGTACTTTTTGGGTATTCCGATAGCTCTGCGCCTTGTTTTTGAAGCAGGTATCCATATTTGGTCTTTGGATCGTCACTGGTAATCCAATTCATAAAATCACGGATGTTCCAACGTTTATCGCTTAGGGCTTGATAATAAACGGCGTCTCTGGTACCATATCCATATTGCGCGTGTGTCATTTGAGAAGGTATTGGCGCACTTTTATAGGCTTTACGTTTCATCTGATCGATATACCAATCCGTAGCGAGATAACCAGTGACCATCACCCTGACATCGGTACGATGGCCTTCAATTTCCTGTAAATACCAAAGTGGAAAGTTATCATTATCGCCAATGGTGAACAGCAGCGCACCAACATCTTTTTCAGTAGAATCCAAGTATGCTTTGGCAGAGGCACGAGCTGTAGATCGATGGGACCGATCGTGATCATCCCAATTCTGAAAACCCATTAATAAAGGGACTGCTAGAAAGGTCAGTGCAACAGCCGATAAGGCAGCCCACTTTGATTTTACGTATGGCTTTAGGCTTTGAAATAGGCCATATACGCCGATGCCTATCCAAATAGCAAAGGCATAAAAAGACCCTACAAGCACATAGTCACGCGCCCTAGGTTGAAAAATAGCCGGGTTTGTATAAAACTGAATGCCTAAGCCAGCAAGACCGAAAAAAACTACCAATACCCATAACCGTTTGGGATCTGCAAAGCCTTGCACCACCATTCCTAGTAATCCCAGTAGCAGCGGTAAAAAGAAATAGGTATTTCTGCCTTTGTTCCTGGCATCACGGGGTCGGTTGTGCTGGCTTCCCAATCGCAGCTTATCTAAAAAAGAAATACCGCTAAGCCATGCACCATTACCATCGTACCTGCCCTGCACATCATTCTGCCTCCCCACAAAGTTCCACATCAAATAGCGCAGATATAAATAGCCCAATTGATATTGCAATAGGTATTGAACTTGATCGCCAAAGGAGGGGGGTATAACGGTAATATAAGGACTCATTTCATCCAAAAAGGCGATATAGCCCTCGGCATCAATGTCCCCTGAAGCGTAGGCTTTTTCAGCATCCTGTAGATGACTGCGCAGTTCGGCATGTTTTCGGTAAGCGGGTTTTATCTGGTATTGTAATGGCCCAAAATAACGGTGATAGTTGGCTGCATGCTGTTCGCTCCACATACGCGGCAAAAACCCAGTATGTTCCGAATTTGGTTTTTGAATGGCATCTTTATAATCGTTAACAATATCGTACCGTCCTAAGGCTTCGTTGCGTTCGTATTTGGGATGATCGTCGGAATATCCTCCAGAATCTGCAAACCTATCGGTGTAGAACTTTCCAAATAGTGGGCTATCTGTACTCGGGTACTGCTCACGATTGTAATAGGCCAAAAGGGTTCTCGCATCTGAGGGATCGTTCTGATTGATACCCACATGCGCACTAGCACGGAGGGGCACTAGCAACCAAGAAGAAAAACCCAAAACCAGGAAGAGTAAGCAAAGTACCCCAGTATGGGCGGTTACCCAACGCCTGTTCCGCGTTAGACGTAGCGATATATAAAATAGGAAAGAGATACCAAGCACCACTAAAATAGACCCAGAATTAAAGGGCAACCCTAGTTGATTTACAGCAAAAAGCTCTCCCCAGGCAAAGAGTTGCAAGATGGTCGTTAGCGAAAATTTATAGACAAAAACTAACAGTAGTAATGCCACCAAATTGGCTATTGCGAAGCTCTTAAGGGTAACCTTCTTGTAGCGACTGAAATAATAAAGCAAAACCACTGAGGGAATGACCAAAAAACCCATAAACTGTACCCCAAAGGTTAAGCCAATAACAAAACTGATTAAGAGTAACCATCGGCTAGCACGTGGTCCTTTAAGATCGCTGGTCCACCGCAATCCCATCCAAAGGAGCAGGGACATCATACAACTAGCAAGTGCATATACTTCAGTTTCCGTGGCATTGAACCAAAAACTATCAGAATACGTAAATGCCAAAGCCCCAACACCTGAACTACCGATAACAAGAATGGCTTTTGTAGTTCTATCCGTGGTTTGCTTTGAAAGTAGTCCCTCAACAATATGGGCGATAGTTAAGAAAAGAAAGAAAATTGTAAAGGCACTGGCCACAACGGAGACGTAATTCACCAATGGGGCGATCTGTTGGCTATTGGTCGCAAGGATAGCAAAAACAGCACCAATCATTTGAAAGAGAGGGGCGCCCGGGGGATGTGCTATTTCAAGTTTGGCGGCGGTGGCAATGTACTCCCCAGTATCCCAAAAACTCACTGTGGGTTCCATGGTGAGGGTATAGGTAACTAAGGCATTTAGGAAAACAAGCCAGCTAAAAAGGCGCTTCCATTGCTTATGCGATACTTCCAAAATTCTTTTTCCCACAAAGAAATTGGGTTCCCTAAACCCCTACTTCAGAAAGGGGTCGGAATTAGGTACTAGTACCGGTACCCATTTGAAGTAGCTCTTGACGATTAGCCACGTTGAGCTTAGCGTAGAGATTGGTAATATGGGTTTTTACCGTGCTTAGGCTAATAAAGAGCTCGTTGGCAATCTCTTTGTTAGACTTTCCTTGTAGAATTAATTGGCAAACTGTTTGTTCTTGCTTGCTAAGCACTGGCGTTGCGGTGCCACGAGACCGTGACCATAACCGCCAAAATCCAAACAACAAAAACAGGCAAGCCAAAACCAACCCTGCATTGAGCCATCGACTATAGACCAATTGCTGTTGTAGTGCTTTTTGGTGTAATAAAGCCATTCGTTCCTCCAAAAACTGATACTGCACTGGGGGAATTGCACTTTCCCGAAGGGCTTTGATAAGATCGTAGTAATACGCTTCATTTTCCGATAAATCTAGCTCTAGCAATTGCTTCTCTTCCAGTAATTTAACCGCCATCAGCTTTACTTCTAAAATATGAAGGGAGTCACGTGAAAAATTACGTATTCGAGCTGCATTGTTATCCGGTTCTTCTTTTGGATTTGCTTCCAAGGTAGCCACCAAACCCTTAAATCTTTTCCACTCCGAAAGTGACAGTTCTTCGGCGGTTTCTGTTTCGGCAATCGAAATTATATTGGTAATTGCTTTCTCTGTTTGCCCGGAAACTGCAACAGCAAAAAACAAAGCTAGCCCTAAATATCCTAAATGGTTCATACGCATCATTTGGCTAAAGTTCTTTAAAAATTGGTTGGCGACAAAACGTTGTGATTTTAACCATTTGTGTGCCGATTGCTAAACGAAGTCCTCTAAGATGGTATTCATAGCTTTATCCAAGGTAGGCTGTACTTTAGGATCGGTACAATTGATAAGTATGGCCACCACAAGCTCTGCATCTGGGTACACATAAAAATTGGTATAGGCACCCACACTATTGCCTACATGCCCCACATAGGGGCGCCCTTGCGTATCTTCACTTACCTGAAAACCCAATCCGTAATAGGTAGATTTCCCGAGTACCTCTTGCGCTTGTAGCAATTCGTTGTAGGTCGCTTCATTGAGTAAACGCCTTTCTAGTATCGCTTGCCCCATTGTCGCAATATCCGCACTGGTACTAAGGTAGCCCCCACCTGCCAGTTTGTAAAAAGTAGTAAAGGGTACAGCCTCTCGAAAGCCCTGACCCGTTTTGGTATAGCAGCGGCTTTGGTGGATTTTCTTTGGTAAAATAGGCTTACACCCACCGGAAAGGGAATCGAGATGTGCTGCTGCTATTTCAGGCACCGTATTTTGCATTCCCAGCGGATCTAAAACGGCTTCCTGCACATAGGTTTCAAAGGGCATTCCTGCCGCTTCTTGCATAGCAAGCGACAGTAGTACAAAATCAAAACTATTGTATAGGTAGCCCTTGCCTGGCTGAAAAACCAGAGGATCGTTCTCAAATAGGGTTATGCCTTCTTGAATACTTAGCGGTCGGTTTAACGCATATTCCTTTCCGCGATAGCCACGAATGCCTGCCGTATGTGCCGCCAATTGCCTTAAGGTAATATCGTGCTTCTTTTTTGGGAAATAAGGCACATAGCGGTACACCGAATCATCCAAGTTTAACAATTGCCTCTCCACCATGGTCCCTAGTGCCAGACCGGTAATACATTTTGAAATGCTGGCTATTCGAAATTGGTGTTTTGTAGGGTCAATAGCCGTATTTGTAGTACGATCGGCAAGGCCATAGCCCTGCTGAAGCACTACACTTCCTCGATGCCTTATGGTTACCGAAATGCCAGGAACTTCTTGGCGTACCACCAGATTATGAAAGAGCGCATTGGCCAAGTCCAAACCCAAAAGTCCTTTGGTAGGTTTCAAAGATGGCGCTGCTGAACTGAAAAAAAGTCGTTTTACAATGGAAAATAGTCCCATGATACCTTTAAATAACAATAGATCTACTTAGAATTGTTGTTATACTTTCTAGCACGAACCAAAGAAAGGAGGTATCCTAATCTTTAAAGATCAGTCGCCCTTCAAAAGTTTCCTGTATCGCAATACTATCTGGTCTGTTGATACTAATCACGTCCCCATACCCGCGTATGATTCCGGAAATGCTTTCCTGGGGACGCACTACAATCGAATTGGTACCTCTGTGATTGACGATCACATCCTCCGCCAGTAGGGCGGCCGCCTCTACCCTAGTATCTCCAGCGGCTACAAAGACTTCTAGCTGTTGGGTATTCCCAACCAATTCAAAGTAGGCAATACCGTTAGCGAAGATATTTAAGTTGTCGCTGTCTACCTCCAAAGCAAAAGTACCCGAGGTGGTTTCCGAGCTAGGATCGGTAAAACTTTCCGACACCAACCGCAAATTGGGATAGGCCAATACCCCATCGCTGGCGATGGTTAGTCCTGTGCTACTACGTACCTCTGCGATATTTGGCGACGTCACATAAACAGTAGATAAGCCGTACGCTCTAAACAAATTACAGCCGTTGTTGTTACGCAATAGCAATCGACCATCGACAACCTCAGCGCTAATCTCGTTAATCAACCATTCCCCAGAAGCAATTTCTACTTTTTGTGTATCCCCTTGTTTGAGCACCAAATTCAAGCGCTCGAATACCGTAATGTTTTGAAAAGGCGGCAGATCAACAGTAATACGGGTGATATCACCTGCATTTTGTAAGCAATCTGGGGCATTTTCGTTATTGCAGGATACCATCAGAAATGCTACTACCAGTACAGTTCTAAAAACATAGGTGCTTAGCGAGCCTATACTATCCTTCCAATTGAAGAAACGTTTGAATGCGGATACTGGTGGTATGTTGCTATTGATCCTTTTCATAAACGTACGCCTATTCCAAATTCTACAGCTTCGGCCGCCGCACCATGCGTTTTCAGGGTAAGGCTACCAAAAGCACGTTTCCCAAAATAACGCTTTAGCCCCACCCGTTGGTAAACGCGACCTTCGAAATCAAAGGGGTAATACACATAATAACCCAGCTGGGAGACGAGACTTAATTTATTGATGAACAGCTCGTGCCCCACAAACAAACCTACGCGTTTAAAATCAGTATCTGCATCCACCGCCATCTCCGGAAAGGAATTGGCTTGAAAACGAATTAGTTCCTTTAAAAAATAGGAGAAAAACACGTCGGCACCCAGTTGTATTGCACTTAGCCGCCCCAGGCGTTTGTCCGCATAGGTGGATAATATAAAAAACCCAAATTGCCCGGAGCCTACCACATCTCCCTCGTTGATACCCCCTCGCAATACGGCATTCAAACGCAGTGGTTCTGTTACTTTGGTTTTGGTATAGGGGATATATTCCTTATCCAGAGAAGGGTTGAGATCGTAGGTGAGACCTAGATTGAAAGCAAAAGTATTGGTAGAAGCATTAGGGGCTTTAAAATTGGCATTGGAATAATGCACCAAAGTGATTCCGCCTTGCAGGCCAAAACGATCAAACACCTTTTCTTTATGGTAGTTGGCCATGAGCAGGGTAGTACTCAATAGCGTAGAACCGTAGGCCGAATTGCGAAAATTGGTCTCTGCATCATAGGGATTGGTATTATAACTGACCCCTTGCCCAATACGCAACTGTAGGTTACGCTTGAAAAAGTAAAAATTATAGTGGGCATACAATCCAAAATGTTCTCCTAATGTGGGATTGTTCATGTTTTGATACAGGAAAGAAAAACCAGTATCAGGATAGCCAAAAATGCCTTCCCACTCCTCTTCGCCATACCGCTTTTGGCTGATGCCTAGTAGGAAACCATGCGGATGTTCCGTAATCAGCTGCGCGATATCAGGATTGTGCAACAAGATGGAACCGTAGAAGGGGCTAGCATCTAGAAGGTACTTTGTAGTCGGCGCATCCTTTTGGGCACAAAGTCCGGCAAGGAGGAAGCAAAAAAAGAGGGTTAGGCTGTGCTTCATTCAGGGCAAAGGTAAAACTATTCGCACTTCGAGAAAAAATAAAACCTTCAAGGTGTTTGACAACCATCGCAACGCACGTTAAACCTTCAAGGTATGATATACCTCACTGGTTTAGCACGAAGTCTAAACGACAGCTTTTAATAATTACTAAATGAAGACTACAACTAATCAAATGTCAGATCATTGTAACCCGCATTCTAAATTTGAAATCGATTCGTTTTTGGTGTATTTTTCCATCAAGTAATAGTTCCTATGGGCAGACAAAGTATTTCCTTCACAGCACCTAATGATGAATGGTTAAAGTCTCAAGTAGCCAATCAAGAATATTCTAGTAAAAGTGAATTGGTTAACTTGTACGACAGGCTAGGAAACAACAAGCTCGGGTAGACCGGATTAGCGCAAAACTGGAAAAAGCGGAAAAAAGTGGATTTACGAATGACGGAAAGGACGATATTTTAAGACAGTCCAAAGCGTTGTCAAAGGACTAAATACCGACTTAGCAACGAAGCCAAAAACGATTTGATTCGAATTGACCCGTACGAATTGATCAAATCCAGGATGGCTCAAGCGGACAACTAACTTGCAACTGTAAGGTTCTCTGAAGCCTGTCTATTATCTTTAGTGTCAAATGTTCTTTTTCCTGACTGTGCTTACTGTTAGCATGTGGAAAAAGTTAGCCACTAATTATGCAATAGACCGCTGTAATACCGCAATGAAGCCAACAGATACCTCAAAAAACAGAAGAGCCTTTATCAAAAAATCAACCGCCGCGGGGTTGGGTGTTGCTCTAGTAGGGCAGACACAACATGCCATGCCTCCTTTAGCGAACACTGTTATTCAAAAAGAAGCTTTTGCCATTACCATGTGGGAGTTTAGCTGGCTTGAACGTCGTTGGCCAGGGGCAGGTTATGAAGACTGGGATACCGCCCTTGCTGAATTGGTTAAACGTGGCTACAATGCTATACGTATCGATGCTTTTCCACATCTTGTCCATAACGATCCACAAAAAGAGTTCTTGATCAATCCCCATTGGAATACCCAGGATTGGGGGAGTCCTGCTATAACCAAAATCCGTCTCCAACCCCACTTCATTGATTTTATCAAAAAGTGTAAAAAATTCAATGTGAAAGTAGGCTTATCCTCTTGGTGGCGTGAGGATAGCAATCAATCCTTTAACGTAATTACTAGCCCTCAAAAATTGGGTATGGTTTGGCTTTCCGTTTTGGATTTAATCGAAGATCACGATCTGATGGATCAAATCCTTTATGTAGACCTCAGTAATGAATGGCCCTTAGAAGTTTGGACACCCTACAAAACCGATATCAGCTGGTGGGATGCTCCGAATCGGCACGATGGATGCGAGAATCTATTGCCGTTTTAAAGGACAAATATCCAGCGCTTCCCTATACTTTCTCGTTTACTGGAGAAATTACTACCGATATTTTGACCCAAGGGGACATCTCCATGCTTGATTTTCTTGAACCCCATGTGTGGATGGTGAACGGAAATGGGGGAGAATTTTATAAAGAAGTGGGGTACCAGTACGAACGATTTACGTACAAGGGTTATGACAATCTTGCTTTAAAAGGAGAAAAACTGTACCGCCAAAAAGAGAATTATTGGAAAGACCTGTTAATGCGCCAAATCGAAAATGCCGCAGCCTGGTCGAAAGCTGTCAATAAACCGCTGGTTACTACGGAGTGTTGGGGTGTAGTTGATTATAAAGACTGGCCGCTTTTAAAGTGGGATTGGGTAAAGGAATTGTGTGATTTAGGCACTCGTGAAGCGGTTAAAACCGGGCGGTGGGTTGGAATGGCCACCAGTAACTTTTGCGGACCCCAATTTAAAGGGATGTGGCGAGATAGACGCTGGCATCAAAATTTAACGGATTTGATTAGAAATCAAAAAACACACCCCGATTTCGACACCCATAAACTGATAAAAAGAATCTAAAAGCGCTGGATTAATACGCTATTGTAATTGCGAAATGACGGGAGGCGCCAAGACTTGGTCACGCTTTAAACATAATAATACTATTAGGCATAATGGGCTCAAGTGCAAATCTAACTCTAAAAGACAACGCTTGATATTTGTGGTTAAACTAAACGCCCACCGCCATCGACATGGATTACTTCGCCAGTTACTGAACTATTTGACATCAAAAAAATAACCGCAGATGCGACCTCTTCGGGAGTTGCTATTTTTTTGACTGGTAAGCTTTCCGCCACATTTTTAAGTGTTTCCTCCTTGCTATCGCCAAGAATATCATCCCACATAGGAGTATTGGTCCAACCGGGTGCCACAGCATTAAATCGGATGTTAGGAAATTCCATAACGAGTACTCTTGCAAGCTGTTCTGCCGTTGACGTTGCCAAACCTGAAACCCAAGCACCTGAAATTGGTCTATCCGTCGAAACTCCTCCTGTGAAAACAATAGAACCCAAACCACCTATTTTTTCCGCTGCGGCCCTAACAACTCTTAGACTACCCAATATTCGGGTATTGAAAGCTTTCATATTCTCCTCCAAAGTCCCGTCTGTTACAGCACCTAACTTCGTAGCACCCGCCGCAATATAGATGTGGTCAACTTCATTTAATGATTTGAAAAAGACTTGCACCTGCTTTTCGTCATCTATATCAAGCTCTTGACCTATAACTGAACTACCTATTTGTTCAGCACTGGTTTTGGCTTTGTGTAGTTGACGACTTGTTAAGATAACTTGTGCGGCCAATTCAAAAGCCTGTTCACACACCGCTTTTCCAATACCTGAACTTCCTCCTATCACCACTATTTTCTTGTCTTTCATCTTTAAGGGTTTTAATTGTTTTACAAAACTCAATTAGTTTTAATTTGCATACAAATAATAGGGTACAGACAAAAAAGTGTGTGATGCGAAAAACAACATCTACCAACTTCGAGAATGAAAAGGGATTTACAAATAATTGTCCAATTACATCTACAATGAAAATTATCGGTGGACGATGGAAGGTTATTATTATTTATCAATTGGGCAGTGGTACAAAACGTTACGGTGAAATGAAGAAAACTATTGGAACAATTTCAGAAAAGATGTTAACGCAGCAGCTAAAAGCACTAATTCAGGATGGATGGGTAACCAAAACGGACTACAAAGAAATTCCTCCAAGAACAGAATATGAACTTACCCAACTTGGGAAATCATTTATTCCCATTTTAAAAGAAATAGAAAAATGGGGGAATCAATATTTATTGAAATGTTAAAATTTATATGATAATAGCAACTTTCAAGGGCAATAAGGAATTGCATGTTCCCAACAAGTTGGAAAGTTAACTGCTAACCCACGCACTATTCAGAGCCTGGACCGTCGTTACCAAACATTTGATTCCAGACAGAGTTCTTAGTTGGCATTAAAATTGTGCTATTTTGTTTGAAACCAATTTTAATTTGAAAAAGCTTTTTCTC
>JBCDGY010000061.1:0-13431 GCA_039414375.1 Bacteroidota bacterium | reverse complement strand
GTCGAGCAACCGGCGCAGGGCGTCGATCACCGTGGCGGCGTCCGCGACCTGGTCGTCGTCGTAGGCGTCGATGTCGAAGATATAGTCTTTGGTCTTAGGGGCCTCGAAATCGAAGTTTTCAACAACCACCAATTCATTAGCCTTTGATTTTAGACTAAAAGCTGACCGACGCGCCAATCGCTTTACATTCTTATTGAGCTTTTGTCCATAACTCCTAGGTCTTGGTCCAAAAACACGACCACCACCTCTAAAAACTGGTGATTTGATACTACCAGCACGTGCAGTTCCAGTTCCTTTTTGCTTTTTCAATTTTCGTGTACTCCCAACAATTTCCCCACGCTCTTTCGCTTTGTGAGTTCCTTGTCTTTGATGCGCCAAATACTGCTTAACATCCAAATAGATGGCATGGTTATTAGGCTCTATACCGAAAACCGCATCTGAAAGCTCTACTTGTCTTCCAGTCTCTTTTCCATTAATATCTAATACAGCTACTTTCATGCCCTACTTTTCTAAAGTTACATAAGCATTTTTGTGACCTGGAACAGCACCTTTGACCACAATTAGATTTTTCTCAGGAACCACTTTAAGCACCCGAAGATTTTGAACAGTAACTCTTTCACCACCCATTCTTCCGGCCATGCGCAGTCCTTTAACCACTCTTGAAGGTGTAGAAGCTGCTCCGATAGATCCAGGAGCCCTAAGTCTGTTATGCTGACCGTGTGTTGCTTGACCAACTCCAGCAAAACCGTGTCTTTTAACAACTCCCTGAAAGCCCTTTCCTTTAGATGTTCCTACAACATCTACAAACTCTCCAACAACAAATAGATCTACCCCAACGGTATCCCCCAATTTGTATTCACCTTCAAAATCACGGAACTCGACGACTTTCTTTTTAGGAGTCGCACCAGCTTTTTTGAAGTGTCCTTCTTCGGACTTCGTGGTGCGTTTCTCTGCCTTGTCATCGAAACCGAGTTGAAGGGCAGTGTACCCGTCGACCTCTTCGGTTCTGACTTGGGTAACCACACATGGTCCAGCTTGAATGACAGTACATGGGATGTTTTTCCCATTCTCATCAAAAATGCTGGTCATGCCGATTTTTTTTCCTATTAACCCAGACATATTTTATATAATTAGTTTTCTTTTTAACCTGCCTTTATTGGCAAAAAAATTGGGCCAAAGAACGTAGTCTGTGACCCAGATTGTATTCTTTTCTCCCGTTTTTCCTTCGCGCGCAGCTCCGGACATGTAAAACCCTCTATCAAAAGGGCGTGCAAATTTACACTTTTATTTCAACTTCCACACCACTTGGTAGCTCTAATTTCATTAAAGCATCAATTGTTTTGGAAGAAGAGCTATAAATATCAAGCAAACGCTTGTAAGAACTCAATTGAAATTGCTCTCTAGACTTTTTATTGACGTGTGGTGAACGCAACACTGTAAAAATCTTTTTGTGCGTTGGCAAAGGAATAGGTCCTGTAACTACTGCTCCTGTTGTTTTAACCGTTTTAACGATTTTCTCAGCAGACTTGTCCACCAAATTGTGGTCGTATGACTTTAACTTAATTCTAATTTTCTGACTCATCTTCTGATTAATTATGCGGTTACTCCTTTAGTAGCCTTAATTACTTCTTCTGCAATATTGGATGGCGTCTCAGCATAATGAGAGAACTCCATAGTGGATGTAGCTCGACCAGAACTTAGTGTTCTTAGAGAAGTTACATATCCAAACATCTCAGAAAGTGGTACCTCCGCCTTGATAACTTTGGAACCAGCTCTATCATCCATATTGTTTACCTGCCCTCTTCTTCTGTTCAGGTCCCCTACAATATCCCCCATATTTTCTTCTGGAGTAAGCACCTCCAACTTCATAATAGGTTCCATCAAAACAGCTCGCGCAGCTTTGGCAGCTTCTTTATAACCTAATTTGGCAGCAAGTTCGAAGGATAAAGAATCGGAATCAACGGGGTGAAAAGACCCATCTTTTAATGTAATCTTCATGCTGTCCATTTCAAAGCCAGCCAAAGGACCATTCTTCATCGCCTCTTTAAAGCCTTTCTCTACAGAAGGGATGTATTCCTTAGGAATATTACCTCCTTTGATTACATTGACAAATTCAAGACCTGGTTTAGCTTCCTCGCCTTCGCTAGCGGGCTCCATGGTAAAGACAATATCTGCAAACTTACCACGACCACCTGTTTGCTTTTTGTAAACTTCACGGTGATCTGCTTTGGCTGTAAGTGCCTCTTTATATTCCACCTGTGGTTGCCCTTGATTTACCTCAACCTTAAACTCTCGTCTTAAACGATCGACAATGATATCTAGGTGCAACTCTCCCATTCCAGAGATAATGGTCTGCCCAGAGGCCTCATCTGTCTTTACCTGAAAAGTAGGATCCTCTTCGGCCAACTTCGCCAAAGACATGCCTAACTTGTCTACATCAGCTTTGGTTTTTGGCTCAACGGCAATACCAATCACAGGATCTGGAAAGTCCATACTTTCTAAAACAATAGGATCTTTCTCTGAAGACATGGTATCCCCTGTCTTAATATCTTTAAATCCTACAGCAGCGCCAATATCACCAGCCTCTATATACTCAATAGCATTTTGCTTATTGGAGTGCATCTGATAGATTCTTGAAATCCTTTCCTTTTTACCTGAACGGTTATTCAAAATGTAAGAACCTGCATCCAGACGTCCAGAATATGCTCTAAAGAATGCCAACCTTCCTACGAATGGATCAGTTGCAATTTTAAAAGCTAAGGCAGAAAAGGGCTCTTTAGGATCTGGTTTTCTTGTAATTTCAGAACCAGAATCTGGATCTGTGCCTATAATATCTTCTTTATCTAGTGGAGAAGGAAGATAACGACATACCGCATCTAACAAAAATTGCACCCCCTTATTCTTAAAGGAAGAACCACAGACCATGGGTATGATAGCCCTGTCCATAACAGCTGCTCTCAATGCCGCATGCACCTCTTCTTCGGTGATAGAATCTTCATCCTCGAAGAATTTTTCCATCAACTCTTCGTCGTATTCCGCAACTGCTTCAATTAGCGCAGCCCTGTATTCCTTTACCTCATCCTGCATTTCAGCGGGTATGTCAATAACATCGAAAGTGGAGCCAAAGTTCTCATCATGCCAAACAATAGCTCTGTTCTTTGCCAAATCAACAATACCCTTAAAATCAGCTTCCTCTCCGATAGGCAAAACGATTGGCACCGCATTGGAACCAAGCATTTCTCGCACCTGCTTACAGACATTCAAGAAATTAGATCCTTGTCGGTCCATCTTATTCACAAAACCGATTCGCGGTACTTTGTAGTTATCTGCTAAGCGCCAGTTCGTTTCGGATTGTGGCTCTACACCATCAACGGCACTAAATAAGAATACCAATCCATCAAGAACGCGCAAAGAACGATTTACTTCAACAGTAAAATCAACGTGACCAGGGGTATCAATAATATTAAAGTGATATCCTTTAGCATCAGGCGTTGGTTGCCCATTCTCAGTAGGAAACTGCCAAGTACAGGTGGTAGCGGCTGAGGTAATCGTAATACCACGCTCTTGCTCTTGCTCCATCCAGTCCATGGTAGCTGCACCATCATGAACCTCACCTATCTTATGGCTTACTCCTGTGTAGAAAAGAATACGTTCAGTAGTAGTGGTTTTACCAGCATCAATATGCGCTGCAATACCAATATTGCGTGTGTACTTTAAATCTCTTGCCATGATGAATTAAAATCTGTAGTGTGAAAATGCTTTATTGGCTTCTGCCATTTTATGCGTATCTACCCTTTTTTTAACAGCTGCCCCTTCTTCTTTAGCAGCTGCTAAAATTTCAGCTGCCAATTTTTGGGCCATCGATTTTTCATTTCTTCTGCGCGCATAATTGATCAACCATTTCATTGCGGTTGATATTTTACGGTCAGGTCTAATCTGCATAGGAATTTGGAAAGTAGCCCCACCAACTCTTCTACTGCGGACTTCTACGTGAGGCATAACGTTGGAAAGTGCATCTTTCCACAGCTCTAAAGCCGTTTTTTCTTCATCACTCTTTCTTTGATCTACGATTTCTATAGCATCGTAAAACACTTTAAAGGCAACGGATTTTTTTCCGTCCCACATCATCATATTTACAAACCTAGTCACCAATTGATCGTTAAACTTCGGATCTGGTAACAAAGGTCTTTTCTTTGCTTGTCTTTTTCTCATGACTTCCTTTTAACTGAAGGTTACCCTATTTTTTTGGTCTTTTAGCTCCATATTTAGAGCGTCGTTGTGTCCTACCGGCAACACCGGCGGTATCCAAAGCACCCCGCACAATGTGGTAGCGCACACCTGGCAAATCCTTCACTCTTCCACCGCGTACCAATACTATCGAGTGCTCTTGGAGATTATGCCCCTCGCCTGGAATGTAAGCGTTCACTTCTTTACCATTGGTTAACCTTACCCTTGCCACTTTTCTCATGGCAGAGTTAGGTTTTTTTGGCGTAGTCGTGTAAACCCTAGTACAAACTCCACGGCGTTGTGGGCAAGAATCCAAAGCAGCCGATTTACTCTTCTTGGTAATGGTGCTCCTTCCTTTTCTTACTAACTGTGAAATTGTTGGCATTGTTAACTTTATTTTCTACCCCTTATTTTGGGGCTGCAAATGTAATCATATTTGGCAACTTTTCAAATAAGCTCTTAGTTATTTTAAATTCTCAAAAAACATAGGATGCGTCAAAGCAACTATATTCCAATCGGACGATAACATTTACCCAATGCATTAACATATTATTATTAAGGTAACCTTATCTGAAGTTGTCAATCTATTTGTTGTTAATGCTTAAACAGAATTGTTCTAAATACCCATCTTTTTGCAACCAAATTTGTCCAGGAGATTGACCCTTTTAGAGAAGAATCATTTTGTTTTTTATCTCACCAAAAACGTTAAACAAATTGAAAGATTCCACACGTATTTTGTGGTAATTCCCAAGGTTTTCCAAACATAAACCTAGGTATGTTGCTCTTATTTAACATTTCTTTTGTGTGTTCAATGTTATGAGAATGTTGGAAAAACGCCCTAAAATTTTCGGGAATATCAATGTTCTAGGCCTTCGGTCTAAGGATAACCAATAAACGTACCAACAAATGATTTTTAGATGGATTATTTTGGATTATTAACTTGAATTTATGACTTTAGCCGCTAGCTAATTCAAATAATTTAAAAATGAAAACAAAATTAAATGGAATCTTAACGCTGTTCTTGGCGTTTGTGGTGCACATTTCTTTTGCACAAGACAAAACGATTTCAGGAACGGTGACGGATGCCGATGGCCTACCTCTTCCTGGGGTCAACATTGTTGTTGAAGGCACATCGACCGGAACACAATCTGATTTCGATGGTAATTACACCATCAATGCCAGTGCTGGACAAGTGCTCTTATTCACTTACATTGGCCAAAGAGACGTACGTCAGACCGTAGGTGCTAGTGCAACAATAAATGTGCAAATGCAAGAAGATGCACAAGCTTTGGAAGAAGTGGTTGTGACTGCTCAAGGTATTAAAAGGGAAAAGAAAGCCTTGGGTTACGCAGTTACCTCGGTGAGTTCTGATCAAATTGAGAACAGAACCGAAGGGGATGTTGCGCGTGTTTTAACGGGTAAAGCTGCTGGTGTTCAAATTACTGCTGCGGGTGGTGCTTCTGGTTCAGCTACAAACATTACTGTTCGTGGTTTAAGTTCTTTTAGTGGAAGTAACCAAGCACTTTTCATCGTAGATGGAGTACCTTTTAGTAACGCGACTAATGCTGCTGGTCAGACGAATGGTCAACAACAGAGTTTTGTTAATGGTAATGCCGGATCTTCTCGTTTCTTAGATTTGGATCCTAACAATATTGAAAGTATTGAAGTTCTCAAAGGTTTAGCAGCAGCTACACTATATGGTACACAAGGACGTAATGGCGTAATCCTGATTACTACCAAAGCCGGTGGTGCTAGTGCAGGTCCTAAGAAAACAGAGATTACCATTAATCAATCTTTCTTTACCAATGAAATCGCTTCTCTACCTGATTATCAAGATCAATATGGTAATGGATTTGATCAAAATTTTGGGTGGTTTTTCAGTAACTGGGGACCTAGTTTTGACAGAGAAGGAGTAGCCGGATGGGGCCGTCAACCAGCTATTGACGATCAGGGAACGCTAACCCACCCATATGCTAGTACTTCGGTAGCCTCTACTAGGAATGCTTTTCCTGAATTCCAAGATGCGCGCTACCCATGGCAGCCTTACAACTCCGTAGAAGAATTCTTCCAACCTGGTTCTGTGGTAAGCACTTCTGTTAATATTGCGGGAGCAACACAAGATGGCAACACCACTTACAATGTAAATTTGGGTTATTTGGATGATGAAGGATTTACTCCTGGCAACTCTTTGAGCCGTTTTAATATGTCCATTGGTGGACGCTCTAAATTGTCGAACAAGTTTACTGTTACAGGTACTATGAACTATGCGAGAACAGATTACCGCACCCCACCTATTGCTTCTAGCCGAGGTAATGGTACAGATGGTCTTTCTGTCTACGGTAACGTGTTCTTTACACCTCGTAGTGTCGACCTCATGGGACTTCCTTTTGAAAATCCCATTGATGGTTCCAGTGTATATTACCGCAATGGTAACGATATTATCAATCCAAGATGGACTGCTAAAAATGTTACTTTGCGTCAGTTGACCAGTCGTTTTTACTGGAATGCGCAATTGAGTTATGAAATTAACGACAACCTTAATGTAAATTGGAGAACAGGTTTAGATTTCTATAACGAAAGAAATATTAACGGATCTAACAAAGGAGGGGTCGAATTTACACAAGCGATCTTTGGTTTCTTAGATACCTATGATAACAACAATACCATTTGGGATCATTTTGTCTCTATTAATGGACAATATGACCTTTCAGAGAAATTAGGATTAACCTTCACTGCCGGCGCTACTGCAAGACAGGATATCTTCGATCAGTCTGGAGTTGCTAGTACAGGACAAATTGTATTTGGAGTAAAACGTCACTTCAACTACGAAAACCAAACGCCCATACAATTTACTACTGAGCGTAACATTGTTGGTATCCTAGGTCAGGCTACCTTGGATTATGATAATATGTTATTCTTGAATGTCTCTGCTCGTAAAGACTGGGTATCTAACTTCGCAAGTGCTAATAATAACATTACCTATCCAGGAGCTAGTTTGTCATTTTTGCCAACTGCTGCTTTCGATGGTTTAAAATCTGAAAATGGCATTAACTTTTTGAAAGTAAGAGCAAGTTATGGTACTAGTGCTAACTTCGATACCACAAATGCTTATCCAACAAGAAGTGTGGTTGTACAGAATACTCAAGTTGCAGAAAATGGTGGTAACCCGATTTCCACCAATCAATTTGATAGTACCAGGGCTAATCCCAACCTAAAACCAGAATTATTGGAGGAATATGAGTTTGGTATTGAGGGTCGTTTTTGGAAGAATAGAATTTCCTTAGATGCTACTTATTATAATAAAATCACCAACGATTTGATTGTAAGAGAACCACTCCCTCCAAGTACTGGCTTCCGATTTACCCAAAGTAATATTGGTGAAGTACAAAACAAAGGTTTCGAGGCCGACTTAGGTATTGATATATTTAAAGGAGAAGATTTTAGCTGGAATTCGAGGGTTAACTTCTTTACCAATAACGAAACGGTAACTGAGCAAGAGCAGGATGCGATTTTCTATGCAGGTTCCTTAGCGGTTGGTGGAGCACTTTTTAGAGGTTCCAATGCTGCTATCGAGGGTGAGTCTCTCGGAACCATGGTAGGTACTGCCATCCAAAGAGATGCCGAGGGCAACTTTTTGGTAGCTTCAAACGGGCGCTACATTATTGCTGATCAAGATGCTGAGGGTAATGTGCCAATTATTGGTGATGCGATTCCTGATTACACCATGAACTTTATCAATAGTTTCCGATACAAGAACTGGACCCTGAACTTCCAGATTAACCATGTTAAAGGAGGGGACGTAATGTCAAGTACTATTGCTGCGTTATTAGGACGTGGATTGATTGTAGAAACCATTGATCGTGAGGATTCTTATATTCTTCCTGGTTTTGATGCCGCTTCTCAGGTTCCTGTAGATGCGGCTAATCCTGATGGACCACAGGTAGCAACTCAGGTTAACAACCGTCAGATCAACAACTCTACTTACTTCTTTAACAACTTGCTTTTTGGCCCTACGGAGACCCGAGTTTATGACGCCTCAGTTATTCGCTTGCAAGAAGTATCTTTAGGCTACAGTTTTCCATCCAAGTGGTTGGACAAAACTCCTTTTGGAACCCTACGGGTAACAGCGCAAGGATTCAACCTATGGTATGATGCCTACAATACTCCTGATGGTGCTAACTTCGATCCTAACGTACAAGGGGTTGGTATTGGTAATGGTCGAGGATTTGATTTCTTGAACGGACCAAGTTCCAGAAGGTATGGTATTAGTATAACTGCATCCTTTTAATTAAAAAATGATAATGAAAAGCATTATGAAAAATATTTTTAAAAAATTAGGGTATGTTTTGTTTGCCAGCGTAGCACTCGTTGGTTGTGAAACAACGGAGCTCGACCTTACGGTGAGTCCTAATGATCTAGCGACAGACCAAGCAGATCCCAATCTGTTGTTAAATTCCATTCAATTGGGATATGTTGCCGCTATGGACGAAATCAGTGATATTGGAGCTGAAGTAGTACGTATCGACAATATGTTTGGAGGATTATATTTTAATAATTATCCTAGTGATGAGTTCAACGATTTTTGGTTGTGGTTGTACAGTAGCCAAGATTATATTGCAGGTGATGGTTTAAATCAACAAGTAGGTATATCTACGAATCTGAATCTTCTTGAAGATATCAACGCCGAAACCGATGTTGATTATTCGTTTCATATTGCCGTAGGTAAAACACTACAGGCGCATATGCTATTCTTAGCTGCGGACTATATTGGTGGTGCTGCGTTCACTGAAGGATTGGATCCTGAAAACTTTCCAGCTCCTCAACTAGATTCTGGAGAGGTAGTTTACGCTGGCGCATTTAGCTTATTGAGTGAAGCTGAAACCCTTTTCAATACAGACCCCGCTACTCAAGGAGCTGACGATTTATTTTATGGTGGTGACTCAGAACAATGGATCAAATTGATCAATACTTTGCGTTTACGTTCTTACTTTTTAACGGGTGATGCAACTGCATTCCAGAACATTATCAATGGGGGTAATTTTATCGCTTCTACAGATGACGATTTCGAATTCCAATATGGAAGCAGTGAGTTACAACCGGATAGTCGTCATCCTGACTATAGGGATGATTACACGCCTTCTGGTGCCGACCTATACCAGTCCAATTGGTTGATGAACAATATGTTGCAAAAAGACGATCCAAGAATACGTTATTATTTCTATCGTCAAAATGAGGCTACTCCTGGTGCTACTGGTATCCCACCAGATGAAGAAACACTTTCTTGTTCTTTGGTCACTCCACCTGTACACTATGCTGGTTTTGTATACTGTAGTGTGGACAATGGCTACTGGGGAAGATCTCACGGAAACGACGAAGGTACCCCTCCGGATAACTTTTTGAGAACTGCTGCAGGTGCTTATCCCGCAGGAGGTCGTTTTGATGACAGCTCATTTGATGTAGTAGGCCTTGGACTTGGTGGAGGCGGCGCAGGTATTGAGCCCATCATTTTAGCTTCCTATGTCGACTTCTGGAGAGGAGCTATGAGTGGTAGCGCTGCGGAAAAAGCAGCCTTCCTTGAAGCAGGAATGGAAAAATCCATTGCTAAAGTTGCCACTTTTGGAGCTCTTGATACCAATGCAGATCTTTCAACAGCCCCTTCCGATGCTGATATTACCGCATATGTAGATGGTATAGTAGCTGACTTTAATGCTGCTAGTGGAAATGCTCAAGAAAATATTTATGCTGAGCAGTATTGGATTGCTCTTTACGGTGGGGGTACGGAAGCCTATAATTACTATCGTAAAACTGGTTTTCCTACCACTTTAGCTCCAAGTTGGGAGCCTGATCCAGGAAACTTCCCTAGAACCTTTTTGCTACCGCAAAATGAGGTGCTTACCAATGAAAACCTAACACAGCGACTAAACTTGGATACTCAAGTTTTCTGGGATACCAATCCGGCTAGTCCAACCTTCCCTGCAGCTAATTAAAATTTTGACGAAACATGAAAAAATATTTAAACCTTAGTATATCTTGCTTCACGGCGCTAGCATTGCTTTCTTCCTGTGAAGATGGTGATAAGCCTTTTGATGAAATTTTTGCTAATACTGGTAGGGGAGCAGTTCTCCGTACCATTGATCAAGAAGGAAGTTTTTTCGATAGAAATGACACCAGTACGTCTTGGAGTGTAGTTTTTGAAGCTCAAGATCCCGAGGATGGTGCTTTATTAGAAAAGGTGGACTTTTTTGTTGGATTTGATGATAATACCGATGATGAAGATGCCCCTCGATTTAATGGAGTACAAGATCCAGCTGAAGTATTGGTAGAAACTGTTCCTGCCAGTGCATTTACCATTGGAGAATTTGGATTTCCGAGAGCTAGTGTTGACAGCTCTTTTGAAGAAGCATTAACAGCACTTGGTCTAGTTCCCGGTGAATATGATGGCGGCGACAGAATTTTATTTCGTTTGGAATTGACGTTAACCGATGGAAGGGTATTCTCAAATGCCGATAACACAGGTACTATTGAAGGTTCCTTCTTCGCCTCTCCCTTTCTATATCCATTAACTATCAAATGTGTACCTACAGCTCCAGTTCCTGGAGACTACACTATTGAAATTAATGATAGTTTTGGTGATGGCTGGGATGGTGCATTCATCACAGTTACCCAAGACGGTACAGAAGTTGAATATACCATTACCGAAGGAGATACAGGCACTTTTACTTTTACTGTTCCTGATGGTACTACACAGTTAGACTTTGAGTATACTCCAGGAAACTTTGAAGGAGAGCATACTTATAACATTACTGGTCCTACAGGCGAATTGGCTGTTGAGGATGGTCCAAACCCTACTCCAGGTGAGATTATCCTTAGTATCTGTATTTAATCAGTTACCTTAATATTTTTAAAAGGGTCCCAACTGGGACCCTTTTTTTATTTTTTTACTTTCCTTACCTTTCTCCATTCCAAGTAATTACTATGGTCTCAGTCCTCAAAAGAATACCATCACAACTACTCACACTTTTAGTTGCCATTTCGTTTTTAACCTGCAAAGACTCCAGAAATAACCAAACAGCAGCACAACAAGCCATTGCAACCCCCGAAGTGCCTTTGTTTGAAAGGATAAGCGCTGAGCAGAGTCAGGTCTTATTTAAAAATAAAATAACCGAAGATCTTAGCACTTTAGAGAACCTGTTCGATTTTGATTACTTCTATAACGGTGCAGGTGTTGGTTTAGAAGACCTCAACAACGATGGCCTTTTGGATATCTTCTTCTGTGGCAATCAAGCTCCCAATAAACTTTACTTAAATAAAGGAGATTGGATATTTGAAGATATTAGCGAAAAAGCAGGGATTAACCAAGGTAAAATATGGTCTAATGGTGTATCCTTCGTAGATATTAACAACGATGGATGGATGGACATCTACATCTCGCAAGGTGGCCCCAATAAAAGACTACAACGTAAAAACTTACTCTACATCAATAAAAAAAACAACACTTTCGAAGAAAGTGCTGAGCAGTATGGATTAGCAGATATGGGAATTAGTACCCAGTCCGCTTTTTTTGATTTCGACCAAGACGGAGATTTAGACTGCCTTGTGATGAATGAAAACGAATATTACGGTGTAAATCCTATAGCGCTACAAAAATTAGTAGCACAAGATGAAGTCTCCAAACATTTTAATTCTTCACATCTCTACCGAAATGATAATGGCACCTACAAGGATATTACACGACAATCGGGTATAGAGCGTCCCATATTCGGCCTGGGGTTAGCCGTATCGGATATTAATAATGATGGATGGCTTGATTTCTATATGGCCAGTGATTACTACTTGCCGGATGTCCTCTTTATCAATAACAAGAATGGCACCTTTACCGATGAAATTAAAACCTATACCAACCAAATTTCTTACTACGGTATGGGAATGGACATTGCCGACATTAACAACGATCAGTTACAAGATATTTTTGTTTTGGATATGGCCGCAAACAATCATGTCCGATCAAAGACGCTAATGGCTTCCATGAACACCAATCGCTTTAATTACTTGGTCAATACTGCCGACTTTCACCATCAGTATATGTACAACAGCTTACAAATGAACACTGGTGTACAAAAGTTTTCGAATGTGGCACAGGCCACTGCGATGGCCAATACAGATTGGAGCTGGTCCGTCCTACTTTCTGACTTCGACCATGATACTGATAAAGATATTTACATTACCAATGGATATCGCAAGTATGCCCTGGACAATGACCTACAAAGACAGGTAAGTAATGCGAAGCGCAAATATCCAAATGGGGTACCCCTCAACGTTAAAAAAGGGTTATATGAGGCTATGCCTTCAGAAAAACTACCTAATATACTTTTCGAAAATCAAGGCGCCTTAAGCTTTAAAGAAAGTGCACATCAATGGGGCTTAGATGCCCCAACCTTTAGCAATGGTGCAGCTATTGGAGACCTGGACAATGATGGGGATTTAGATATTGTACTTAACAATATGGACGAGAATTGTTTCTTGTACCAAAATAAAGCTGTTGAAACACAAATGGGTAATTACCTCACAGTCAAACCCATCGGTCTTCTTTCAGAGTCTTTCCCTAAAATAACAATACATTACGGTGCCAATAGTCAATTTATTGAAACACGTAGGATTAGAGGTTATCGATCTTCTCAAGAACACATCGCTCATTTTGGGTTAGGCACTACAACAACAGTTGATAGCCTATCCGTGGTATGGCCTAGCGGAAAAATCGAGCGTAAATACAATCTTCAGGTTAACACCAAATTGATTATTAAAGAGGAAGATGCGAAGGAATTCAGATTGCCAGCATTACCGATAGATCCACTTTTCGTATTTGCGGATAGCAAGACTTTGGGAGTAGACTTTATACACAAAGAAAATCCATATAACGACTTTGAAAAAGAAGTCCTTTTGCCATACCAACAATCTACGCAAGGGCCTTTTATTACCAAAGGAGACATTAATGGAGATGGCCTACAAGACTTTTTTATTGGTGGGGCCACTGGACAGCCCGGTAAGTTGTATGTTCAAGATCAAAATGGTCAGTTTAAGGCGCAAAGATCAAAAGCATTGGAATATGACCATCAGCATGAAGATATGGGGGCCGTGTTTTTCGACTTTGATAACGACAGTGATCTTGATCTTTATGTGGTAAGCGGTGGCAACGAATATCCATCC
>JBCDGY010000060.1:0-13495 GCA_039414375.1 Bacteroidota bacterium | reverse complement strand
TTTTTCCAGCACGCGTTCTAATACCAACTCTCCCCAATTCCCTTGCATCTTGCTATCTCATTTAAGGGCTTTGTTAAGATTCTCTGCTTCTTGAGTAATTTTTAGATTTTGATTTTGCAGACTGCGCAATTGCTCCTTTAAAGCGGAATGAATACTGATATTTTCCTTTTGAGTTTGCTCTACTTTCTTTTCGAATAGTTGAATTTTCTCTTGAAGGGGATTTAGGATTAGCTTTATGTTTTTTTTATTTTGCTCGGTGAACTTAGTGCTTTTTTCATCTAGAATTTTATTGGCTAAATTCTCGAAGTCTTTGGCAAACTTCTCCTGTAGTTGTGCTACCTCTTCTTTCTGTTTTTGGTTGGTTTTTTCTAGATTTTCGAGATCTGCTTGATAGCGTACGATACGGTTGCCCATCAACTCTTTTTCGTCTGATAGGTGTCGTTTTGCATCAATTTCTAAACGCAATTTTTCTTCTAGCGCTAAGTTAGCCTGCTGTAACTGTTGTTCCCGTTCTTGCCAAACAGAGGCTTTGGATTGGTGTTTCAGATTTTGTAGATATATCCCGATACCAAGGCCTAATAAGGCCGAGCCTATCCCAATAATGATGTAAAGAAGTGTTGCGCTCATAGTGTTTCGAACATAAAGATAACTTAATTGTTATTCCTTCATGAAGCTGTTTAGCAAAAAACAAAAGTTGAGGAGACCTTTGCAAAATTCAAAGTATGCGGAAAGTTCTACACTCGGTAAAATTTTAATCCACAGCAACTTCCTACAGGTGAGGGCTTAAAACTTCTGCGAAGTCAGCAATTCTCCTGTAATTTGGATAGCGCACCCTTTTCCATCCTTTTTTTAAAGGTCTTGTGATATCAAATATAGGTTCAATTGTCAGCACGAGACCAAAACAGTTATCGGATGGTAAAAGCACCTTTACGAGCGTCAAAAATGATTTGATCTGGTGGGAATAATGTTGCAAAACAACCTTGATCGATAAGTCTTTTAGGCGCGCCAAAGGGATTGGTTGCGCCGTCTAAAATTAAGAGTGTATCGCACAATTGAAGCGCCAACTCAATATCGTGCGTGGTAAATAAGATCGTTTTCTGGTATGCTGTAGCCAAATGCCGTAGATGCTTCAAAATTTCTACTTTGTGATGTAAATCCAAGTGTGTAGTAGGCTCATCCAACACCATTATAGGGGTGTCTTGAACTGCTGCTCTTGCTATCCACACTTTTTGTAATTGGCCATCGCTCAAGGCATAACACTTACGGTCTTTTAAAGCGGTTAAGTCAAACTGTTCCATTACCGCTGCTATTTGCAAGCGGTCTTTTGGGGTTAATCGCCCAAACCAATTGGTATAGGGTTGCCTTCCTAGGGCTAAAAGCTCCAAAACCGTAAGGTTTTTGGTGGCCAGCGGTTCTGTTAGTACTATGGATAAGGTACTGGATAGTTCTGGAGGAGTATAATCCTCGACAGTTTTGTTTTTTAATACAATAGCTCCAGCTATTTTGGGTTGTAGTTGTGTGATGGTACGCAGCAAGGTGGATTTACCGATGCCATTACGCCCAATAATGGCACAAAGCGCTCCCGCTTTTAACTGAAAATTAATTTCTTGGGCAAGGATTACTTTTCGGTAACCAATAGCTAGATTTTGTATGGAGAGGGTGTAATCCGACATTAGAACAATAGTTTACGTTGTCGCAATAACAACCATATTACCATTGGTGCTCCTAAAATAGAGGTAATGGCGTTAATAGGAAGTACCCTGGCCATTGAAGGCAGTTGTGCTACCGTATCGCAACATAACATTAATACAGCACCCAACAGAAACACAGCGGGCACCAATACTTTATGCTCCATGGTAGAAAAAAACTGCCGAGCCAAGTGGGGTACCGCCAAACCTACAAAGGCTATAGGTCCAGCAAACGCAGTGATGGTACCGGCGAGAAGCCCTGTCGTAATCAAGATGATGGCACGTGACCTTTGAAGAGAAACACCCATGCTTTTGGCATAGTTTTCTCCGAGTAAGAGGGCATTCAAGGGTTTTACCAACAAAAAACTAAGCACTAAACCAAGGCCTACAACACCGCCCAATATTGCATTCTGCTGCGTAGAAAGATTACCCACACTACCAAAAGACCAAAAAATAAAACGCTGTAATTGTTCCGCGCTTGAAAAATAGGCCAGTATGCTCACCAAGGCGCCGGTAATGCTACCAAACATGAGCCCTATGATTAACAAAGCCATGGTGTCTCTAACATGACTAGCAGTAATTATAATGATAAACAGCACTAGGAAACTCCCCATACTTGCAGCTGCTACAACAGAAATATCAGACAAGATCGATATTCCGAATGCAGCGCTGCCCATAAATAGTAAGGCAGCCCCTAAACTCGCTCCTGAGCTAATACCCAACACAAAAGGCCCTGCTAGCGGGTTGCGAAAATAGGTTTGCATAAGGAGACCACCCAACGACAAGCCACCACCTACGAAAATAGCCGTTATTGATTTGGGTATACGGTAATTCCAGATAATATAATACCACGATGCTTCCCTCGCTTGCCCTCCCATGAGAATAGACCCAATATCCTTTAGGGGTATGACCACAGAGCCTAGGACAAGATTTAAAGCCCACGCAAGTGCCAGGGCTATAATTAAAAGGAAAAAAGGGCGGTAATATTGGCTAGGGGCATACATCTAATCCAAAGGCATAAAAAAATGGGGTTGATGTGTTGGCAACAGCTCAGGATGCATGATCGCAATAAGGTCTTCCAATACCAAGTCGGGTCTATAGGGTGCTAATTCAAAAAACAAAAGGCCCCCTGTAGGTCCTTTTTTCATAGCATTAGAATAAACCTTTTGATTGGTAAATGCTTTAAATTCTTCATAGGTAGGGTTCGCAGCTTGTAGCCCTTTGTAAGAGGTGTGTTGCGATGGGTTTAACCAAATATCGGCGGATTGTCCTTTTTCTAAAACCGTCTCTACACTTAGTCCTATACTGCCTACCTCATCCGTATCGCTCCATAGATAATTAGTATTGGCATCTTTTAGAAACTGCGACATCCAACTTTGCCCACCAGCCACATACCAAACATCCTTGTAAAGCCCTCCAGTGAGTACTGTGGGACTATCACTGGCTTTTTGAGCCATTTTTTTTACGTTCATATACGATTGTACCACAGTATCGAAAATGCGATCAGCTTCTTGCTCTTTTTGGAAAAAGGGGGCAAAAAATTTAATCCACTCTGCTTTGCCTAGGGGCGTATATTCTGTCCAATCACCATTGTAAACTACTGGAATTCCTGAATTTTGAAGTGTTTCATACGCTTTATTATTCCCATCAATACCAAATCCCATAACGAGGTCAGGGGCGGTACTAAGCACCATTTCTATATTTAAATCCATATTGGTTCCCAGTTCTTGTAACTTTCCTTTTGCGATTTGCTGCCGCGCGGCTTTAGAGGAAATCAGGTCCAATCCAGGGAATCCGACAAGGGCCTCTAACTGCCCCAAGGCTTCTAGTGCAGGGACGTGCGTGGTTGAGGTAACGATAATAGACCGCACGGGGGTAGGCACAATGGCATCGTATTTTACTTTAGACAGATTTATAGTATCGATGTGTGTACGAGGAACAAGGGCATAAGCGTAGGTTTTTGCAGCCTTTGGCCATGGGGTAAACACCTTAAGCACAGTAATAGCGCCCTCTTTTGAAATACTAAAACCCTCGGCATAATTCAGATTTACAGGAGTAGCAGTTTGTACAGATTTTTTGGTTTTAGAACGCTCTGCACAGTTACCAAGCACTAAAAAAAGCCCTAGAAGAATGAGGATTTTATAAAACAATGGTTTTAGCATGGGTTAAAAGTAAGATTATTTGATTTCGTGAAAAAAGAAAGGCGGGAATCCCTACATTTACTGCGAATTTTGGTTCGGATGGTATACAGTGCTGTTCGATTAAAAGGGAATCCGGTGCAATACCGGAGCTGTTCCCGCAACTGTAAGTTTAGTCCCCGAAATGGGATGCTTTTACCACTGCAAAGCCACTGTCGATAACTAGATGGGAAGGTCAGGTAAAGGACACAAGCCAGGAGACCTGCCAAATGTGGTTCGCAAAGTGTGAACTTCTTAAAACATAACAACCTTCGGGATAAAGGTTTAGTGCAATGAAAACAGTGTACCTGTTCATACTATGGGCTTTGTGTCTATACATGCTTCGGGCACAAGAGTCGGAGACTTTGTTTTTAGACGAGGTTACGGTATCTGATGTGCAATTGAAGTACTATGCTGATGGGCATAAGCAAAAAGTGCTAAGAGATAGTGTTTTGCAACGAAACGGTATCTCTCTAACCTCACTATTGGCATTTAATAGTAACCTCTATCTTAAAGAAAATGGCTTTGGTATGGTGGCTTCCCCCTCTTTTCGAGGTACCAATGCCTCCCATACTGCGGTAGTTTGGAATGGTATCAATATCAATTCGCAACTTAATGGTCAAGTAGATTTCAATACCATAAATCCATTGAATTATGATGCTGTTAATATTCGAAGTGGTGGGGGTAGTGTGCAGTATGGTAGTGGTGCTATCGGAGGCTCTGTGCATTTAAATAACGAGCTGCAGTTTAACCAGCCTATGGCACATCAGGTGTTTTCAGGCTATGGTAGTTTCAATACCCAAACTATGAATTATAAAAATGATTGGGGTAATGAAAAGTTGTCTTCCAGCGTAGGCGTGAACTACAATCGTTCCGATAACGATTACGAATATTTGGGAACGGATCGGCAAAACGAAAATGGTGACTTTGAAAATCTTAATGTAAATATTAGCATGGGGTATCGCTTTAAAGAACGGCAGGCACTACGCCTATACCATCAGAGCTTTCTAGGAGACCGTAACCTTTCCGGTACCTTAGTCGCCCCTGGTCGTAGTCGTTATAAAGACGATCACCATCGTACGCAGTTAGAATGGTTGCGATTTGGTGCGAAAACAGTTGGTCGATTAAAAGTGGCACACCTTTACGAAGCCTTTCAATATTTTGAGAATACAAATGCCGATTTTTTCTCTGAGGGTCGCCTAACAACACTAGTAGCCCATTATTCCATGGATACCCAACTATCCAAAACCTTACGATTACATTCCTTTCTTACCTATTACAACTATGCTGCCCAAGGTGATAGTTTTGGAAGTCCAAACCGGAACGATCTGGGGTTCACCGCTATTGTAAAACACCATTGGACGGATAAAATGCGGCATAACCTTAGCGTGAGACAGGACTTTTCCTCTGATTTTTCCAGTCCCTTAGTTTTTGCTTGGTCCGCTAGTTACGACCTTACCAAACGCTATCAGTTACAATGGAATTGCTCACGAAATTTTCGTATGCCCACTTTCAATGATTTGTACTGGCAACCTGGTGGAAATTTGGAGTTGACCCCGGAACGTTCGTATCAGTTTGATCTTGGACATCAATGGGAGATAAACAATTTTTCACTGCAATGCAATACCTATTACATCACAACAGAAGACATGATTCGATGGTTACCTACCGTTGCAGGGCCTTGGTCTCCCATTAACGTGGACGAAGTGCAGATTTATGGTGCTGAACTATCACTGGCCTACAAAAAGAATATTGGAAAGCAACAAGAAATAGAACTCAATACCAACTACGCTTACACGGTTTCCAGAGACAGGGCTACCAAAGCCCAATTGATTTATGTGCCTTTACATAGCGCGAATGCTTCGGTAGCGTATCGCTTTGGACCTTTTGCAGTTTTTTATCAACAGCTGTACAATGGCGAAGTGAGCATTATCGGAGGCACCCTTGAAGACTATGATGTTGCCAATTTAGGACTTACCTATGCTTTGCAACCAAAAGGTAAGCTTCACTATCGGATAGGGCTCACCTTGAACAACGTATTCAATACCTATTATGAAAATGTGGCATTGCGACCAATGCCCAATAGACACCTTCAAACACAACTTGTATTAAATTTTTAAACTAATGAAAAACAACAAATTTTTTCTAGGAATAGCGATCGCGGCATTGGTTTTGACTACCGCCTGTGATAATGACGATGACCAACCATTATCTCCAGAACTTGGGGTCACTATTGAGAAAGAGACCTTTGAGGAATCGGATGGTACGATTACCATATCATTCACTACCCCAGCAGCTTTCTCAACGGATGTAGTCATCAATTACGAGGTGTCCGGTACGGCTGCAGCGGGTGAGGATTACGATGAATTTCCGGGAAGTATAACCTTACTTCAAGGCGAAACTTCGATAACACAAATAATTCAGTTAATTGATGATGATGTCGTGGAGCAGGCAGAGACCATCATCTTTACGATTACAACAGATGTTGCAGGGAACACAGATCCGATTGCATCCAATACCACACTAACACTAACTATTAATGACAACGATGCTTTTCCTTTTGAGAATGGGATACTCGTATTGCATGAAGGTAACTTCTTTGGAGGCAATGCATCAGTCTCTTTTGTTAGTGAAGATTTGGGAACAATAGAAAATGGTATTTTCACTACGGTTAACGATCGCGCCTTAGGAGATACTGCACAGAGTATGGCTTTTAATGGAGATCTTGCCTATATCGTAGTTAACAATTCCCAAACAGTGGAGGTGGTCAATAGATATACGCTAGAAACAGTAGCAACGGTAGATAGTGGTCTTTTAAATCCGAGATATATGGCTTTCGCCAACGGTAAGGGTTATGTTACCAATTGGGGTGACGGCGGCGATCGTGGCGACGATTATATAGCCGTTATTGATTTGGAAACCTATACTGTAGCATCAACCATTAGCGTTCCCGAAGGGCCAGAGTGGATCTTGGCCAATGGCAATACGCTATATGTTGCCCATCAAGGGGGCTTTAACCAAAATAATATAGTGTCTGTTATTGATGCTATGTCTGATACCACTGCCGATCCTATTGTAGTGGGAGATAGTCCAAATTCTATGCAGCTCGTTAATAATGAATTATGGGTGCTTTCTGGTGGAAAACCGGCATTTACGCAGGCTGAAACGGCAGGGCAGTTAGATCGTATAGACATTACGACCAATACCGTTACAGCAACTTTACCGTTTCCTGAGATTACAGATCATCCCAATTATTTAAGTATAGATGGAAATCAATTGTATTATGCTTTAAAAGGGGCTGTTTTTCAGATAGCTACTACGGCTACCGAAATCCCTAGTACTGCATTAATATCCGATATTTCCTTTTATGATATGACCGTAAATGACGGTAGGCTATATGGTGTAGATGCCAAAGACTTTGTAAGCAATGGGTCTTTGGAAGTATACGATATTGCTAGCAGTTCCTTATTGGAGTCACTTGAAATATCGATTATTCCTGGTGCGGTGTATTTTAATGACAGTTTTAGCTTTTAAAGATTTTTACAAAATGGCTGCAGCCTTTACATTTTAACTCAAATTATGTACTAAAAGAGCGGAAAGCGTTTTTTTAATAAGTAATTAATACCCTTGCTATGGCTATTCAGGCTGTAGCAAGGGTTTATCTAATAACATCAATCCTGGTGCGGGAGTATCGTACTGCAACTGTTCTTGAGGTTGATCGCGTAAAGTTTTACGTGCTACCGTTCCAGATCCGGTAATCTCGGCAATTGCTTGTGCCAATAGCGGTTCATTGGCATCTCCGAATTGCCCAAGATTAAAAACGTCTTCTCTTATAGGAATATCGGGTGTAAAACCGGCGGTATAGTCTAAAAAACCAAGTGCATTTTCGTTGCGACCCACCAAGGGTTGTATAATCCAACTGTTGTCTGGATCGATACGGTTTTCCCTTGATTGGCTGTATCGATAGCGGTTATCTGAATCGTCGACTAATGAGATAGAAAATTCATTCTTACCTCTTGTGGTATCACCGATATGAATTACGTCTATATATGGATTTAAGCCATTAATAAGCAATTCGCTAGCCGATGCGGAGCGCCCCGTTGCCAATACAAAAAGGCGCGTAAGATTAAGGGTGTTTAGGGTGGTGCCATCTGGGAGTTGATCCTCAAAATAATCTTCTAGTTGACTTTTTGAAAAACGCTCTTGTTGTTTATTGTTCCATCGTTGGCGTATGTAGAGATCATCTTCATTCCTACCATAAATCATACTAGCCAACAATCGAGAAGTATTCACAGAACCCCCTGGATTATAGCGGAGGTCCAATACCAAATCTGTAACGCCATCTGCAACGAATTTCCCAAAAACGTCATTGAGTTCTTCATCAAAATTACGGTTAAAGCGCTGGTACATTAAATACCCAATTTTTTGCCCATTAATATCCAGCGTTTTAGACAGGCGTATGGGCGGTTCCAAAAAGTCGGCGATTTTGGTAAGGGTTACTTGCTCCTGTGTAGGGTTTACCAATCGCGTGACGGGGTCCAATTCCCCCATGCTCAAAGTATAAGTATCATTATCGCCGAAAAGTAAGGCTGAGAAATTTTGATCATTCAATTGCTGCCCATCTACAGCGTAAAAAACATCTCCACGGCGTAAGCCCGCTTCAGCAGCGTTTGATCCGGGTACTACATTGCGTATAAAACCATAAACATTATCCGTTTCCTCGTTGGCCAACCCACCAATAAAGAACTGCATGCCGTTGGTTTTGCTAACACCAGATAAACTGTTGAGCAGCACATTATAGTCTTCGTTGTAAAAGGTGAAGCGGTCCTCAGAAAACAGAATATTCCCAATAAACTGTTCCGGATCATTTTCAAGTTGTAAAAATGCAGTGTACAAGGAATCATTTGCAAAACGATTGTCTGCCAAATCCGGTACATCTGCCTGCCAGAAGTACCACTCGTTCATGGCTTTCCACATAAAGTCTTGCACATTAACCGTGGCGTCGGTTGGCTGGGGCCCTGATAAATCATCATCGTCAGAACAGGCGACCAAACCAAATAATGACGTTAAGAGTAGGAAGCGCGACCTGCGTAGGAAGCTATTTTTTTGGGACATCATATACAGAAATTCCTTTATAGGGATTCAATTGTGTGGAACTGGAAATCGTTTTTATTTTCATGTTTTCTGGTGCTTCGGAAAAACTACTTTTAGCGACGCTACCCACAATATCCGCGATAGCAGCAGCCAATAAGGGCTCGTCGGGATCGCCTAGCTCTCCAAGATTACTAAGTACCTCTTGTATAGGAATATCTGGCGTTAGTCCCTGGGTAAACTCTCCAAAACCATCGGCATTTTCACTAGTACCTACTAAGGGTTGTAAGGCATATTTGTGATTCGGATTGGCATTTTCGATTGTTTCATCTCCATTTACAATAAAAGGAAAGGGGAAAGTATCGCCATTCTCTAAAGGAACATTTTGAGTAGGATTGTCGACTAGGGTAACAGAAAACTCATTTTTACCTACGGTTATATCTCCCACATGAACCACTTCAATGTAAGGAGCCAAACAATTCATCACCAGTTCGCTGGCAGAGGCACTGTCGTCTGTGGCTATAATATAAACCTTGTCTAAATTAAGACTGTTTAAAGGGGTTTCATCAATAGCATCCACAAAAGTCGAATTATCACCCAACACTATATCCCACTTGGGATTCCATCGCTCCTGTGCAAAAATTTCACCTGTGAACTGTCCTGTAATCATACTAGACAAACGTATAGCTGACTGAACTGAACCCCCACCATTATAGCGAAAGTCTATAACTAACTCAGCTACCCCATCATCTTTTAGACGTCCAAAGGCGTTATTGAGTTCTTCATCAAAGTTGCTCACAAAACTATTGTACATAACGTAACCGATTTTAGTACCTCCAACGTCCAACGTTTTCGAAATAAGTATGGGGTTCTCCGTGAGTTCCGTTTTGTTAAGCATAATATCAATGCCATTTGGAGTTGTAGCGCCGTCGGCTATTGTTGCAAAATTCAACGTGTAGGACGATGGATCCAATAAATTAAGATTACTATTGGTAATAGATCCGTTAGTATCTGTTTCTGCGAAAAGAGCAGTTCCATCTATCGCATAAAAAATATCTCCACGTTGTACTCCTTTAGCTTCGGCATCAGAACCCGCTATAATATAGCGGACCACACCAATCACCGCATTGCCACCTTCAGGGGGTCTGGTTAGTACAAACTCTACTCCATTAGTGGTAGCTACTCCGGAAAAAGCGTTAAATAGTACATCGTAGTCCTCAACGATAACACTAAATCTATCTTTTGGGGAAAGTACAGCATTATGAAGGCCTTCTGGAGTAGGAAATCCATTGAGATAGGTAAAAAAGGCTTCTTGATCGGCAAAGCGATTGTCTGCTAAATCATTTACTTCGTCTTGCCATAGATACCAGGTATTCATGGCACTCCAAACAAAGGCATTAATCTCATTATCTAGGGTTACGGTTTCATCTCCAGTGTCTCCATCCGGATCGGCATCCCCATTGTCATCGTTATTACAAGCCACTACCCAAAAAACAAGCAGTAGTATTAAGAGCGATTTTTCTAATATTTTCATAACAAAAAGTACTTTTTTACGAGATCATTGGAGCTCGTTCTCGAGCCAAAATACAAATAGTAAAGTAGACCTTTCTTTTTTTTGTAACAATTTTAGCAATCATTCGTCTCCAAGAAGAAAGGGTAAGTATCCCTTTTTTAGGACAACACCAACTCATGAGACACGAAGAATTTGAATCAATGATCATGCCATTTAAGGACAAGCTGTTCCGGATGGCCAAAAGATTACTGGTGTCTACGGAAGAGGCAGAAGATGCTACTCAGGAAGTATTGTTAAAACTATGGTCTAAAAAAGCGGGACTATCGCAATACAATAGCTTGGAAGCTTTTGCCATGACCATGACCAAGAATTTTTGCCTAGATCGGTTGAAATCAAAACAAGCCGCTCATTTAAAGTTGGTGCACAGCAACTACAAAGATGAGTCGGTTTCCGTACAACGGCAAATCGAAGGGAAAGACAATGTAAGTTGGTTAGAAAAGATAATGGAACAGTTGCCAGAAGCACAAAAAATAGTTTTGCAACTACGTGATATTGAGGATTACGATTTTGATGAAATCGGTAAACTCTTAGACATGAAACCTACCACAGTACGCGTTACCCTTTCAAGGGCGCGAAAAGCTGTGCGTGAACAATTACTAGAAAAACATCGTTATGGAATCGGTTAAAAACATAGAAAAACTTTTGGAACGGTACTTTGAGGCTACCACTACTAAGGACGAAGAGCTGCAATTACGGCAGTATTTTACCCAGGAAGCGATAGCACCACAGTTTGAACAATATCGACCACTGTTCCAATATTTTGCCGTGGCTAAAGAAGAACGGTTTACCAAGCAGATCCCACCAAACCCTAGAAAAAAGTACAACTTCGGGTGGATATCTGTTGCGGCTTCCGTGGCGCTAGCGCTAGGCGTTTTTTTTGGACAAGACCAGTATAGGGCTTACCAAGATAAGAGGCAAGCGGAATTTGCTTACCAAGAAACCAAAAAGGCCTTGAACTTGTTGGCCAAGAATTTTGAGAAAGGATCTCAACAAATGAGTTACCTCAATGAGTTTGGAGTAGCCAAATCAAAAGTGTTTAACGACAATTAAAATTCATAAAAAGAAAGGAGCGTCAATTTTTAGCAGCTTCATTTTTTTACTAAACTGTAAAATTTTAAACAAATGAAAACATACCGTTTAATAGTAATAATGGCGCTTATGCCTTTAGTAGGAATAGCCCAATCCCTTTTTGATAAGTATGAAGACCTTGACGAGGTTACCTCGGTGGTCGTCTCTAAGAAAGCCTTTGAGTTATTGGCGAAAATGGATATCGAGGTAGACGACCCAGATGCGAAAGACTTTATGGATATCGCTACGAGTGTGAGTAGCCTTCGTGTGTTTACTACCGACAATCAATCTATTGGATCTGACATGAAGGCCTCCGTAGGCCGATACTTGAAGTCAAATACCTTAACCGAATTGATGCGCATCAAAGACAAAGATGCAAACGCTAAGTTTTACATTAGAGAAGGTAGAGACGAAGATCATGTTAGTGAACTACTCATGTTTGTAACAGGGATGAAGGATATAGAAGCTAATGGGCGGGAGTTTGAAACGGTAATACTATCGCTTACTGGGGATATTGACCTCAATAAGTTGAGTGCCTTGACTAAAAAGATGAACCTGCCAGAAGAATTGAGTAAAGCCAGTAAAAAGGGAAAATAGCTTTTGAAAAGCGAGGGGGAACTCGGTCCGGAAATCTTTCTGGACCTCAGTTTTCATAAAAAAATCCAAACAATGATGAAAAGCAATATTTTCAAATTGACTTTATGGTGTGCCTTGCTACCGAGTCTGGTATTAGGGCAAGTAGCATTTGAACAACTAAAAGATGCCGAACACATTGGTACGGTCACCATTTCTAAGAGCATGTTGGACTTGGTATCTAACTTTACCGTTGAAACAGACGATCAGGAAACGAAAGATTTCTTGGATATTGCCAAACGCATTCGCAGTGTAAAGTTGTTTATGACAGAACAACAAAAAGCAGCGAAGCAACTCGAGAAAGCTGCTATGGAACACGTGCAATCTGCTGAAATGGAACGTTTGATGACAGTACAAGAAAATGGGGCTCAGATGGCATTTTATGTCAGCGATAGTGGTAGGGAAGAAGATCATGTAGATGCTTTACTTCTTTTAGTAACAGAAATGGATCAGAAAGTTACAGACGTCCCTTTTGAATCAATATTGGTAAGTATGGAAGGAGATATAGACCTTACTAAAGTGGGGAGCTTGGTAGAAAAAATGGGTTTGTATCCCGGACTCGCTAAAGTGGGCGAACAATAGTGGGAGCGTACTTGTGGTGAGTATGCTTTTTTGAAGATCTAAAAAACAACAGTAATGAGACATTTTTTAAAAATCGGTTTGATAGGTATGGCTTTGGTGCTGGGTTCCTGCGCCTCTCAACAGAGCTTACAAGAATATTATGTGGACAATCAAGAGAATCCCAATTTTATAGCCTTAGATGTTCCCGCGAGTATTCTAAATATGGACCAGGTAAAACTCACCGAAGCACAGCGAGAAGCAATGGGTTCACTACGCAAGTTCAACCTATTGGCCTTTAAAAAGACAGAGACGAATCAAGCGGATTATCAACTAGAGCGCTCTAAAGTGAAGCAAATTTTGAAAAATACCGACTTCGTAGAACTTATGAAGATCAATTCTTCATACGGGCGTGGGGTGGTTAAATATCTTGGAGAAGACGATGCCATTGACGAGGTAATTATCTACGGGGATAGTAAGGAAAAAGGGTTTGCCTTGGTTCGTGTATTGGGGAAAAATATGAATCCTGCATACATTATGCAATTGGTACAAGCCCTTCAACATGCGGACTATGATCATGAAAGTTTAGGGGAAATTGGAAAGTTCTTGAAAGGCTAGGGCTTTTAGGGTCTGTAAATTAAACTCTGTCTTTTGACTCAATCCCTTTGGGGCTAGCCCCAAAGGGATTAGTGTTTAATATCAGTGGT
>JBCDGY010000059.1:0-13504 GCA_039414375.1 Bacteroidota bacterium | reverse complement strand
GAAACACCACCCATTGCAATGAAATAAGACTTTTCCCTCAATCCCAAATCTTTTAGAACAGCATTGTCCTGTTTTCCTTTGGAAAAATTTAAAGAAGGAGCTAAGGGCACAACGTGTATTTTTTCTTCTGGAAATTCAAAGAATTTCAAGAAATCTCTCTTGGTGGCCTGACTCACGGTAATAATGCAATCTGCATGTTTATGGAATGATTTAAAGAGTGCAAGGCGCTTTTTTTTAAAGTAAGGCGTCGCTAATGTCAGTCCTTCGTGTTGGGGTAAATGCACTGCCAAATCATGTACAGTAGCTACTTTCAGTGATCCAGGTTTGTTTAAAAATGGCGTATGAAGGCTATGGACAACGTTGGTCCTAATTCTAGGGAACATTAAATTTTGCCAGTGCCAATAATGTGGGTTTTGTAGTATGTCTTTATGAAAATGGGTATGGGTGGTATATTTTTTTTTAAGCCTAAAGGCAAGCACAGTATCTATGTCTGTCAGTTGAGAGAGCCCTTGATATAAATTATAACAATAAAAAGGAATCCCGGTATAGTTTTTAAAGAATAGGGATGAAGCTTCTAGGGCAACTTTCATTTCCGCTAAAATAGGCTATTTTGAAAAGATTACGCCAATTCGTGCTTGCGTACCATTTTAGTATACCGTTGGAGTCGAGCTACAGTTTCTAAACGACGCATCTCGTGATAACGCTTATAAACACTGAGGGCGTTCAGATAACAAACATTAATACCGCGCTCTAAATCCAAAAATCCCAATCGGAAAACATAATTGTATAAAAATTTCCAAGTAGGTTTTACGATCATTTTAAGATAGCTAAAACGTTTCCCTTTTTCAAAAGACTCTTTGGCTTTTAGTAGGCCATAGTGCAGCATTTTTGAGCGGTAATCCTGGTAATCTTTAAAGCAGTAATGTGTTAATCTGGCTTTGAATTTCCCAGATGGGCCATTTACTTGAAGTGTTTCATGTACCAATCGGCCTACTGTAAAACGTACTTTACTTTTCCTAAAGAGGCGATAGTTTTTATCAGTTTGCCAACCACTAAAATACAGCGGGCTATTTTGATACATGAACTTTCTATAAAACCAATAGGCAGCACAATTAGGATTACGTTGTACGGTGGCTAGAATTTCAGAACGCAAAGGTTCGGTTACTACTTCATCAGCGTCTACAAAGAGCACCCATTCGTTACTCGCCTGTTGCAGCGCATGAGATTTTTGGTCTGTAAAATTGGAAAACGGCCGTTGTTGTACTATAACTTTAGGATGATTGGCTAAATATTCGAAAGTACCATCCGTACTAAAGGAATCGATAACAATAATTTCATCTACAAAAGAGACGATAGCTTCAATGCACCGCTCAATATATCCGATTTCATTACGGGTAATGATCAATGCCGAAATTTTCTGCGTCTTGCTACTCAAATCGGTTAGATTGTTTACTAGGTGACAACAAAAATATAACTTTAAATGCCGAATTAAATTGTTTACTATACTATTTTTCCTGCACAGGATGTCATACAGCAACGTCATACTCTCTTAATGCATCGTTAAGAGAGGTCTTTTTATTGGTACTTTCTTTGCGCTGTCCAATAATAAGCGCGCAGGATACCTGAAAGGCTCCAGCATTAAATTGTTTGGAATAACTCCCAGGAATAACTACTGATCGCGCTGGTACACGCCCTTTGTATTCTACCGGAGTTGTTCCGGTAACATCGATGATTTTGGTTGATGCCGTCAACACAACGTTGGCACCTAATACGGCTTCCCGTTCTACTTTTACTCCTTCTACAACAATTGATCGAGAGCCTATAAAGGCGTTATCTTCAATGATTACTGGGGCTGCTTGTAAAGGTTCAAGTACGCCACCGATGCCAACCCCACCACTTAAATGGACATTTTTCCCAATTTGGGCGCAGCTACCTACAGTGGCCCAAGTATCTACCATAGTGCCAGCATCTACATAGGCACCAATGTTTACATAGCTTGGCATTAAAATAGTTCCAGAGGAAATATAAGCGCCATGTCTTGCGACAGCATGGGGTACTACGCGTATCCCCTTCTCCTGATATCCCCTTTTCAAAGGGATCTTGTCATGGTATTCAAAAATACCAGTCTCCAAGACTTCCATTTTCTGAATGGGAAAGTATAGTACAACTCCTTTTTTTACCCACTCATTTATTTTCCACCCTTCGGCTGTTGGCTCAGCGCAGCGCAATTCTCCCTGATCTAGTTTGTTAATTACTTCCCGAATGGCATCTTGTACTTTGGTTTCTTGTAGTAACGCTCTGTTCTCCCATGCCTCTTCTATAGTGGCGCGCAATTGTTCCATGCTTCAATTTTTGGCAAAGATAACCGCACAGGTGTAATCCGTTTTCTTTTTTTAAGCGCATAATCGCTTTGCAGAAGGATCAAGAATTTAGCGTGTTATTCTAATTGTGGAGAGTTTTTGACTTTCAAGAATTTTTTAAGTATTAAAAACCAATAGGTTACTGTGGAATAAAATAATATCAGGAGGCTAACTTTTTAAATGTTTTGAATTTAGCGAAGATCTCAGGATACTATTTTTAGAACTATTTTTGCTAAAATTGTGATCCTTGGGAAGAATATTAGCCTTAGATTTTGGAAAACAACGCACGGGTATCGCTGTAACAGACGAATTGCAGTTGGTGGCTTCGGCCCTTACCACAGTGGCCACTGCGGATTTAATTTCATTTCTAGAACAGTATTTGGCTCAAGAAAAAGTGATTACTATTGTAGTTGGAGAACCCAAGCAAATGGATGGAAGCTCATCAGAGGCTGAAATACTAATTCAACCCATGATAAGCCGGTTAAAAAAGCATTTTCCAACCGTGCCTATTGATCGGCAAGACGAACGTTTTACTTCCAAAATGGCGGTAAGTGCTATGGTACAAGGGGGAGCCCGGAAAAAAACAAGACGCAACAAGGCAATGGTCGATCAAATTAGTGCAACTCTCATTTTACAAGCGTATTTAGATAGAACCCTTAAAGCATGATATTACCCATAATGGCTTACGGAGATCCGGTTCTCCGAAAAAAAGCAAAGTCAATAGCCAACGATTATCCGAATTTACAACAGCTCACTAATGATATGTTTGAGACTATGTATAACGCATCCGGTGTTGGATTAGCAGGACCGCAAGTAGGTTTGGCACTACGTATTTTTGTTATCGATGCTTCCCCTTTTGCAGAGGATGAAGATCTTGATCCCCAAGAACGTGAACAACTACGTGATTTAAAACGGGTGTTTATCAATGCGCAAATTGAGTCTGAAATAGGAGAGGAGTGGGCTTTTAACGAAGGCTGTTTAAGTATTCCTGATATTCGAGAAGACGTACGCAGAAAACCTGAGATCACGATAACCTATCAAGATTCAGATTTTGAAACTTTTACGGAGACTTATAGTGGATTAGCAGCGAGAGTGATTCAGCACGAGTATGACCATATTGAGGGGATCTTGTTTACCGATAAACTATCTTCCCTGAAAAAGAGATTATTAAAAAGCCGGCTCGAAAAAATTTCTAAAGGTAAAATTAGTGTTGACTATAAGATGCGTTTTCCAATGCTCAAAAAAGCACGCTAATACTATATCGTTTTGTAGAAAGTATAAGTACTTTTATTCCCGCTTTAATTAAGTTGTATTATGACGTTGGACAAAATTTTATCCATAGGTGGCAAGCCAGGCTTGTTTAAACTGCTCACCCAAACAAGAACAGGTTTTGTAGGAGAGTCGTTGCTTGATGGCAAAAGAGTTTCGGTAGGGCTACGTAATAACGTAAGTGTTCTTGCTGAAATAGCGGTATACACTTTAGAGGAAGAAGTGCCTTTGCGCGAGGTATTTCAAAAAATCAAGGATAAAGAAGCCGGTGGCAAAACCGCTGTTCACCATAAAGACGATAAACTTAAGTTAGAAGAATATTTTTTCGAAATACTTCCAAACTACGACGAAGATCGCGTTTATGCCAGCGATATCAAAAAAATCATTCAGTGGTATAATATCCTGCACGACAATGGCATCGTTACCTTTACTGAGAACGACCCGCAATCTTCAGAGGAAGAATAGTAAGTGAGGTTTTCATTTCTCTAATTGGTAATTCGATAGGCGTGTAAAACGCCTTTTAACAGGATTACTTTCCTAAAAATGGATAGCGATAGTCTTCCGGCGATACGAGTGTTTCTTTAATGAGTCTAGGGGATAACCAGCGCAATAAATTTTGAGCTGAACCTGCCTTATCATTGGTTCCTGAGGCGCGACCCCCACCAAAAGGTTGTTGACCTACCACTGCGCCAGTGGGCTTGTCATTAATATAAAAATTACCAGCACTGTGTTGTAGTACCTCGGTAGCTTGTGTAATTGCATAGCGATCCATAGCCATTACAGCGCCTGTTAAGGCATATTCTGAGGTTTCATCGACTAGTTTTAAAGTTGCTTCCCACTCTGTGTCTTCATAGACAAAAACAGTAACCACTGGGCCAAACAACTCCGTTTCCATAGTAGTATAGTGCGAATCGGTTGTAACAATAACTGTTGGTTCTATAAAATAACCTACCGATTTATCATAACCGCCCCCGAGGAAAATATCAGCATTGTTATCTGCTTTGGCTTGATCAATATATCCCGCAAGTTTATCAAAAGAAGCTTCGTGAATCACAGCGGTAATAAAATTAGACATATCCTCCGGCGAGCCTGGGGGATTAAAGCTCTCAACGTCTTTTTTTACTAATGAAAGAATGTCGGCTGCTTTTGATTTTGGCAAGTATACTCTAGACGCAGCACTACATTTCTGCCCTTGAAACTCAAAAGCACCTCTTACCAGAGCTGTGGCTACCTGCTGGGCTTTTGCAGAAGGGTGGGCGACAATAAAATCTTTACCTCCAGTTTCTCCTACGATACGCGGATAGGTATGATAGTTATGAATATTATTCCCAATTTTTTTCCAAAGTTCTTTAAATACATAAGTAGAACCGGTAAAGTGAATTCCAGATAAATGCGGACTGGCTAGCGCGGTATCTGTAATCATTACAGGATCGCCCATTACCATATTGATTACTCCGTCGGGTAGTCCGGCTTCTCTAAATACTTCCATAATTACCTGAGCAGAATATACTTGGCTGTCACTAGGCTTCCAAAGTACCACATTGCCCATCATGGCGACACAGGCAGGGAGGTTACCAGCTATTGCCGTAAAATTAAATGGTGTTATAGCATATACAAAGCCTTCCAGCGGGCGATATTCTACGCGGTTCCAAATACCATCATCAGACTTTGGTTGTTCCCGGTAAATGTCGCTCATAAAGGCCACGTTAAACCTTAAAAAATCAATGAGTTCACAGGCGGCATCGATTTCTGCTTGATGTATGGTTTTGGACTGCGCTAACATGGTTGCAGCATTAATTTTAGCGCGATAAGGACCAGCAATAAGGGCAGCGGCCTTCAAGAAAATAGCAGCGCGTTGTTCCCAAGGAAGTGCTGCCCAAGCAGTTTTGGCTTCCAAGAGATTGTCAATAGCTGCTAAAATATGTTTTTGGTCAGCCAAATGGTAGTGTCCTAAAACGTGCTTGTGGTCATGTGGGGGGGACATGGGTTTGGTATTCCCAGTTTTGATTTGTTGGGTACCAATGTATAAGGGCACTTCTATGTTTGCTTCATAATAAGCGCGGTATTGTGCAGACACTGACGCTCTTTCTTCAGAGCCAGGAGCATAACTTTTAACAGGTTCATTGATTGCCTCAGGTACCTTAAAAAAACCGTTCCCCATAAGATAAAGACTTTAACGTTTTTAATGGGCACAAAGGTAACGAAAGCGGTGTCGAAAGTAAAAAGGGGGCGGGTTTAGTTTAAGGCAAAAGGTGCAGCTAATTTAAAAGTAGGTACTTCTACTTCAAAGTATTCCTTACTGTCTACCTCTACCATATCATAATATCCTTGCATAGCCCCTACAGGAGAGCTGAGTAGGCAGCCAGAATTATAGGTGTGTGATTTACCAGGAAGTATAACAGGTTTTTTGCCAATGACACCTTCCCCATCTATAGCTTCTACTTGTTTGAGTGAATCAAAAACATCCCAATGTCTAGAGATTAATTGCACACTGTTCTTGGTTTGGTTTTCAATGGTTATGGTATATCCAAATGCGTAATGCAATTTGTAGTTTTTAAAAAAAGTACCCTCAAAAGTGGTCCGCACTGATACTTTTATACCTCTGGTAACCTGCGTGATCATAGCTTAATAAGTGAAAATACTTCCTGTAAATAGTAAGGTGACGCTAATGATGCCTAGCACCATAAAAACCACATTCAGAAAGATAAATTTTACAATTGTTTTAAAAACTCCTTGGCCGTAGAACTTTCTCATCGATTGAAACAGATATATTGAAAAAATCAACAAACTAAAACCTGCTGTAGAAATGTGAAAAAGTGAGTCCACTACCCAACTAATAATGAGCAATATAAACAATAATGATTGGGTGTGGAAACTAAAGACCAAATGATCGGTGTAGGTATACTTTTTTCGGATGTACGCCAGAAAAATGAAAATTGTAAAGAGTGGTAAAAAGACAAAAACGACGAAAGGAAGTTTTGCTAAAGTGTTCTTTACCCAGCTCCCTGGTCGTGCCAATGCGCGGTTAATACTTTTGGCGCCATCGAAGGCCATTTGATCGCTCCAATGATTACTTACTTTGTATTTTTCTCTAGCTTCCTCTAGATTTTTAACCGAATCATGACTTATTAGTTTGTAATAAAACTCTGTTTTTTCTGCCAAACTACTAAAGCCTTTTCCTTTTAAGGCATGGTAAAAGACCTTTGGGTTTGCAAGCATCAAGGAATCCTTTGACGCATCATCACCGATTTCTGCTTCTAAGTTATAAGTGATTGCCTCATCTTCGGATGCCGAGTAATTTGGTATTACCTTGTTTTTTAAGACGGAGTCTGCTTGGACTTGTAGTACAGTGTCTATGGCAACGCTATCCTTTTCCTCATCCTCTCCAAAGGTAAAATCTAAGTTTATAGGATCGGCATTTTCTATTTTTTCCTCAAGCCCAAAATCATCCATTGATGAAAATCGGTTATTATTAAAGGTCACCATTAAAAAATACAGAAAAGCCAGGCTAAGTAGAAACCTAAAAGGATTGGTATAACTAACCCGTTTTCCTGCTATATAATCGCGAGTTATCGTTCCTGGTTTAATCAGCATGGTGTACAGGGTCTTCACCAGCTTGGAATCATAGTTGATCAAACCAGAGAAAAACTCATCGATAAAGTCTTTTAAAACTAACTTTTTGGTACTGTTGGCCTGTGAGCAGTTAGGGCAATATTTATCGCTTTTATCCAGTGGATGACCACAGTTTAAACATTTAGTGCCCCGAAATTGTAATTCATAGCGGCCTTTTGTCAAAAAACGTTTTCCCTTGGCCATGGAATTGACTTGATTTTAGTGAACGTGTTAGTTATGTCAAATATGCTTCAAAAATAGCTTTCGCATCTATAGTTTACTATTTTTCTCGGCCGGAGGCTGTTTTGTACCCCAGGAGCCATCTTTACACGGGGTACAAACTTCGTTTTTCGTAAAGCTTGATCAGCTAGATTCCTTTAGAAGGATAGGTTTAGTTGCTGATTTCGCTTGAGTTTGCAGTGCCGATTCCTATAATACTATCATACATTTCACCAAAATCCCTGTAATATACCAACACGTGATAGGTGTTTTCTGTAAAATGAAAATCGCCGCTAACCGTATTAAGATCTACCGTACCATCTTCTTTTTGAACTACATATTTATAATTATAGAAGCCTTGTTTGAAAAGGTGTACCAATTCCATATTCCCCGTTTCTTCATTGTATACCATCCTATTTTCATCTGTAAGGGCGTAATTGTTGTACTTTCCAATAACATATACATCGTTTAGGTCCAATATGGGGTCATAAGGCAGTGTGAAGTGTACCTCGGTATATTCCGCCTCTCTTGCAACATCATCACCCTGTAGTGTTCGCACCACAAAATCTCCATTGATATCTGGGAAAAAGGTGTATTTCTGATTGTTTCTAAATTCGTTGGGAAACAGATAGTGGTGATACAATTCTTTAAAATCAATTCGCGCAACAGCAAAGGTGGGAGACCTTAAATCTTTAGTATCAAAATTTAGAAATTCATTGCCGCCATAAAAAGCGGTTTCTTGGTCATAACGATACACCAGTTCATTGCCAATAGTAAACTGCGGCTTGATATTGTAGCGTGCGCTAGGCCACATGTAGTTTTGTAGGAGTGCTATTTTGATTTCCTGTTTGGGGTTTACCACAGGAAATCCTGCTGTGTTAATGGTAAAATGAACCACTTGCTTTTCATTGAGATATGTAAAATCTCTAGATCGTTTAATAGTCGCCCCAACACGCACCAAATTCTTGTACACAATGAACCGGCGGGAAAACTGCAATTCATTATAGGTGTTGTAAATTTCCAAAACATAATTACCGGTCACCTTTAGGGCTACTTGGGCATTCGGGATGGTAAGGCGGTAATTGGAATAAGGTTGTAAAGTCGTTAGGCTATTGCCATAATCTATTATACGTTGATTATCTACACCTTCTAAATATTGCGATTTTAAAAGTTGAGAAGGTTGCCAGTCATAATCGCAGTGTATTATTTTATAATAGTAGTCTTGTTCATTCGCTGTGAGATCGTCAAAAGTAAGCTGCAAACTTTCATTTAAAGTGAGCATGGGAAATTGATCTTCAGTAGGCCCAGTAAAAATAATAGTTTTTATATGTGATGGGGGTTCTACTTCCTCTTGCACCTGTGCTACGAGTGGCAATCCAAAAAAGAGCCATGAAAAATGTTTAAAAAAGCGTCGCATTCCAGCAATAAATTTCAGATAAAGGTAAACAAAAAGTATACCCTCGTAATTATCCTCGGTGTAATCCCAATTTTCTAGTTAAGATTTGTAATTTTAAGGTTTGGGCAATAAATTTGCCTCGATTTTTAACCAAAAAAATCCTCTTCTTTTTATGTCCAAAGACATTCGAATCAAAAAAGGGTTGGATATCAACCTTGTCGGGGCAGCGGAAAAAACCACCACCTTAGCAGTACACAGCAATGTTTGTGCCATTAACCTTAATGATTTTCATGGGATAATCCCCAAGATGATCGTTAGAGAAGGTGCGGAGGTTAAAGCTGGTGAACCCCTGTTTTACAACAAAAATCAAGAAGACATGCTTTTTGTTTCACCAGTTAGCGGAGAACTGGTTGAAATTATTAGGGGTGCCAGAAGGAAAATTCTAACCTTAAAGATCTTAGCGGATAAGACCCAGGTTTATGAAGAAAACAAGCCACTGAATCTAGAAACTACGGACGCTGAGTCTATCAAGAGTTTTTTATTAAGTTCAGGATGTTGGCCTTTCATCAAACAGCGGCCTTACGATATTATTGCAGATCCGAAGAAAACACCCAAAGCGATTTTTATATCTGGATGCAATACAGCCCCGCTTGCTGCCGATCCTAACTATGTGCTACAGGGCAAAGAACAAGCTTTGGAGGCGGCTTTATTGGCTATCGGTAAGTTAACACCTGGCGAAGTGCACGTATCTGTTCGAGATAAAGCAGGTTCTCCATTTTCAAATATGTCGGGTATTACACTGCATCAGGTTACAGGACCGCATCCTTCTGGTTTGGTAGGAACCCAGATCAACAAAATAGACCCTATTAATAAAGGAGAGGTGGTATGGACCCTCACACCCCAAGATTTAGTGATTTTGGGAGAGTGCCTTTTAACGGGAAAGTTTAATGCTGAACGAACTATAGCTTTGGTAGGTTCATGCATCAAAACTCCAAAATATTATACTACTAAAATAGGGGCGGAGGTCTCTACTTTCTTGTATGCCAGTGGCGTTAACAACGAAAAGTTTCGACTCATTAATGGGGACGTGCTTACAGGCTATAAAATAAAGCCAGATGGACATTTGGGATATTACAATACCACGGTAACCGCCATTCCCGAGGGAGATGATTATGAATTCTTCGGATGGAATAAACCAGTGTTTAATAAGATATCCGCAACAAGGGCTTTAACTTTTTCCTGGTTAAACCCTAAAAAGAAATATGACCTCAACACGAATACTAACGGAGAGCATAGAGCGTTCGTTGTAACAGGTAAATACGAAGAGGTTTTCCCGCTGGACATCTATCCATTGCAGCTACTAAAAGCCTGTATGGTTAAAGATTTAGATGAAATGGAACAGTTGGGATTGTATGAGGTCGCTCCCGAAGACTTTGCTTTAACGGAGTTTGTTTGTATCTCTAAACAACCTCATCAACAAATTATCAGGGAAGGACTGGATTTATTACACCAAGAAATCGGATAAGCTATGGGACTTAAAGAAAAAATGCATGAAACCAAGTTAAAGTATCAAGGTAAGAAAATGGCTCCGGCCTTTAATGCCTTTCATACTTTTTTGTTTACTCCTAATGAAACGACACACTCCGGTGGTCATGTAAGAGTCGTTGATGACCTCAAGCGTACCATGAATACAGTGATTTTAGCCTTGGTGCCGTGTTTGCTCTTTGGTATTTTTAATGCTGGGTACCAGCACTATTCTGCCGTTAATGGGTTTCCGGAGAACTTCTCGCTATTAGAACACTTTATTACCTGGGATAACTTTATCCTAGGTGCAGTTACAGTTTTACCTTTGGTAATAGTCTCCTATGGCGTGGGCTTGCTCATCGAATTTATTTTCGCGGTAATAAAAGGACACGAAGTAGAAGAAGGTTATTTGGTTACTGGAATGTTAGTTCCACTGATTGTTCCTGTAGATACTCCGCTTTGGATGCTGGCTGTTGCCGTGGCTTTTGGAGTGATCATAGGGAAAGAGGTTTTTGGAGGTACTGGGATGAACATTCTGAATCCAGCACTAACCATTCGCGCTTTCTTGTTTTTTGCCTATCCTACTTGGATGAGTGGTGATAAGGTATGGGTGCACGAAGGGGTGGCCAGAGCAGGTACTGCTGATGCCATCTCTGGAGAGACAATTTTAGGTTATCTCGCGCAGGGAAACACGCAAGAAATGTATGCTAAGTATGACTTAGCGGAAATGTTTTTTGGTTTTATCCCAGGGTCTGTTGGGGAAACATCCACCTTTCTAATATTACTTGGTGGTTTGTTTCTTGTTTTCACCAAGATTGCCAGTTGGCGAATAATGTTGAGTGCCGTATTGGGTTCCTTAGTTATGGGCTATATGTTTAACATGGTAGTCGATTTTGGTTGGATAGCCGATTACAGTAAGTTTTACGGATTAATGAGTTTTGATTTTTGGCAACACCTCATCGTCGGTGGATTGGCTTTTGGTATCGTATATATGGCTACTGATCCAGTAACGGGATCACAGACCAATAAAGGGAAGTGGATCTATGGTTTCTTAATTGGTTTCCTTTCCGTAATGATCCGAGTCTTTAATCCAGGATATCCTGAAGGTGTTTTCTTGGCCATTTTATTGATGAATGTTTTCGCGCCTACCATAGACCACTATGTTGTACGTGGTAACATCAACAAACGAATGAAACGTTTAAAGAAAGCCACCATCTTACCAGATAGTGTAGATGGTGCTGCTGCAGAATTAAAAGCTGAAACTGTTTAACCATGGCATTAAATACTGAAAAAAACGGATACACCGTTTTATTTGCTGTTTTGATGGTCATTGTGGTGGGTGCTATACTAGCCTCTTTCGCCTCAGGCCTTCGTCCGCAAATAGATGAAAACGAACGCTTCGCAAAGCAGAAGAATATCTTGTACGCCATGGGGGTGCATGAGAATACTGAGGATAGCGGCGTTAATTTTATTCCTACCGAAAGGGTAGAAGAAGCTTTTACCACTTACATTAAAGAGCAATACGTTCTCAACAATAATGGAGAGGCTATTGAAGACGATCAAGCTTATCTTATCGATCTTAAAAAAGAGATAGCTGCCCTTAAAAAGGGAGAAGAGGCTACCTTACCATTTTTTATCGGAGAGAAAGACGGTCAACGTTCCTATATTTTACCGATGTACGGCAAAGGGCTTTGGGATGCTATTTGGGGTTTTATGGCTTTGGATGAAAACTTGGTAGTACAAGGGGTTTATTTTGATCATAAAGGAGAAACTGCAGGTCTTGGTGCGAATATCAAGCTTCGTTTTTTTATGGATGATTTTTCTGGAGAATCCGTGGTAGATGGTAATCAATACAAAGGTATTCTTGTTGCGAAAGGTAATAATGATCCTCTAAATGAAGACAAAACTGACTATGAGGTGGATGCCCTTGCAGGGGCCACGATAACAGGCAATGGTGTTTCCGCTATGATTAAGGAAAGCTTAAATCTATACAAGCCCTATTTACAAACAATAAGAACAAACTAAGATGGCATTACTGTCCAAAAAAGACGCAAATCTTATACTAGACCCTTTAGCGGATAACAATCCCATTACTATTCAAGTATTGGGAATTTGTTCTGCATTGGCAATTACAGCAGAACTACAAGCTTCTGTGGTTATGGCCATTTCAGTAATATTTGTTATGGGTGTTGGGAATGTGGTTATTTCGTTACTACGAAATGTAATCCCTTCCAAAATACGAATCATCGTGCAGCTGGTCGTTGTAGCTACGCTAGTAATTATCGTAGATCAGGTGCTGAAAGCATTTGCTTATGAATTGAGTAAAACCCTTGGTGCCTTCATTGGTTTAATTATTACCAATTGTATCATTATGGGCCGTTTTGAGGCTTTTGCTTTAGGAAACGGACTATGGCGGTCTTTTTTAGATGGTATCGGCAATGCACTTGGCTATGGTGTCATTCTTATTATCGTGGGCTTTTTTCGGGAGCTCTTAGGAACAGGTACCCTTTTCGGATTTCCCGTTTTGGGTGATCCTATCGCTAAAACAGGCTTGTATGGTATTGGTTATGAAAACAACGGTTTCATGATTATTCCGCCTGCGGCGCTTATTGTTGTCGGGATATTAATATGGGTACAACGTTCTCGTAACCGGGCATTGATTGAAGAAGCATAAAAGCATAAAGTTATGATGGAACATATAGAATTATTTTTCAAGTCCATTTTTATTGATAATATGGTGTTTGCCGTATTCTTGGGAATGTGCTCTTATTTGGCCGTATCCAAGAAAGTAAGCACTGCAGTAGGTCTTGGAGCTGCCGTCATTTTTGTTTTGGCGGTAACGGTACCTTTAAACTGGTTGTTAGACCAATATCTATTACAAGATGGTGCACTAGCCTGGTTAGGACCAGAATACGCCTCTTACAACCTTAGTTTTTTATCCTTCATTATGTTCATCGCTACCATCGCAACGATGGTGCAGCTGGTGGAAATTGTTGTGGAGAAATTTTCACCTTCCTTGTATAACTCCTTAGGGATTTTCTTGCCTTTGATTGCTGTAAACTGTGCGATTTTAGGCGGTTCTTTATTTATGCAGGCTAGAGAGATACCTACTCTTGGGCTTGCT